>CAIOHN010000209.1 GCA_903858105.1 uncultured Pseudomonadota bacterium | reverse complement strand
TAAGCGGTCTATCAATAGGGTTCGATTGGGTAAATCGGTTAGCGCGTCATGATGAGCTAAATGATGCACATGATCTTCGATGGCTTTACGAGCGGTAATGTCCAGCATGGTGCCGACGAAATGCGTTACCCGGCCATCTACGCCTTTTACCGACGTGATGGTCAGCCATTCTGGAAAAATGTCGCCATTTTTGCGCCGACTCCAAATTTCGCCTTGCCAAACCCCGTTCTGATTAATCGCCTCCCACATTGCCGCAAAAAACCGCTCGTCGTGAACCCCAGACTTTAGCAAATTCATTTTGCGCCCCACCACATCTTCCGCAGCATAGCCGGTGAGTTCAGTAAACGATTTATTGATTTTTAAAATCACGGTGTCGGCATCGGTAATTATCATGCCTTCCTGCGATTCAAACGCCGTAGCCGCAATGCGTAATTCCGTCTCTAGCTGCATGCGCTCTGTAATATCCTGCACAAAGGTAAAGCTTAACTCTGTGCCTTTGTAGCTAACGTAATGACCGGTTACCGCAACCGGAAACACGCAGCCATCTTTGCGGCGATGACGGGTTTGGATATGGACAATTTTCTCATCCAGCAGTTTTGCCCAGGTGTCCGGCCAATAGCTGGCTAGAAAATCAGGATCAAAATCCCACGGATACATCCCTACCAGTTCATCACGGAAATAGCCTAAGCACTGACAAGCATAATCGTTCACATAAATCACCATGCCTTGCGGATTAAGCCAGTAAAAAGCCGTTTTACTTTTATCGACCATGGCTTTAGTCAGCCATAGTTCGTCTTCGATATGTTTTAACGCGGTAATGTCGTCGTAAACCCCCAATACACCCATAATTTCGCCATTTCGGTTTCGCAAAGGCGCTTTCGAGGTGCGCAATATCAGCTTATTGCCGTTAGGTGTGGTTTGCGGCTCTTCATAATTAAGTTTCGGCAGTCCTGCCTCAATGATCCGCTGATCATCGCGACGATACTGGTCAGCCTGTTCCCGCCAGCCAAGTTGGGTATCGACTTTGCCTATCACCTCATCCACGCAATCGGCTCCGCTATCTTTGGCAAACAGCGAATTGCAGCCCAGGTAGCGCGAGTGCTTGTCTTTCCAAAACACCCGTACCGGTATGGTTTCGATAACTGCTTGCAGTAAATTGCGCGACTCTGCCAAGGCGTTCATCGCCCTAACGCGTACTGAAATATCGTAGAGCAACACCAACAACACACCCGAAGGCGAGTCACCGAGTGGCGTCGCAGTGGCCAGTACAGATTTTTTAACTCTATTTTTACAATAGACTTCAATTTCCAAAGGCTCAAAAGCATTGTCGGTATGCTCTAAGCGGCTTTGCCATTCCGCGACCACCCAAGTTCTGTAGCTTATATCCGGGAACGCCAGTTCCCGCCAGTCGTTGACAGTGGGAATATCCTCGCGGCTGTAGCCAAACACTTTGGTAAACTCGGGGTTAAGCATCATGATGTGGCGCTCGCTGTCGAACAATGCCAGAGGCACCGGCAAGGCGTTGACGATGGTGTTTAATTCGGCGTTGGCGTTATTGAGCGAGTCCAGATTTTTCAAAAACAAAATGATCATGGCGCTAATCAAAGACGCGACAATCGAAGAAGTCACAAAGCCTGTCAGCAGGTAATCAAAACTGACCCGCTGATGCAGCAAAATATCCATGCCAGCAACGATTGATTCGGTGAGGATACTCGCCAGGAATACCGACAACAGCCACAAATGGAATGTAGATAGGCGCTGCAGACGAGGAAGGACGCTATAATTCAAGCTGAGCTCTAGATGACGCCGATGGCAGACCCAAACGGCAATTTCGGATAGATCATGTAGGGATTAGCTTACACTTGTCGTCTTGAATTTTCAAAATATTTCGGGATTTTTTCCTTTTTTGATGCGCGCTATTGCGTTATTGCTTAAGCTTCGCAGCTCTAGGTGCTACTAGCAGTAAACCAAGGGCAATCAGGCAAAATCCGGCACCGGCAAAAAAGGTAAATGCCGCGCCATAGCGATCCCAAAGTAAGCCTGCCAGCACGCTAGCCAACAACATAGCAATGCCACTCACCAGATTAAAAAAGCCATACGCTGTGCCGCGCAGATCGGTCGGCGCGGTATCGGCGACCAGCTTTGCCAGCAAACCTTGTGTCATCCCCATATGCACACCCCACAGCGCCACCCCCAGCATTACCACGCTCCAGTGGACGCTGCTGGCCAACACCAGATCAGCGGCTATCAACACCAGCAAACCCCAGGCCAGCAAAGTGCGGTGGGATATTCGATCTGAAAGGTGACCAAAAGGGTAGGCAGTGGCTGAGTAAACAACATTCATCGCCACCATCACCAAAGGCACCAGCGCTAACTCCAGATTGCCCTGCTGCGCGCGCAACACCAAAAATGCTTCGCTGAAGCGAGCCATGGTAAACGCCGCACCCAAAACCACAACATGCCAGTAGGCCGGTGACAAACGCTGTAAATTACTGCGCTTGATGGGATTGCCATGCTTAGCGCGGCGTAAATGCTTGGGTTCACGCACACCGAGCAGCAGCATCAACACCGACAACACGCCAGGGATTAACGCCAGCCAAAATATCGCCCGAAAATCATTCGCCCAGGCCAACATCAAACCCACGGCCAATAACGGCCCCAAAAATGAGCCTATCGTGTCCAGCGACTGCCGCAACCCAAACGCCGCACCGCGAATTTCAATCGGGGTAATGTCGGCAACCAAGGCATCGCGCGGCGCGCCGCGAATACCCTTGCCCACCCGATCCAATAGTCGCGCACCCAGCACCATGCCGCTACTGTCGGCAATCGCAAACAACGGCTTGGTCAACGCCCCCAGGCTATATCCCACCAAGGCCAGGCTTTTCCGCTTACCCAAATAGTCGCTAAGCACGCCTGAAAACACCTTGACGATGAGCGCAGTGGCTTCCGCCGCACCTTCGATCAGACCGATGCTAAAACTGCTGGCATGTAAGGTAGTCACCATGAATAAGTGCAACAGGCTGTGGATCATTTCCGAGGAAATATCCATCAGCATACTGACAAATCCCAACGCCCAAACGCCTTTGGGAATTTTTCGCCAGACCGCGATGGGTTTAGAATTTGCCATAACTGAAGTATTCCTGGTCGGAGCTTTGCTGGCTAAGGCGCATAAGCCCGGATGAAGGCAGTGACGGCGCGCTCGACGGTTGCCTTGATTTGCTTGGGCGTGAGTTCCGATCTGGCGTTGAACAAACCCGGCTCCCAAACTTCCGATTCCAGCAGGCCGCGAAAATGTGCGGCAACCACTTTGGGATCGGCACGGCGCAGTTGACCGGCGTTCATGGCTTGTTCAAAAAACCGGGCGGTAATCTCCATGCCCTTGACCGGGCCATTTTCGTAAAACAAGCGTCCAGCAGCGGGTTGGGTGGCAACGGCAGCGATCAACATGCGTCTGGCTGCCAGTCCTTTCAAGTTTAAAAAATTACGCATCACGCCTTCGCCAAAACGCTGCAAGGTGGCGGCCAGATCATCAGAGGGCTGTAATAAGTCCAGCACCTCGTTGACATGCACTGGCAAAGTCTCGACTGGCGCGCTGCCGCATGCCGGCATCAATAGCGAAAATAACTGCTCGCTGTGGCGATCAGCGGAACGACGAGCCAGCTCCAGAAACAATTGTTCCTTGGAGCTGAAATAGTTATATAAAGTGGCCTTGGAGTGCCCGACTTTTGCTGCTATGTCCGCCATAGTCGCCTGTTCAAAACCCACCTTTATAAACACAGACTTTGCCGCGTCAAGAATGGCCTCGCAACGCTCCTCGCTTTTTTTTCTCATGGCAGCACTCCTACTTAAACTTATCGCTACAGCTTTGGTTGACAGTGGACTTTAGCCGACTATATTCTAGACTGTATGGTTTAGTTTTGAATTGTCGTATAAACTCCCCTCAGTGTAAATGTTTACCGAGATTTGCCTTCATGAATACACCCTTAGCGCACATCGCTAATCACCCCAAACCATTCTTGCAACGCGGTATAAGTCGCGGCACACTCCTAATTGGCATTTCTGCGCTGCTGACAATGGTTTTACTGGTGCGGCTGGCCTTTCCGGCAAAGCCACTTAGCCAAAGTGCTTCTGGACAAACACTGGCAGCACCGGCGCTGACAGTGACACGCGGTGCGCCGCAATGGCGACAATGGCCGACTATCATCGAGGCATCCGGTACTATTACCGCCTGGCAAGAGGCCATTATTGGCGCTCAGCAAGCCGGACTGCGTTTGATAGAGGTCAACGTCAATGTCGGCGATCAAGTGAAGCTAGGCCAACTGCTGGCGCGTTTTGACGCGGACATGCTGCGCGCCGATCTGGCACAATTGAAAGCCACGCTAAGCCAGGCACAGGCCACTGCCGCCCAAGCCGAAACCAACAAACAGCGCGTTGAAAAACTGAGAAGCGCCGCTAGTCTCAGTCAACAAGAATTACTGCGTTACGAAACCGATGCAGAAACATCGCGTACCCAGGTCGATGCCATTAAAGCCCAACTGCTCGCCAAGCAACTGCAACTTGGCTATGCTGAGGTGCGCGCACCTGATAACGGCGTGATCAGCGCCCGTCAGGCCACTTTGGGCGCAGTGGTGGGTAGCGGTCAGGAACTATTTCGCTTGATTCGGCAGAACAGATTGGAATGGCGCGGCGAACTGACGGCAGCGCAGATAGCCCAAAGCCAAATCGGCCAAGCCATTCAACTTAGCTTGCCAGACGGTAGTAGCGCAGAGGCTACTTTACGACAATTGGCACCGGCGCTGGATGCTCAATCCCGACTCGGACTGATCTATGCCGATATTCGCCCCGGCAGCTCGGCGCGGGCCGGCATGTACGCCAGTGGCCGTATCGTTTTAAATCAAAGTCAGGCGTTGACGCTACCCGCTGCCAGCGTGGTTATCCGCGATGGTCGTAGCTATGTGCTTAAATTGCAAGGCGATGCCGATACGGTAGCCGTTAGTTTACAACCGGTCAGCACCGGCCGCCGCCAAGGCGTCGAGGTTGAAATTGTACAAGGCTTGCTCGCTACTGACCGGGTAGTCGAGAAAGGCGCCGGTTTTTTAAACGATGGCGATCTGGTACACATCGTTCCTGAGCCCGCTGCCGCTAGCGAGGGCTAAAACATGAGTTTTGCCTCCTGGACCATCCGCAACCCGATTCCGGCGATTTTGCTGTTTATATTGCTGTCGCTGGCTGGCTTGCGCGGCTTGCAGCAACTGTCGATCCAGTCTTTGCCAGATCTGGATTTACCTACGGTTACCGTCAAGCTCAATCAGCCAGGTTCTGCGCCGGGGCAATTGGAAACCGAAGTGGCGCGCAAGGTGGAAGACTCGATTGCCACGCTGTCCGGCCTCAAGCACATCCGCACCTCAATCACCGATGGCATAGTGCAAATCAATGTGGAATTTATGTTGGAGAAAAAGCTCTCCGACGCCTTGATCGAAACCAAAGATGCCGTTGACCGCGTCCGCTCCGACTTACCCAGCAATTTACTACAGCCCAGCATTAACGCCGTTACCGTCGGCGGCACCCCCATTTTGACCTACGCGATCGCCTCGACGAAACGCAACGCAGAAGAACTATCCTGGTTTGTGGAAGACAGTGTGGGCAAAACCATGCTGGGAGTATCCGGTGTTGGTCGCTTCGAGCGACTCGGCGGTGTACAGCGCGAGATTCAAGTAGAAGTCGATCCAGTGCGCCTGGCGTCTCTGGGTGTCACCGCCACCGATGTTTCGCGGGCCTTAAAACAAGTGCAGCAAGAGTCTTCAGGCGGTCGCGGCAATTTGGGCATGGCAGAGCAATCGCTGCGCACCTTGGCTACGGTACGTCAGGCCAGCGAGCTGGCGGCCTTGCCGGTTGCCATCAGCAATGGTCGCGAGGTGCGGCTGGATCAAATTGCCACTGTGCACGATACCGTCGCCGAACGCACCCAACTGGCTACGCTGGACGGCAAACCTTTAATCGGCTTTAACATTTATCGCGCCAAAGGCTACGACGAAACCCGCATTGCCGATCAGGTTGAACAGACTTTGCAGCGCATGCAGCAAGCCGATCCGTCGTTAACTTTCACTTTGATTTCCGGTTCGGTGGAGTATTCAAAAGAACAATATCACGGCTCGATGACCATGCTTTACGAAGGCGCGGCGCTGGCGGTACTGGTGGTTTGGTGGTTTTTACGCGACTGGCGGGCCACGCTGGTATCAGCCTCAGCCTTGCCGTTGTCGATCTTGCCCACCTTTGCGGCGATGCATTGGCTGGGGTTTTCTTTGAACATGCTGACCATGCTGGCTTTGGCTATCGTGGTCGGGATTTTGGTAGATGATGCGATTGTCGAGATCGAGAACATCGCCCGACATGTGCGCATGGGCAAGAGCATCCGCCAAGCCGCTGCCGAGGCAGTCGATGAAATTGCGCTGGCCGTTATCGCCACCACGATGACGCTAGTGGTGGTGTTTATGCCTACCGCGATGATGAGCGGGATTTCTGGCTTGTTTTTTAAACAATTCGGCTGGACAGCCGTGGTCGCGGTGTTGGCATCCTTACTGGTGGCGAGATTGTTGACGCCGATGCTGGCAGCTTATTTGCTCACCGAAGGTCATCATCCCGCTACCGTGGACGGCAAGCTAATGCCGGTGTATTTGAAGGCTGTGGGCTGGACTTTAAGCCACCGTAAAACCACGCTGACCCTGACCACGCTGTTATTTATCGGTGCCTGCGCCTTGGTGCCCTTGATTCCAACCGGATTTGTACCACCGGCTGATCGCGGCTTTACCACGATAAATTTCGAGTTACCGCCTGGCAGTTCGCTTGACGATGCCGGTCGAGTCTCTGAAATGGCGCGCCAGGCATTATTGCCACTGCCCGGTATTGAGCATATGTTTGTCGCCGTCGGCAGCAGCCAATTGATCGGCGGCGGTATGACGCGAGCGGGCGAGACGCGCAAGGGCGCTTTGACACTAAAGTTGGGCGATCGAAGCAATCGACCGCATCAAGCTGAAATAGAAAAAGCCGTGCGTGTTGCCTTGCGCGAAGTGGCTGGCGCCCGTTTTTCAATTGGCGTAGGCGCGCCTGGCGAAAAAATGTCGCTGATTCTATCCAGCGACAACGAAGCGACTTTAAAAGCCAGTGCGCAGGCCCTGGAGCGCGAATTGCGCCAAATGGGTACGCTGAGCAGCATCAGCTCGACAGCCAGCCTGGAGCGCCCTGAAATCACGATTAGGCCTAATTGGCAGCGTACCGCCGAAATGGGTGTGACCGCTGAACTGATCGGCGAAACTGTGCGCATTGCCACCAGCGGCGATTTTGACGCCCAACTGGCCAAACTGAATCTGGATAACCGCCAACTTAACATCCGCGTACGGATGTCGGACGCTAACCGTCGGGATTTACAAGTGTTGTCCAATCTGCGCATCAGGGCCGGCGATATTCTGGTGCCCTTATCCAGCATCGCCGAGTTATCGCTGGCGAGCGGCTCGGCGATGCTGGAGCGCTTTGACAGGCATCGCTATGTCACGGTCAATGCAGAGCTGGGTGGGCTATCCTTGGGCAAGGCGCTGGCTACGGCCAAAGCCTTGCCTGCGGTGCGCAATATGCCATCCAGCGTTAAGCTGATCAACACCGGCGATGCGGAAATCATGGCCGAGCTGGTAGGTGGATTCATCATGGCGATGTTGACGGGTCTGCTGTGCGTGTTCTGCGTACTGGTATTGTTGTTCAAGGACTTTTTCCAGCCACTAACCATCTTGTCAGCCATCCCCTTATCGATGGGCGGGGCCTTTATCGCCTTGCTGTTGACCAACGGTGAGCTGAATATTCCGTCGATGATCGGCTTGATCATGTTGATGGGCATTGTGACGAAAAACTCGATTCTGCTGGTGGAATATGCGTTGTTGGCGATGCGTGAACACGGCCTCAGCCGGCATGAAGCCTTGCTGGATGCCTGCCACAAACGGGCCAGACCGATTGTAATGACTACGGTAGCGATGATTGCCGGCATGTTGCCAATTGGCTTGGGCTGGGGAGCAGACGCCAGCTTTCGTCAGCCGATGGCAATTGCGGTGATTGGCGGCTTGATTAGCTCAACCTTGCTTAGCTTGCTGGTGGTGCCGGTGGTGTTTACCTATGTTGACGGGGTCCGTCAATGGCTATCGGGGATGTGGCGCGGCACTGCAAAAGCTGCAGAGATTGCGGAAAAACTTTAATAGCAAGGGAGGCTTGGCAGACGATTTGGCTAGATCAGGTTAGGCCATTCGATAGGCTTAACGGCTAATCTCTATTATTCAAAAGCCCCTGTTTAGAGGCTCTCTTAACGGCATTGCCTTTAAAATCAAGACTAACTAGCGCAATAAAAACTCAACGCGTACCAAACACCACGATAGTTTTACCGTGCGCCGTGATCAAACCTTTATCTTCCAGTTCTTTCAAAACCCGTCCGGCCATTTCACGCGAGCAACCGACGATACGCCCAATTTCCTGACGGGTAATATGCAACTGCATACCGTCAGGGTGCGTAATGGCGTCCGGTTCTTTGGCCAAATCCAGCAAGGTACGCGCGATGCGGCCTTCCACGTCCATAAATGCCAAGTCGCGGTATTTACGACTAGTGATCAGCAAACGAGTAGAAAGCTGCTCACCAAGCACCGTCAAAATCTCTACAGCCTGATCGCGCAGTTCGCCATTTAGCAGCAATTTGAAGCGCTCGTAACCGATTTCCGCCATCTGGCATTTGGTGCGGGTTTTGACCAAAACACTGCGGGTTTCGGCATTTTTGAACACACCGATCTCACCCACAAAATCGTGCTTGTTCAAATACGCCAGTATCAATTCGCGCCCCTCTTCGTCCTCGACGCTGACACTGACCGAGCCATCGACCACAAACAACAATTTGTCGCCCACGTCGCCGGGTCGGACGATAGTTATTTTGGCCGGATAGCTCCTAACATGGCAGAAGCGTAGAAAGGAATCCAGGGCGGCGGGAGAAATCTTGTTTTGTTTAACAAAGCTCATAATTTGTAATAATTCTGTGAACTAGATTGGGTATCCTATCAAGGTGCAGTAGTTTTACAAAAAAATCAAGACTTTTGACAAAGTCGTTGTAAAATTCGCGACAATTTTGATTTAGGCTGGGATTTGAAATGCAGGCAACGATTAAGTGGGTCGATGGCAGATTGTTCGTCGGCGAGTCCGGTAGCGGACATACCGTGGTGATGGATGGCCCGCCGGATCATGGCGGTCGCAATTTGGGTGTGCGCCCCATGGAAATGCTATTGCTAGGTGTGGGCGGTTGCTCGTCTTTCGACGTGGTGGATATATTGCAAAAAGGCCGTCACGAAATCAGCCATTGCACTGCAGAATTGACTGCCGAACGCGTCGATACCGTGCCGGCTGTGTTTAGTAAAATTCATTTGCATTTCAAAGTGACCGGTAAAAACTTGCCGGTCGCGGCGGTAGAGCGGGCTGTTAAACTGTCTGCGGAAAAATATTGTTCGGCTTCCATCATGTTAGGAAAAGCCGGTGTGGAAATAAGTCATGATTTTGAAGTTATAGAGGGTTGAGCGCTTGAGCAAATTACAGTTACACGGGTTTAATAACCTGACCAAATCGTTAAGTTTCAACATTTACGATGTTTGCTATGCGCCTAAAGAACAGGAAAAAGCCTATATCGAATATATCGATGAAGCCTATAACGCCAAGCGACTGACGCAGATTCTGAAAGACGTGGCCAACATCATTGGCGCGCAGATTTTGAATATTGCCCATCAAGATTACGATCCGCAAGGTGCCAGTGTAACCATGTTAATTTCCGAGGGTGCGGTGATTCCGGCCGGCATGAACTCGGAATCGCCCGGCCCCTTGCCTGATACCATTCTGGCGCATTTGGATAAAAGTCACATCACGGTACATACCTATCCAGAAAGCCATCCGGATACCGATATTTGTACTTTTCGGGCCGACATCGATGTCTCAACCTGCGGACAGATTTCGCCTTTGAAGGCCTTGAATTATCTGATCCACAGCTTTGAGTCCGACATCGTCATCATGGATTATCGGGTGCGCGGCTTTACTCGCGACGTTTCCGGCCAGAAGCATTACATCGATCACAAGATCAATTCAATCCAGAACTACATCGCGGAAAGCACCAAAGAGCTTTACCAGATGATAGACGTGAATGTGTATCAAGAAAATATCTTTCACACCAAAATGATGTTGAAAGAAACCGAACTGGAAAATTATCTGTTTGAAAAAGAAAGTAACTTTTCCGACGACGAGCAGGAAGAAATTCAGGCGCAACTACAAGAAGAAATGGCCGAGATTTTTTACGGTCGCAATTTTTCTTAAAATATTGCTGCAGTAAAAACGACAGCCTCTGCGGTGCATACCACAGAGGCTGTTTTGTTTATGGCGCGGGTGGTTTTGGATGCTCGCCGCGCATTTTGTCTTGATGCTGTTTGCGCATCTCATCCATTTTTTGCATTTGTTCCGGCGTTAATACCTCTTTCATGCGGCTGTGCGATTCCTCGTGAATGGCGCGGAATTTGTCATGCTGCTCTTTAAAAATCGCTTCCAGCTTAGTTTTTTGCTCTGGGCTCAATTGCAGCATTTTATTCAAATGCTCCAGTTTGTGATCCACTGGCTGACCGTAGTCGTTTTCGCTGGGGTAAGCAAAGGCCGTCAATGGCAGGGCAAGCAAGGCTGCGAGGATCAGGTGTTTTCGCATCGTGTAGTCTCTTGGTGGTTAATTACAAACTGATTGACGCCAGCAAGGCGGCAAAGTTCAGCGCCATGCAAAGGCCTGGGGATTTTGCGCCGATTGGCAATCGATACTAAATCGTTTGGGTTCGTCTGCCAGTTGCAAAGCGGTTAGCTGGCCGCCCCACAAACAACCGGTGTCGATTGAATAGCAGTTATAGCCGTCAAAATACCCCAGCGTCGACCAATGCCCAAAGATGATCCGCATATCCAGACTTTTGCGGCCAGGTACTTCAAACCAGGGCATTAAATGATGGGGCTGGGTGCCCGGTGCACCTTTGGGGCCAAAATCCATCACCCCGTCTACCGTGCAATAACGCAGCCTGCTGAAACAATTGATGGCAAAGCGCAGTTTTTCGGTTTTGAGCAAATCGTCGCGCCAAACCACCGGTTTATTGCCATACATGGAACGAAAAAAACGCTCGTGATCGGGGCTTTGCATGGCTTGTTCGGTTTCGCGGGCCATGCGCAAGGTGGTTTCAAAATCCCATTGCGGTGGCAAGCCGGCATGCAGCATGCAAAAATCGTCGTTGTGGTAAAACAAGCGCTGATGCCGCAACCAGTGAATCAGTTCGTCGCAATCTTCTGCACCCAGCACGGCTGCCAGGGTATCTTTTTTGCCAGCCTTGCTCAGCGACACGGCAGTGGCTATCAGATGCAAATCATGATTGCCCAGCACGGTAACGGCTGCCGCACCCAAGCCTTTGACAAAACGCAAGGTCTCCAAAGATTTTGGGCCGCGATTAACCAAATCACCGGCCAGCCACAACTGATCGTGGCCTGGGTCGAATTTTATAAGATCCAGTAAGCGGCGCAGTTCGTCGTAACAGCCTTGAACGTCACCAATTGCATAAATCGCCATTAGTGCAGCGTTCTTGGTATCGATAGAGTGAATTGAGGAATGGGCGCATTAAAGTTTTCGCCGCTGTCGGACTGCATCTGGTATTTACCCTGCATCACCCCCACAGGCGTTTCTATCATGGCGGCGCTGGTATAACGAAACGAGTCGCCCGGGCTAAGATGCGGATGTTCACCGACCACGCCTTCGCCGTTAACTTCCTGAATTTTGCCGTTGGCATCGGTGATCAGCCAGTGCCGCGTCATTAATTTTGCTGGCGCAGAGCCGACATTGGTAATGGTGATGGTATAGGCGAACACATACCGGTTTTGATCGGGTGCCGACTGGGCCTCGATATAATAGGGTTGTGCTTCAACTAAAACTTTGTTTTTTTCGCTCATTGATAGATGATGTAAATCAGTATTTGTGTTATTTCAACCCAACTCATACCCAAACGCAAGTAAGCAATCCTATGAACATCTCCAGATTTTTGGGGGCAGCGCTATTAGCCTTGTCCCTGCAGGCGCTTGCCGAAGATAATAAGGATTTATTCGCTGCTGCCGCAACTGGCAAACTAGAGCGGGTGGAAGCGCTATTGGCGCAAGGTCTGGACGTCAACGGCAAAATAGAAACAGACCGCACTGCGCTGATGGCCGCTAGTTTTAACGGCAATACGCGCGTAGTCAAGGCGCTGTTGGCTTATGGTGCCGACGTTAATTTGGCCGATAAGCTGGGCTCTACAGCCTTAACTGACGCCGTCATGTTTGGCAGCCCGGACATTGTCGGATTGTTAATCGCCGCCGGTGCCAACGTAAATGCCGCGGACAGCCAGAGCGTCAAAATTATCGACAAGGCCAAAAAACTGGGCCGCGAAAATATTATTAAACTGCTGGAAGCTGCGGGAGCCAAGGCCACCGAAGCCAAAGTCGAAGAAAAAATCGAAGGCGAACCCAAACCCGCCGAAGCCACTCCAGAAGAACCTAAAAAATGACCGAACAACAAAAACCTCTGCATATCCACATCCTGGGCATCTGCGGCACCTTTATGGGCGGCCTGGCCTTGATCGCGCGCGAACTGGGCTACACCGTTAGCGGTGCCGATCAAAACGTTTACCCGCCCATGAGCACCCAACTGGAGCAACAAGGCATCCGCTTGATGAACGGCTATAAAGCCGAAAATCTGGATTGCAAACCCGACTTGGTCGTTATCGGTAACGCCATGTCGCGTGGCAACCCGGAAGTGGAAGCGGTGTTGAATTTGGGCTTGCCATATATCTCCGGCCCACAATGGCTGGCCGAACATGTCTTACAACACAAATGGGTGCTGGCGGTGGCTGGCACACACGGCAAGACCACCACCAGTAGTATGTTGAGCTGGATTTTGGAATTTAACGGTTTTAAGCCGGGATTTTTGATCGGCGGCATCCCGCTGAACTTTGGCATTTCCGCCCGCTTGGGCGAATCGGATTTTTTTGTCATCGAAGCCGACGAATACGACTGCGCCTTTTTTGATAAACGCTCCAAGTTTGTGCATTACCGCCCACGTACCGCGATTTTGAATAACCTGGAATACGATCACGCCGATATTTTTGAAAACCTGGACGCCATCAAAAAGCAGTTTCACCATTTGGTGCGCACCATCCCCAGCCAAGGCTTGATCATCGCCCCGGCTTGCGAACAACATGTTACTGAGGTTTTAGAAACCGGCTGCTGGACGCCGGTAGTGAAAACCGCCATCGAGGGTGAAGCCGACTGGCAAGCGCAGCTATTAAAAGCCGATGGCAGTCGCTTCACGGTCAGTTTTACAGGCGAGAGCCAGGGCACGGTTGATTGGACCTTAACCGGTCGTCACAGCGTCTACAACGCCTTATCCGCCATCGCTGCTGCCCGACATATTGGTATTTTGGCAAAAGATGCGATTGCGGCTTTGGCTGAATTCCAAAACGTCAAACGACGCATGGAAGTCATCGTCAGCCGCAACGGCATTACCGTTTACGACGACTTTGCCCATCATCCAACGGCTATCAAAACTACGCTGGACGGCTTGCGCCAACAAGTCGGCAGCGAAAAAATCCTGGCGATTGTCGAGCCGCGCTCCAATACCATGCGCTTGGGCGTACACACTCAATCGCTTGCGGAATCGCTGGCCGAGGCCGACCAAGCCATTATTTACCAACCCGACAATCTGGGTTGGGATTTAAGCCAATTACTCAAATACGCCAGCAACATCGAGATTTGTAACAGCCTGGATGCGATTATCGACACTATCAAAGCCCAATCCGGCGTCTGCCATGTATTGCTGATGAGTAACGGTAGTTTTGGCGGGATTTATAAACGTTTGCGTGACAAGTTATAAGCCATGAGCAACCGTGTCGAAATCCGTTATTGCACCCAATGCCGCTGGCTGCTGCGGGCAGCCTGGATGGCGCAGGAGTTGTTGAGCACTTTTGAGCAGGAGTTGGACGAACTGGCCTTACAGCCCGGAACTGGCGGCATTTTTGACGTGTATGCCAACGGGATTTTGGTTTGGTCGCGCAAAGAGCGCGAGCGGTTTCCAGAGATTACCGAGTTAAAGCAGCTGGTGCGAGATCAGATTGCGCCGGATAGGGATTTGGGGCACGTTGATCGGAAAGGGGTTAAAGCTTAGTTTTTGCTTTTCTCGTTCCCACGCGCCGCGTGGGAATGAGCATTACGAGAAAATAGCGAAGTTATCTCGGCTGTCAGGCCGTACCCCGACCTCAAAACAAACCGTCGCGCCAGCGACACAAACCAAAACCAAAACCAACAACTACAACCCAGCCACCCGCTGATACCCCCGCTTAATCGCCAAAGCCAACTCATGCACCGCCATCGCATAATGCGTACTCTGGTTATAGCGGGTAATCACATAAAAATTGGGATGCCCAAGCAAATATTCGTCATTGCTTTGATGCCTGAGCAATAGCAAGCGTAGCGGATAGTCGCAATTACACGGCCCGACGGGTTCTATGCCCGCTTGAGTTAATGTACCTAAATCATAACTATGATCGGCTCCCGGCTGCAGGCTATCGATGCCGCTAAAACTGCCACGAGTTGACGAGACGATAGGCTTGCCGGCTTGCCAGCCGTGTTGGGCAAAGTAATTGGCCACGCTACCGATTACATCTTCCGGGTTCCACAGGTCGCGGCGACCATCGCCGTTAAAATCCACCGCCCACTGCAAAAAACTGCTGGGCATGAACTGCCCCAAGCCCATCGCCCCTGCGAACGAACCTACCGGCTTGCCGGGGTCAAGACCTTCGCTACGACTCATCACCAAAAAGTTTTCCAACTCGCTGCGGAAGTATTCGCCGCGTCTTTGATAATCAAATCCCAAGGTGGTCAAGGCATCGATGATTCTATGATTACCCACGAAGCTACCAAACGTGGTTTCTACCGCCATGATGCCCAGGATGTATTCGGCAGGCACACCGTATTGCTGACTGGCGCGTTGCAGCGCTGCATGGTGTTGCTGCCAGAAGGTGACACCAGCACTGACATGCCTATCATCGAGAAATTGGGCTTTATAGCGCGTCCAACCGCCTTTGCTGGGTTTGCCTTTTAAGCCTTGGTCGGATTTGGCCAGGTAATCCAGCGTCCATTGCTTGCGCTTGGCTTGCGAAAACAGACCTTGCAAATACTCACGTTCAAAGCCGTGTTTTTGTACCATTTGGTCGATGAACTGATTTAGCGCCGGATAGCTGGCGTAATCGCCGCTTATCCCACTAGCATGATAGCCGCCAACGCTGGCGAAGGGCCTTAAGTCGGGCGTGGCGTTGCGAGCCTGATTGGGCGCGACTTGTTGGGTAGGTGTTCTGGCCCGATTGTTAGGTTTATCGCTGGAAGGTGGCTGCGATGCGCAACCCGCCAGCACAGCCATTAAAGTTGAGATTAAATAGTGCTTGAGCGTCAAGTTTTGCAAGTTAAGGCTTACCGTGGTTATTTGTATAAGATGTTGGCATCTTCATCCTCGGTCAATTTCATACTGGCGTCTTCAAAATTGGCATTATCGGCACCCAGTTTGATCATCAACCGTACTTCGTTGCGTGAGTCTGCAGATTGCAGCGCGTCATCGTAACTAATTTTACCGGCTGTATACAGATCGTAAAGCGCTTGATCGAAAGTTTGCATGCCATGCTCGCGCGAAGTTTTCATCAATTCTTTTAATTTATGCACTTCGCCTTTGCGAACCAGATCGGACACCAGCGGCGTATTCAGCAAAATTTCGATAGCCGGGTAACGGCCTTTGCCATCGGCACGGCGAATCAACTGCTGCGCGACGATACCGCGCAAGTTTAAAGACAAATCCATAAATAACTGACCGTGCATTTCGTCGGGGAAGAAATGCAAAATCCTGTCCAGCGCCTGGTTGGCGTTATTGGCGTGCAAAGTACACACGCAAAGATGCCCGGTTTCGGCAAAGGTGATGGCATGCTGCATGGTATCGCGGGATCTGACCTCGCCGATCATGATCACATCCGGCGCTTGCCGCAAGGTGTTCTTTAACGCTACTTCAAACGACTCGGTATCCAGCCCCACCTCGCGTTGCGTGACAATGCAGCCTTTGTGCGGATGCATGTATTCGATAGGGTCTTCGATGGTAATGATGTGACCGCTGGTGTTTTCGTTGCGATGTTTAATCAAAGCCGCCAGCGATGTCGATTTACCGGTGCCGGTAGCACCAACGAAAATCACCAGACCGCGTTTGTACATAATTAGCTCTTTCAAGATCTGCGGCAAATGCAAGTCGTCGGAACTGGGAATGGTGGTTTCGATGCGCCGCAGTACCATGCCCGCAGCATCGCGCTGGGTAAAGGCGCTGACCCGGAAGCGGCCCAGGCCGTGTGCACTCAAGGCAAATTGGCATTCTTTGGTGTTTTCAAATTCGTCGCGTTGCCGCTGCGACATGATCCCCAGCACCAGCGTCATCGACTGTTCGTCTGTCAGCACGGATTTGGATACTTCGACAATTTTACCGTCGATTTTCAGCGAAGGCGGCCGACCGGCGGTGATAAACAAATCAGACGCTTTTTTTTCCACCATTAGCGCCAGTAAGGCTTTAAAGTCCATGACGTCTCCTTTAATTATCGGAACATGTCTTTGTTGACTGCTCGGGTCATCGCCGCTTTGGCGGTAATCAAGCCTTTGTCCACCAGTTCTTTCAAGTTTTGATCCAGAGTCTGCATGCCGTCACGCCGACCGGTTTGAATGGCCGAATACATTTGCGCCACCTTGGCTTCGCGGATCAGGTTGCGAATCGCCGCCGTACCCACCATGATTTCGTGCGCCGCTATACGGCCGCCGCCGACTTTTTTAAGTAGCGTTTGCGAGATAACCGCCTGCAGGGACTCTGACAGCATGGCCCGGATCATATCTTTTTCGGCGGCAGGAAATACGTCGATTATCCTGTCGATAGTTTTAGCGGCCGAGGTGGTATGCAAGGTGCCGAATACCAAGTGACCGGTTTCCGCAGCGGTCAAGGCTAAACGGATGGTTTCCAAATCCCGCATCTCACCGACCAGAATGATGTCCGGATCTTCCCGCAACGCCGAGCGCAAGGCTTCGTTAAAGCCCAGGGTGTCTCGATGCACCTCACGCTGGTTGATCAGACATTTTTGGCTTTCGTGGACAAACTCGATCGGGTCTTCGACCGTCAGAATATGCGCGTAATCGTTGTTGTTAATGTGGTTGACCATCGCCGCCAAAGTGGTCGATTTACCGGAACCTGTGGGGCCGGTGACTAAAATCAGGCCACGCGGTTTGGTGCAAAGCTCGGCAAAAAATTTGGGTGCATCCAGGTCTTCCAGGGTCAGTACTTTGGAGGGAATGGTTCTGAACACCGCGCCAGCGCCGCGATCCTGATTGAAGGCGTTTACCCTAAAACGCGCCACACCGGGCAAAGCAAAGGAAAAGTCAGTTTCCAGAAACTCCTCGTAATCGCGACGCTGCTTGTCGTTCATGATGTCGTAAATCAGCGCGTGGACTTCCTTATGATCCAGGGAGGGAATATTGATGCGGCGAATGTCGCCATCAACCCGAATCATCGGCGGCAAGCCCGCGGAAAGATGCAAGTCGGAGGCTTTGTTTTTGACGGAAAAGGTCAACAGTTCGGCAATATCCATGATTTTCGTCCCAGCGATAAATAGAATGATCGTCGGCAAGGATAGTACACAATTCCCAGACAGGCCGAGTTATTCGCTGATGCGCTGTGAGGCTTGTATTGGTAAAAACTCGTCGGCTAAGCTGATCTGCTCAGACCGTCATTTAGCAACAATAGTAAGGTCTGAAAAAACTGCATAACAACTCACATTTATCAGCAAATCATTGCCGCCTGCAAAGGCTTGGCAAGCGGCTGGTTGCGTTTGTCATGCAGCATAAATTAAGCCTGCGGTTTGCTTGAGGCGCAGCGGATACATTGATTGGCGTAAGGCACCGCAGCCAGACGCTCTTTTTTTATCGGCTCGCCGCAGCCCAGGCAAATTCCGTAGGTACCGGCATCGATGCGGGAAATGGCTTCTTTTATTTTCTCGACTTCACTCCGCGCGGCGTTACCCAAAGCATCCAGCACTTCGTCGTTTTCGGTTTCGGTGGCTTGTTCGGAAAAATCCTGCGCCAGCGGCGTGTCGCTGTGCTTAACGTCGTCGGTGATTTTCCCCAACCTGTCGTCCAGTTCTTCCAGCATGTTCAGCAATTGGTCACGCACGTCTTCGTATTCTTTCATGGCAATCTCCGCAGCCAGGCTGCATGGGTGTGTATCCAGCAGGTTTATACAATGAAGCCGATAGCAGGCGCAACCAAGCTGATCTATACTCGGTTAATCGATATTTCTGGCCGTTTGCCCAATGGAACTCGCTCTTGATCGTTTACTCGCCGCGGCCAACCAGGTCATTCTTGGCAAACAACAACAAATTCGTCTGTCAGTCTGCTGTTTATTGGCCAAGGGGCATTTGCTGATCGAGGATATTCCTGGCGTCGGCAAAACCACCTTGTCGCACACGTTGGCGCGTTTGTTTGGCCTGGAATATCAGCGCATTCAATTCACCAGCGATATTTTACCTGCCGATATTGTCGGCTCCTCGGTATTTGACGCCCACGCCCAGATATTTAGCTTTCATCCCGGGCCGATTTTTAAACAAATGATTTTGGCCGACGAAATCAACCGCGCCACCCCCAAAGCCCAAAGCGCTTTATTGGAAGCGATGGAAGAACGCCAAGTCACCGTCGAAGGTCGCACTTACCCCTTGCCTCAACCGTTTTTTGTAATCGCCACTCAAAACCCCGCCCATCAAATCGGCACCTTTCCGTTACCGGAATCGCAAGTAGATCGGTTTTTGATGCGGCTGGAGTTGGGCTATCCCAGTCGCCAAGCCGAGCGCGAGCTTTTAAGCGGCCAGCCTAGACACGTATTGATCGACAAACTACCGGTGGCATTGCAACCGGCGCAACTGGCAGCTTTACAGCAAGCAGCCAGCGAGGTGCATGTATCGCCAGCTTTACTGGATTATCTGCAAGCCATTCTGGCTTTTAGCCGGCAATCCAACG
Source organism: uncultured Pseudomonadota bacterium (assembly GCA_903858105.1). GTDB lineage: Bacteria > Pseudomonadota > Gammaproteobacteria > Methylococcales > Methylomonadaceae > Methylomonas. The sequence goes on along the minus strand of CAIOHN010000209.1, from coordinate 9,869 downwards.
ATTACGTCAGCGGTTTATCACCGCGCGCTGGCCTGGGTTTGCTGGCTGCCGCCAAAGCCTGGGCTTTTATCGACAAACGCAACGCGGTGCTGCCGGAAGATTTGCAAGCGGTGTTGCCAGCTGTGGCCGGACATCGCTTGAACGCCGGTAGCAGCGACTCGGCGGCCATCGTCGCGCCTATTCTCAAATACGTGCCGGTGCTTTGAGCGCAGCGGCCTTATCGCTAAAGCAGCGTTTTAAACTGTCGCGCTTTTTCCGTGGCGAAGCGCCGGTGGCTGGGGCGATTACCTTAACCCAACGCCGGGTGTTTATTTTGCCCACCCAACGCGGCTTGGCCTTTGTGTTGCTGATTTTGTTGTTATTGTTGATTGGCTTTGTCTACAACAATAATCTGGCATATTTGCTGGGTTTTTTGCTGGCCAGTGTGTTTTTTGTCACCATCCTGCACAGCTTTAAGTCTTTGGCGGGTTTGCAGGTGCAACCGGGGCGTCAAACTAGCGTATTTGCCGGGCAGGCCGGGCCGTTTAACTTTCAGATCAGCAACCCTGGCTCGCAGTCACGCTTTGCGGTGGATTTGGGCTTGGAAACTGAACTTTGCTTGAGTTTAAGCGCCGGACAAACGCAAACCGTCACCCTTTACCAATCCACGCCACGCCGAGGCTGGCAATTACCGGGCACTTTGACTGTTTCCAGTTGTTATCCTCTGGGCTTGTTCCGGGCTTGGGCGCCCTTGCGTTTCGACAGCCCACTATTGGTTTATCCCAAACCCGCCAGTCAGTTACTGCCGTTTCCGGAAAGCGATGGCGGCCAGCATAAAGAAGGCCAAAACCGGCGCAACGGCGACGAGTTTTACGGCTTAAGAGCCTATCAACATGGCGATGCGGTACGGCAAATCCATTGGAAAGCCTTTGCCAAAGGCCAGGGTGTGCACAGTAAACAATACAGCGGCGCCAGTAGCACTGAGTTATGGCTGGATTATCAAGCCACACCCGGCCATCAAACCGAAGAACGCGTCAGCCAATTATGCCGCTGGGTGGTGGATGCCGAACAAGCCGGTCTACGCTACGGCTTAGTCCTACCCGGACTGCGCTTGCCGCCTGACAACGGCGCGGCGCATTATCGCCAATGTCTGCAAGCCCTGGCGCTGTTTTGAGCATGACTACGCCGCTATCCACCCGCTTATCCTTGTTTTTACTCGGCTCGATAGGGCTGATTACCTTGCCGCATGCCTGGCATATTCCGCCTTTGTTGGTGGTTTTTTTTGCGCTAATGCTGCTCTGGCGCTTGCTAGGCGTCTGGCGACCGCAGTATTTGCCCAATCGCTGGCTGGTGTTTTTGTTGATGCTGTCGGGGATAGCCTTGCTCTATACCCAACAACACGCAGTCTTTGGTCGCGATGCCGGTACCGGTTTGTTTGTGGTGGCGCTGGGATTAAAACTGTTTGAAATCCACGGTAAGCGCGATGTGTATGTCACCGTCTATTTGGCGTTTATTGTGGCCGCCACCCAGTTTTTATACGAAGAAAGCATCTTAATGGCGCTGTATATCTTAGCGGTGAACGGGGTGCTGCTCGCTACTTTAATCACCCAAAACAGCCAGTCGCCGCAAACATTGGCGGCCTTAAAAACCTCAGCGACGATTATCTTGCAAAGCCTGCCGATAGCTTTGGTGCTGTTTGTGTTATTTCCACGCCTGGAAGCGCCGCATTGGAGCTGGCTGGACGACGACAGCAACGCCAAAAGCGGTTTGAGCAACACGCTGGAACCCGGCTCGATTGCCGAATTAAGCTTATCGCCGGAGCTGGTGTTTAGAGTTAAATTCGACGGCGATTTGCCGCCGCCCTCGCAGCTATATTGGCGCGGCCCTGTGTACGCCAGTACCGATGGCATACGCTGGACGGCACCGCCGGTTTTGGGCCGCGAAGCGAATCCCGACGAGCCAACCTTTAACGGCAAGACTTACGACTACACCCTGATGATGGAGCCGCAAACCAAAAGCTGGGTATTTGCGCTGGATATGGCTAGCCAGTTTCCGCCGGGGCTACGCCGCAATGGTTTGTATCAGTTGATCACCAACAAAAATCCAGGCGACCGGCTTGAGTATCGGCTTAGCTCAACACCGACTTACAACACCGGCGGCATCAGCAAAACCGAACGCCGGGAAAGTTTGCAACTGCCCGGCAAACCGTCGGAAAAAGTCGTCGAACTGCTTAAGCAATTACAAGGCAAACAAGCGCAACCGGAAGCGTTTATAGGCAATGTGTTGCAACACTTTCGGCAGGAAAATTTTCAATACACCTTAAGTCCGCAGCCCATGCCCGATAAGCCTATCGACACGTTTTTATTCGAGCGGCGCGCCGGCTTTTGCAGCCACTATGCCACCGCTTTTGTGTATTTATTAAGAGCTGCCGAGATCCCGGCTCGGGTGGTGGGCGGCTATCAAGGCGGACAGATGAATAGTCTGGGCGGTTTTTTGGAAGTCCGGCAAGCCAATGCTCATGCCTGGGCCGAGGCTTGGCTGGAAGGTCGCGGCTGGGTGCGCTTCGACCCGACCGCCGCCATCGCCCCGGAACGTGTGGAAATGGGCGTGAATGTGGATTTGCAAATTGCCAGCGGCGCGGTCAATTTCAGCCCCATACGGCTGGATGCCGAAACCTTATCCTGGCTGCAGCGCGGCCGACAGCTTTGGCAAAGCGTGGACTATCAATGGCAGCGCTGGATTATCAATTACGACACGGCCAATCAAAAGGCGTTTTTACAGGCTTTAGGCATAGACGATTTCGTCAAACTGGGATATTGGCTGCTGATCAGCATAGGCGGGATCGGCGGTTTGCTGGCCTGGCGAGTGTTAGGTGTCGGTCGGCAGCGACAAGATCCAGCCTTGGCGCTGTATCAACGCTTTTGCCACAAACTGACTAAAGCCGGAATAGAAGTTGAACCTGGCGACGGCCCCAAAACCATCGCCGAACGCGCCAAGAACCTGCGACCGGATCTGGCAGAATCCATTGAACGCATTACCGAAATTTATATTCGTTTACGCTACCAGCCCGACGCCGAAGACCGCGACTTACGCAGCTTAAAGACGCTGGTTGCAGGCTTTCGGTTTAACTAGGTCAGTATTCGCAATAATCCTGCCGAAGAACAACGTCCAGCAGGTTTTATATCCTGCTGTTTACGCCTGATCGTTATTAGAGGTCATCGTCAGCCGCATAACTCAGGTTAGCCTCTGACGCACCGGTCGACAAAATTAATTGCACGCGCTTTGAACCTTGCGCCCGCATTGCGGCATTCACCACAGAATGCAGTCTTGCTCGAATGACTCCCCTAAGTTACTCACGGCAGGGCAGCATTGGCTTTAGGTGTATGATCAAGTGACGACACCGGCCAGGTTCCTAAGGAACAAAAACCGCCGCCAACTAGAGCTTGCCGCTGGTTAGCTGCACCTTATTGATCTTATCGACAGAGGATGGAAGCATGAGATTAAACATGACCAAAACAGTATTTGCCGCCGTTATGTTAGCCGGTGCGCTGCAAGCCAACGCTAGCGTATTTACCGATGCTAAAGACGACTATGTCGCCGGCTATGTCGGCAGTAAGATCGGCGATCTGGATGTACTCGAAGCGTTGCTCACCTATAACCCTGCTAGCGATACTTTCCATTTTGAAAGTAAGTATGCTGCCAATATCGGCTTAACCCCAACCGGGTTTTATATTTTGGGCATCAATCGCGGTGCTAACACCGCTGGGTTTGCCGCTAACGGTCTGCCAGGTGTACTGTTCGATTCTGTAGTGCGCTTCAATTTAGACGGTAGTGGCGCGGTGAATCGTTTAGGCGCAGGCGGCGGTAGCACCGCTTTTGCCGCAGGCACAGCCACAATACAAGACGATAAATTGATTGCGGACATAGCAGGCAGTTTGTTGCCATCTAACGGTCTTGCCAAAACCAACTACACCTGGAATCTTTGGCCGCGCGATAGCTCACTGCCAGCCGGTTTCGGACAAATTTCAGATTTTGCACCAGACTTCACCAATGAGCCGGTTCAAGTTGTACCGCTGCCCGGCGCATTTTGGCTGTTTGGTTCGGTATTCGGCATGTTGAAACTCGCCAGCAGCAAGCGCTACTGGCTTTTTGCGACCAAATCCCCCGCATTGCTTTAATTTGGTAAAACCAGATTGAGTGTTTGCAAACCCGTTCTTGTCTATATGCTGCGACACAGGAACGGGTTTGCGATTATCTGTATTAAAGGATTAATCGACATGCTAGCCTGGTTTGGTCAAACCACCGACCTATTCGCCCAATGCCGATAAGTTAATAACTGTAGGTGCGAATTTATTCGCACTAGGGATGTTTTCAGGTCGAATTAATTCGACCCTACTGTAAACTCGCTGCTTAACTTAACGGCATGGCCTATTCGCCTGGTTGCCACTTGTGATGCAGCCGGTAGGCTGGGTAGAGCAAAGCGAAACCCAGCAGATATGGCAAATAACTAAGTATTTTTGCGTCCAAATTGATCTTAGAATTAAAAACCAATCAACTTAGCCGCTGGGTTTCATTTTCATTCAACTCAGCCTAATTCTGCAGAACCAACACGACTTATTATCAATTTGCGGTCATCGGTATAATTAAACCGATTTTCGCTTATTGGTCAATTCTAGACCGCCATTATCAAATATTATTTTCACCAAGCTTCCAAACTGTCAGATAGAGCCCAGACTTTTACGCCCAAGATATTAATCCAGTCACCATGCCGACAAATTCTGCAACAGGAATGGGTTTGCTGAATAAATAGCCTTGGTAGGTATTGCAGCCATATTGCTCCAATAATTCTCGCTGCATTTGTGTTTCCACGCCTTCGGCAATCACGTCTAAATCAAGCGCCTTTGCCATGGCAATAATCGTCTTGATAATCGCTTGATCATTGGTATCTATGACAATTTCCCGCACGAATGATTGATCTATTTTAAGCTGATCCAGGGGGAGTTTTTTTAGATATTGTAGTGAAGAATAACCGGTTCCGAAGTCGTCCAGCGAAAAAGATATGCCCAGCTTTCGTAATGCTGTCATGGCTTCAATAGTCGGCTCTAGCTGCTCCACCAAAATATTTTCGGTTAATTCAAATTTTAGCCGCCCCGGTTTGATGCAGTACAGGGTAATTATACGTTGAACCTGGGCGACAAAATCTGCCTGAAAAAACTGCTTTGGACATACATTTATAGCAATTTGCAGATCATTTAATAGCGGATTATCTTGCCAGGAATTTAATTGGCTGCATACAGTTTCCAGCACCCAAAGTCCAATGGGCACTATAAGGCCAGTTTCTTCAGCCAACGGTATAAATTTAGAGGGTGGCAGAAAACCTAATTGCGGATGCTGCCAGCGGATTAGAACTTCAGCGCCAATAATTTTTTGATCGTGGTTGATTTGCAGTTGGTAATGCAGCATAAATTGCTTTTCCGCGATTGCAAGTCGCAGCCCGGATTCTAATGATGCACGCGCAACAATATATGCCTGCATTTCTGGATCAAAAAAGCGAAAGGTATTACTCCCCGCTTTTTTTGCCTGATACATTGCAATATCTGCCTGCTTGATAATGTCTTCGAAACTAACGTCATGCTTATTAAACAAGGTGACGCCAATACTTGGCGTGCTTTGATATTTTTGATCCAGAAGTGAATATGGCCTGGTCAATACGGCAATTATTTTTTTAGTCACTCTTTCTGTTACAGATACCGCCCTGCCTTGGTTTTTAGAAAGGTCTTCCAGAATAACAACAAACTCATCCCCGCCCAGTCGTGCAACCACGTCACTCTTTCTAATACAGCCAGCTAAACGGTCTGCCACTTGTTGTAATAATAAATCGCCATAATCATGGCCGAGTGTATCGTTCAACATTTTGAAATTATCTAGATCGATAAATAGCAGGGCAGCATAATTTTGGCTGCGTGTCCTAGATGTTATAGCTTGCTTGAGGCGATCTATCAGAAGTCGTCGATTTGGCAAACCTGTTAACGGATCGAAATAAACCAGTTTCTCAATCTCTTGCTGACTGGCTTTCATCTGCGTTAAGTCAATCAGGGAACCAACAAAGTTTTTTATTGCGCCGACAGCATCTTTTACTGCTGTTATGGTCAGATGTTCTGGAGAAATAGTGCCATTTTTGCGCTTGTTCCAGATTTCACCATCCCAAACACCGTCGGTTAGCAGCCTTTTCCACATCAATTGATAGAAATCACTGTCGTGCTTACCTGACTTGAGTATGCGAGGCGTTTTACCCATTACTTCGTCGGCGCTATAGCCTGTGATATTGGTAAACGCGGTATTTACCCGAACAATTATGCCTTCGCTGTCGGTTAATATAATACCCTCTTGCGATTCAAATGCTGTTGCGGCAATTCTTAATTCGTCTTCTACCGCTTTTTGTTGCTCTAAAACCCTTTCTAATTGATATTTTTGCGATAGCCCTTCGGTCAAAATAATGGAGAGCATCCCCGCAATCCCTTCTTCGGTATTTGACCAGGGCGCACTTTGAGCGTGCCTGGATTCTGTCCAGGCATCGAACGACTGACGCGGCGATAGCCTTACCATTCCCGTTGCATCTGTATGCAGTGATTTTTGCGTGTCGCCAGCCCATTTTACGGTTTGAGGCATTTCGGCTCTAAACCAGATAATGCAATTGCGCATGTCGCTGGACAGTGGTGTTGCGAGTAAACCCGAAACTGTATGTGCATAATTTTCAGCAGGCGGAAATTTTTGACCCAAGTGATGGGTGCTAAAAACTTCTCTTCTACCTTGGGCTTTTAGCCAGGTTAAGAGTTCAGTAATCGACTCGGTTGGCGGGGTATTCGCGTAGCTATATAGATTTCCTTCCACCATTACGCAAATGCCGGTCGCGTTTACCGGGTTAAGCAAGTCTGGTAATAATTTCTCCATTAACACACTGACCGAGTCAGTCGTGATGTTCTTTACCAATTCGCCAATAACACCAACGGCATTGTTTATTAGTTTGCGCTGTTTTTGGGCCTCTATACTGGATAGTCTTACCGATGCCATGCGGCCAATTAATGCAGCGGTTTCCTGCACCGCATTTGATACCCGCTTTGCTGTCTGGTGATGGCAAGCGATCAAGCCCCAAAGCCGACCGTTTTGCAACAAGGAAATCGACATGGAGGCATGTACCCCCATGTGCCTGAGGTACTCGATATGCACGGGAGAAAAGCTGCGTAGACTTGAATAAGTCATGTCAAAAGATTCACCCGTTTGCGGATTTACGCTTGGCGATATTGCTACAGGGGTTGCGTCTATATCTGCTACGTGGCGCACATGGTTGAGTGTATATAAGCGGCGCGCTTGCGGGGGAATGTCGCTGGCGGGAAAATGTAAGCCCAAGAAGGAGTCTATGTTTTGTGCGCAGCTTTCAGCGATTACTTCGCCATCCCAATTATCGTCAAAACGATAGACCATCACCCGGTGAAAACCGCTCAATGACTGCACAAGTTCAGCGATTTTTTCGAAATATTCTGGAATCTCCACATCCAGCTCCGAAACAGCAAGACCCTGCTGCATCAACATTAACAAGTCTTGAGCACGCTCAGTCATCGGTATGTTTTCGTCATTTACCAATTCCAGCGCGTATAGCGAGCCGCTTTGGAACAGACGGGCCTGGATTTCTTGCGATTGCCCATTTTTAATTATTTGGATCTGATCGCTTACTGCATGATCGTGTTTGACGTCTTGGATCAATTGTTCAATTTTTTTAATCGAAACGCTATCCAACAGCAAATTCAATGCTTGTCCGCAGGTGAACGGCTTTGCCAGATCAAACAATAGGCTCAGGTTGTCGCTTGCTTGCAGCACGGTGCGCGGCAGTTCATTCCCTAATGCCAGTATTACGCCATGCGGTTGGATGAGCCCGAGTTGGTGTATCGGCTCTCTTTCGCAATGTTGTAACGCTTGCTCAAATTCTTCCTGAGTGTAGGTAGTCATCAGCAAGCATCAACTTTCTGGCAAGAATGGTACGCCATAATCCAAAGCGGATTGAAACGTCTGAAACACCCGGCATGCCACATCTTTAGCGCTAAGAAAATCTTCATTATCCTGAATAACCGAGTCGAAAAATTGCAGGAACGACTCCCAGCGCATCAAGGTGTGCTGTCCATAGCCGTTAAAAAAACTGGCACCTGTCTCAGAAGACAAACCATGATAATCGGCTAAAGCGCGAGAAATGTGCTGGCCCCCCAATGTAGAGCCTTCGATGACATACAAAAGACCGGCCAATTCACTGACAGCGCCAAGATTTGGGATTGCCAGCGTCGATGCGACAAATGCATTAAAAGTCGCATCCAAGCCAATGTTGTGATCATGGAAATAAGCTAAACCCTTTACTAACCAAGCTGACTTCCTGCGCTCAGAGTAATCAAAATCAACGTGTTGGCTTATTAAAAACCGCTCTATCAACTCTTCGATCTGTCGGTATAAGACAGAATATGCCAGTAAAAGTACTTTATAGTGGGTCAGCGGATAACTTGGTTTGGTTAGCCCCTTAAGCAAAGGGTGGCGATTCAGGATCTGATGATGCGCGTGAGTGTCTTGGCGTAATTGCAGCCGATAGCTTCCCTGGTCTATCGTTGAGCCCATGATGTCTAAAAAACTTGCTTGGCACACATAAGCGCTGCGATATCTTCCATTTTGACGCCGATCCCAGTCGAATTGCTAAAATTTAAGTCTACCTGAATTTTGCAATTTCGGTAACGCGACCTGAAAAAAACAGGGATCAGAGCTGTATTAAATTATTGGGGTTAATTGTCTTTTGGGAAGCTCTAAAAACTTTATATATCCCTTAGTCGATTGGTGTTTACCAGGTTTGTTCGGTTACCAATCTCACGCCGCCTCTCCAGTCAGTTTCCTGGCATTTTCAAGCACCGCGTAATAAGGCTGCAAAGCGACCATGGCTGCCTGGTAAATAGTAAATGCGTCGGTCGGGTCTTTCTGTTTAAGCTCGGCGACTTCATTCAGAAAGCGATTCAGCATTTTAAACAGATTCTCGATCGTCATCGCCAGCCAGGCGTCGTTGGTAATCCATTTATCGATAAATTCATCCAAGCGCACGAAACTGCGTTTCAGTAAAGGATAAGCAGTTTGGGTTTCCTTAAATTCCTTAAGCAGCATATATTCTTTGTAAGCCTGGTCGCAAGCTACCCGCGGCCGATTGGTAATGCCTAGGTAAGTGGCTTTGTAGTCGGCATGAGCGGCATCGAATTTTTCGCAAAATTTGCTTTCGGTATTGATGTCCAGCCAGGGCTGCAGATTGGCCGCGGTTATGGCGTAGCATTCACTGATCGCGTCTGCCATTTTGTCGAATTGCTCGACAAAGGCTGGCATTGCAAGTTCGCCTTTAATCAGATTTTCAATCGCAGTCAATTCGCTCGCTGTAACGCAAACCGTGACCAATTCCCGCACAATATTGAGTTCGACTCCCATATCACCGCCACCTATTTTTGCAATCTGCAGAAAAATTCAAGAATCGTCCGAACCCTTAGCTTACGCAGTCAGATCGACGATTTCGGCAACGCAGGCATTGTCTTTAACGCTGTGCAGGGCATTGTCGAACAGCATGGTTGAGTTATATAAAACGCTTTTGACAATGATGCTGCCAGTCGCATCTTTGATCACGAAAAAAGTGTCGCCCTCAGGCACTCTGCTGGCGGCAATTTGATTAGTCATCAAGGAGCCGGTTCTCACTTCTTTAATGGCCTGCATGGCTTCATCCTTGTTGTCGTAATCGCCGCTCATCAAAATGAGTTCGCCCTTGCTGTTAAGGAAATTAAAGAAATATTGCTGTTCGTCGTTGGTTTTAAGCTCAAAAGTTGCAG
>CAIOHN010000208.1 GCA_903858105.1 uncultured Pseudomonadota bacterium | reverse complement strand
TCCACTTGGTTATAAGTGGACACTATCTTCGGAGATTTTAATCGGCACGGATAGACGTGGTTAAAAGATCGCATACGGTAATCATCCTCAAACCCAGGCGGCGACGGTCATTGGCTCTGCGGTTGTTGGGATGATAATCTGGTGTTGGGTTGGCGGCGCGGCGATCATTACTCCAATGTCGGATAACATATTCAGCGACAGCAAATTTCTCCAGAAATTTGCGACTGCTATTTAGCGCTTTGACCACACGGGCTTTTTCGCTCTCAGGTGTAATTCTGATCAATCCATGCCGCTCGACGATCATGCCTTGCTTATCGACGATGCCCACGACTTTAATGGCTTTCAAGTCAGCTGTTTTGTAAAACCACCCACCCTTCAGGGTAGGGCTGACAAAATCGTGCAGATCATCGACCGTGATGCCTGTATTTAAATGTTTCACAATAATATGCATATCAACCGATCCTTCTTGGCTGACTAACATCGCAGGGTATTAGGTGTTGACGGACTTTCATGCTCATAATTTTCCCTCATCAGCAATACGAATCAGATCCGCTATGTTATTTGCGCCGATTTTCTCCATCGCACGCTGGCGATGTAATTTTACGGTTCGCAAGGCAATGCCAAGTTCGGCGGCGATTGCCGGGTTTGTTTGGCCTGCGGCGGCGCGGTGGGCAATGTCGCGTTCACGTTCTGTCAGGCTTGCGATCCGTGTCGCGAGTGTCGACTGCCGTTCGCGCTGATTGCAGCGCAGTGTGCTAATGGCTAGCGCTTTAGCTACAGCGGCCATGAGTACGTCGCCGTGGATGGGCTTGGTCAGAAAATCCACTGCTCCGCCATGGAAGGCGCTAACGGCTTCCGGCACGCCACTACTGCCACTCATCAGTAGAACCGGAATATCGTCAAACTCAGCAAGCCGACTTTGCAGTTCCAAGCCGTCTAACTCGGGCATCTTGACGTCGCACAATATGCAACACGGACCGGGAAAGAGCGGCCGGATGTAGTTGACCACCTGTAAATAGCTCGTTGCCGAAGAATAGGTTTCGCAGGCATAACCAAAAAACTCAAGCAGGGCGGCTAATGCAGATAGAATTTCTGTGTCGTCGTCGATAATTACGACTCGCCCACGCGCGCAACGTGTAGCAAGCTCACAGTCAGATAGCGTAACCGAATGACGGTGCTTTGTTTGCGGTTTCATGCGGTGTTGTCCTGTGTTTTTACTGGGCCGGTAGATTGAGTTCGACAATTGCCCCCGAGCCATCTTGGGCATTGGCAAAGGTCAGTGCGCCGCCATGTTGGACGGCGATTGATTGGGAAATAGAAATGCCCAGCCCCAGGCCATTTGGCTTGGTTGTGAAAAATGGCGTACCGGCTTTAGCGAGTAATTCAGGCGTAAGACCAGGCCCTGTATCGTAAATACGCACGATTGCGCGGCTTTTTACCCTGCTGCATACTATTTGTATTTCACGCCGAGCCATTGGGGTCACCGCTTCAATCGCGTTTCGCAACACATTGAGGATAATTTGCGATAACTGGATTGGATCGCCTGCGACCAAAACTGAGGCTGACAGGCTTGGCAGAATAATAGTAACCTTGCATCTGCGGGCTTCATCAAGCACCAGTTCGGCTACTTCGCAGATGACTCTATTCAGATTGACCGTCATGCTACGCGAGACCGATGGCTTAATAAAACCACGGATTCGCTCGATGATATGGCCGGCGCGCTCGGTGTTATGGACGATCTTGTCGAGAAACTCACCGAGCTGGTTATTATCGAAATATCCGACTTGCAAACCTTGTTTGGCCACCTGTGCATTAGTCAGGATAGCGGTAAGCGGCTGATTCAGTTCATGGCCCAGCGAGGCTGATAATTCGCCCAGACTGCGCTGCCGGTCGAGGTGGGCGATCATCTCTCCGAGGCGGCGATTTTCTTCATCGCGAGCTTTCTCAGCTGTCGCTTTGAGTTCCCGGCGCATAGAGCGATCCAGCGCCAATCCGACGTAGCCAAAATGCCCGACGATGGAAGCCAGCAGCAAAGACAGTGCCAGTGTTTGCGAACTCATCCCCTCGTGGAGAACATTGGTAAAGCCACTACCCCTGATCAAGGAAAACAGGCGATACAGGATGGCAGTAGCCACCAACCCATACACGCTGGCAATCCACTTGGCGCTGCGGCTTTGCTCATCACGTCCAATGCGCCAGGCCAGCAGCACAAGATGAAACAGCAAGCCAGCAAGAACGCCACTGTTGAACTCGGCCCGTAACACATCGTTGTGCAAACCATAATGGATGCTATTAAAAATCAGAAACATAGCCAGTTCCGCGAGAATTACCCAACGCCAAGGCCAAGGTACGCCCAGATCCAGGCGCAAGGACTGGATGCGAATCAGCATAGATATTCTGAACATTGAACCTGTTAACGATATGGAAATCCACTCTGGGATGCTTTCGCGCGAGCCGACCAATATCGCAGCCCCGCCCACCAATAGCCCGCCACCACACCACAAGGCAACCTGTTTTGTACGTTGCCCCGCCAATACAAGCCAGGCGACTGTCGGCAATAGCAGGTAGAGTAGTCCAATGATTAGGAACGCCGTACGGATGTCTAATCCCATCATGGCGGCGACTGAAAAAGTGCAGCTTCTAGCGCGTTCAATTTGAAAGGTTTCTCCAGACACTGGATGCCCGGTGGTAATTTGCCATACTGTAAACGCTCTTCGTCACGCAGTGCCGTTATGAGGGTAATATGTAGTGTCGGCGCTAGGCGATGTAGGCGTCTAGCCAGCTCGATACCATTGATGCCAGGTAGAATCAGATCGATCACCGCGCCCTGAAGCTGAAACTCAACCGGATTGCCTGTTTCAAGATGTACTGTCAGATGACCATCCTGCTGATGAAGAATCTTGAGCAAACTCTCGGCAGATAAATGAAGGGTTGTCTGTAAGCCGCGTAGTTCAAGCCACATACCAAGGGCGCGAGTAATTTCTGGTTCATTATCAACCACGGCAACAATGCCTGGCATGATCGCATTTCCGATCACGGATTGCTGAGATGATAAGGTATCGGATGGATTCACGACTGCGATTAGTTGGCTATGTAAAAAAACATGGATAGGCAATAGCGTTACTTATTGTTTCTACCCAGCAGTATAATGAGAAAACACTATAGCTATGGATTGGGCTTACCCGCCAAGCGCTTTTATGGCGAATTCGGCGTTAATACAGTTTTGCATATGCGTTAGCCGCTTATCCTTACGGCACTCTTCAACACGTTTTTGCGCCTCGTCGCGGTGGCTAATAAACCAGATCGATGATTGAGTTTCTTCGACGGGGAGATTTGCCATCAAACCGTCAGTTTCTGGCACACTCAAGTCAATGTTGGGCAATAGTTTTTCGTTGGCTAAAAAAACCGTATAACCAATTAGCGTCAAAACAATAACTTCTCGAGCCCGTGCAATTTTCATAGTCGAATAGGTGCTGTGGTAGTTGGCGGATTGAGTTAATCGCCAAGGACTTCACTGTATGCTTTTCCAGCAGCGTGCTTTTAGCTGATAACCGAATTCATCTTAGATATTGCTCAGGATATGCACCATATCCCCATGGGGCAAAGCGGCGAAAAAAAATCGTTTTCCACTCAAGTTTTAATGGAAACTTTGATGTTGTTAGAAATTTCGGTTTTACCAAATATCGAAAGACGTAATTTGGTCATGTGTAACGCCAATTATCCTAATCTATAAGCCCCAAAAAAGATTTCAAAAAATAAATACGTATCAATACCCAAGAAATTCTTAATCTGATCGGCTACATTCTGTGACTAAGCGGTCAGCTAATTTGTTACTGTAAAAGGCTGGTTTGGCTCGGGTTTTGCCTATCAGTGGCTCATCAAATGTAAACCGGCTTCCCGCATTGTCAGATCGAATTTGGACTTTATAGCTTATCGAAAACGCTTGTTGATGCGCTGGACTTTGCCGACCTTCTGGCAGCACCCCAGCCGAGCTATTATTTGATGAATTTAGACACCCGACCTGACTTGGTAACAGTCAAGTCGGGTGCTTGGTTGGCTAGCGTTTCTCGAAACGATCCAAGTCCATGACTTTAGTCCAGGCATTGGCGAAATCCTGCACGAACTTGTCTTTGCCATCGTCCGATGCATAAACTTCTGCTACCGCCCGCAACTCGGAGTTGGAACCAAAGATCAAATCCACCGGCGTTGCAGTCCATTTGACTTGATTGCTGGCCCGGTCCTTGCCCTCGTAGATACCGTCGGTGGCCGATTTGCTCCATTGGGTGGACATGTCCAGCAAGTTGACAAAAAAGTCGTTGCTCAAGGTGCCCGGCCTGCTGGTGAACACGCCGTGTTTGACATGACCGGCATTGGCATCCAGCGTGCGCATGCCGCCAACCAACACGGTCATTTCCGGCACACTTAAGGTCAGTAAGTTGGCGCGTTCGATCAGCATTTGCGCTGGTGAAAGCGAATTTTCCTTGCTGAAGAAATTGCGGAAACCGTCGGCTTTGGGTTCCAATACCGCCGCCGAATGCACGTCAGTTTGTTCCGACGACGCATCCATCCGCCCCGGTTTGAACGGTACTTGCACCTTGATGCCGGCTTTCTTCCCGGCTTCTTCCACCGCCGCAGAGCCGCCCAGCACGATCACATCGGCCAGCGAGACTTTCTTGCCGCCTTTCAAACTGCGGTTAAAGTCGTTCTGGATGGTTTCCAGCTTAGCCAGTACCTTGGTCAATTCGGCGGGGTCATTGGCTTCCCAATCCTTCTGTGGTGCCAGCCTAATCCGCGCGCCATTGGCGCCGCCGCGCATGTCGGTACCACGGAAAGTTGCCGCCGCAGCCCAGGCAGTTTTGACCAGCTCTGGAATAGTCAAATCGGAGGCCAGGATGGTGGATTTCAATTTGGCGACATCCTTGGCGTCAATCAGTTTGTGATCGACTTTGGGGATAGGGTCCTGCCAGATAAAGTCTTCAGCCGGTACTTCGGCACCGACATAACGGGCTTTGGGCCCCATGTCGCGGTGGGTCAGCTTGAACCAGGCCTTGGCAAACGCTATCTCGAATTCCTTGGGATTATCCAAAAAGCGCTTGGAGATTTTTTGATACTCCGGGTCCATTTTCAGGGCAATATCGGTGGTGAACATGATCGGCGGGTGACGTTTGGTCTGATCGTGCGCATCCGGTACAAAGTTTTCGCCTTTGCCGTCCTTGGGAATCCATTGTGTCGCGCCCGCCGGGCTCTTGGTTTGCTGCCAGTCGAAGGTATACAGCCAGGTCAGGTAGTCGTGGGTCCAGCGGGTCGGATTAGTAGACCATGCGCCTTCCAGACCGCTGCTGACGGTATCGACGCCATGGCCGCTGCCGCATTTGTTGGCCCAGCCCAAGCCTTGTTCCTCAATGCCGGCGGCGGCCGGTTCCTTGCCGACACACTCGTCGGGCTTATGCGCGCCGTGCGCTTTGCCGAACGTATGGCCGCCAGCGATTAACGCCACGGTTTCTTCGTCATTCATCGCCATCCTGCCGAAGGCGTCGCGGATGTGCTTGGCTGCCGCCAACGGGTCAGGGTTGCCGCCTGGCCCTTCGGGGTTGACGTAGATCAGCCCCATTTGCGTGGCTCCCAATGGCTTGGCCAGTTCGCCTTGGCCGTCATGGCGCTCATCGGCCAGAAATTTCTTCTCGGAACCCCAGTTGACAATCTCGGCTTCCCAGTCGTCGGCGCGGCCACCGGCAAAGCCGAGGGTTTTGAAGCCCATCTCTTCCAGCGAGACGTTACCCGCCAACACCATCAAATCCGCCCAGGATAGCTTGGTACCATACTTCTGTTTGACCGGCCACAACAGGCGGCGGGCTTTGTCCAGGCTGACGTTATCCGGCCAACTGTTCAGCGGTTCAAAGCGTTGCTGGCCGCCGGAAGCTCCGCCACGACCATCAAAAATGCGGTAGACGCCAGCGCTATGCCAGGCCATGCGGATAAAAAATGGGCCGTAATTGCCATAGTCCGCCGGCCACCAGGGCTGGGAGGTATGCAGTACATTGGCGATGTCTTTTTTCACCGCTTTCAGGTCCAGGGTTTTGAACTGTTCGGCATAGTTAAAGGCATTACCCAGCGGATTGGACTCAGCCGCGTTTTGACGCAGCGGTTTCAAATCCAGTTGCTCCGGCCACCAGAAGCTGTTGGTCGTGGCTTGCATATCGGCCAGAACCGGTGTGGCGGTCATCGCCGCCGATATGGCTACCGCCAATGCGGAAGCCAAGACAATTTGTTTGCTTTTCATGGTACACCTCTATCCCTTGTTGTGAGTGAATGCTAAAAAATAATGCCACTGGCGCTTCAGGTAGTGGAAGCGATCAACAGGTCAACGCCAATTATTTTATTGTTCATTTCGGCACATGTATTCAACCTGATTATGCGGTTAGTTTGAAATTCATTTCATCGATAGCTGCATTTTTCAAATCAATAGGCTGTAATCCTAAGATGGTATTATTTGCAAAGTCATGTGTTTGCCGGAAAACTTACCTTTAAAGGATTAATTATCGATGAACTTGCGCGATTTGAGCTACCTAGTGGCGGTGGCAGAATTAAGAAATTTTAGTCAGGCGGCCGAGCAATGCGCAATCGGCCAACCAACGTTAAGTACGCAGATCAAAAAACTGGAAGACTATTTGGGCGTGGACTTGTTCGTGCGCGAGAAAAATAGCGTGGAAGTGACGGAAGCATGCCAAGAGATTTTGCCAATTGCGAGAAGAATTCTTGCCGACGTGCAGGGCATTCGACAAATCGCCAATCATGCCAGTGATCGTCATCGTAACACGCTGTCTCTGGGGGCATTCCCTTCTCTAGCGAGCTATGTGTTGCCGGAGTATGTATTTCGCATCAAGCAACACCATCCAGAACTTAAGTTACAACTGGTCGAGGAAAAAACCAATTCGCTCATCGATTTGCTGCTCGGCAAAAAACTTGACGCGGCGTTACTAGCTCTGCCGCTAGAGCATGACTGTTTGGAATCTCGAATATTATTTGAAGATCCATTTACTCTGGCAGTAGCCGCAGATCACCCGCTGGCTGCTCTCGAGGAAGTAGACTTGAACATGGCGGCTAAGCAGAATCTGCTTTTACTGGACGAGGGTCATTGCCTGCGCGATCAAGCCTTGAAGTTGTGTGACCCATCCCGATTCGTGGAACACGATTTTCGGGCTTCCAGTCTGGAAACCCTGCGTTTCATGGTCAAGAACGGCGTCGGGGTTACCTTGATGCCTTCTGTCGCCGTGCAGCCCGAGGATAACGATATTCGCTACATCAATATTAGCCAGCAACCGAGCCGAACTATTGCGCTGGTTTGGTTGCGCACTCATCCACGTAGCGCGATTCTTGAGACATTGGCTAATCTGCTGGCTTATAAACCGCTGCCCTGAGCTTTAATTTATCTGAACAGCCTAAATACATTTTCGCTACTGGAGTTGACAGTTGATGACTCATTTCTCTAGCTTATTTCCAGCGTTTGTTGCGTCTGCTTGGTTCGCTTAGTAGATCGATACGCCGTGAGGAAGCAGGGTGTTGGTGACCTCCATAGCGTGTAAAACGGCATCATTGCTGATCAAGTCAAGTTCCACAGTCGACAGTTGCAGATATTCTAATACACCAGGATTAAAAACTGCTTGTTTAGTCTGGGCATTAAAAGCGCCATTTTGGTAGCTTCCCCAGGGTTCGATAATATTGGACGTGACGGATGCTACATGCAAAATACAAGCGTCTGTTTTATCAATGGGACTGTCCAGGGGTTTGAGTTGATACGCAATCGATCCCCAAATTTCCTGGGGTAATTTCCATTGGTTTAGTAATGCGGCGCTGAGTTCGGCGTAATCGAATCCGAATAGTCCGCGTTCTGCTGCGGCAATTTCTGCGTCATTTTGTTTGCCAGTGCGGAGTATGTCCGCTGACTGCTCTGGATATTGTGTAAACAAAATCAGTTTGCCAATACAACTCAGCAAGCCGGCGACAAAAAAACGTTCGGAATTGTCGCGCTTGCAGTGAAGCGCCAGTTTTTTTGCTAACACGCCTCTTACGACACTTTGATACCAGAACGTATCCATATCGACCAATTCGGGGGGCATGTTTTTAAACTGACCAACCACCGAAGTGCTAATCACCAAAGCATTTAATTCGCGGAAGCCAATTATGCTGATTGCTTTGGAAAGGGTGTCTATTTTGCCAGGGAAGCCATAAAACGAGCTATTAACTACTTTAAGGATTGATGCCGTCAGTCCGGGATCGTGAATAATCAATTCTTCCAGTTCTGCAAGACTCGATTCCGGTTGTCTCAATAACTCGCTAACCTGCAGGACGATTTCAGGCAAAGAAAAGATTGTCTTTACCTTTTGAGCTAAAGCGGTTGCGCTCATGTCTCCTCCGTTTATGGATGTCAGTCGATAGTTGGCCGGGCGGAATTTGCAAGTGTACTGACTAAAATATAGTCCAACTCGGTATTTGCGGTGTGTTGTCGCCGCCAAAATCTACGGTGCAGCGGTAGATGGGGGCGATCAGGCTTCGGTTGTGGCGCTCGACGGCTTGGTCGTGCCGGGCTATTTGCCAAGTTGTCAGGTGTTAAGGGAGGTTCTAAAAAGCCTCATCTCAGCCTTCTCTCTGATGGATAAGGCGTTTTTTAATTTTTAGCGCTACCCTTAAGCTTTCTGTTTGAACCAGTAAAGCGCATAGACACCGATAATCAGAGAGTAGATCGTGATGTTGCTGGCAAACTCTTCTATATTGGATGGCTCAGACGTGCCGGGTGCAAAAGAGGCTTTGACAAATTCGGGAGCGGCGCCTGGCGGGGACAATTCATTCGCATAAGCGTTAGTGAATCCTAGCGTAAATAGCAGTGCTGTTAGTAAAAATGCTTTAGGCATGAGCGTTTCCCCTCCTTAAGAAAATAAATTATCGAATCGATTTTATATCGATTCGAAATAAATATAGCATCAATGCTTTTTGGATAGAAGCGCTGGTTAAATTTGTTTTTGCGGTGGTGTTGCGGGGATAAGCTATTTTTTAAATAGCTTAGTTTTTGTGTGATTGACGCTAATGCTCAATGCGGGTCACAATCAATCATAGCGCTTTGCTCTGCCAACGTTGGTGTTAGGGCGGGCGACGCAAATTGCACTAACCACATCTTTACTATGCCTATTTTTATCATCTGCTGTTTGCTGTTAACCACACTGGTACAAGTCCAGTGGGCGTTTTTAACCTTCCTCAATATTGAGTCGGTGTGGCTTGCCGGTGCCGGTGTCGCTGGGCTGTTTCTGTTGGCCGGATGTCTGAAAAAATTGCCGGGCAGCATCTGGCATGATGGCTTCGCCTGTGCGGGTTTATGGGCTTGGTACGGGTTTTGGAATCCATTCTTTAGCGAAGGATCGCCTATGTTTTACATGTTCCCCGTCTATTTTGCCTTGCTGGGTGCCTGGATGTTGTTCGGTTTTATTAATAAAAGCGCGCTGTTTGATGCGCCGTCACAAGAAGCGTTTCTACATTTGCAAAAATATCTGTTTCGGTTCGATTCCTCGCTATTAGCCGCGGTGGTGCTAATTTGCATAGCCTTTCCAGAGCACTATTTGTCATACCCGCTGGCGATGACCTTTTTTATTGTTCGTAGTGCGTTCCAGCGCTGTGTCGAGATTATCGAAAGCTAGCCGATTAGGAACAAACTCACTGTTAGGTCGCGGTTTATATTAAGATTCCTGCCAAAGATGCCATCAGAATAAACGGCTTGTGTTTGCAACACGCCCAATAACTAACAATATGATGGCCATAACAGCAGATGGTTTGGAACTCAGAGCATGAAGAAAATATTTCGATTTAAACGCCGGTATCCGCCGCTGCTATGGCGGGTTAAGTGGTTTATGGTGTTAGTCACCATCGGCTGCTTTGAAATTTTGCCGGTACCTGTAACTGATTCGATTTTAATTTTTGTATTAATTTACAGACCGCTGTGGTTTAAAAAGGTGATCGATAAGTTGTATTCGCATCTGGCTGACGAAACGCTGGATGAATCCGAGCTTTCATTTTTTAGCAAATATCAATTAGAACATCCCAAACCGCCAACCAGCAGATATAAAAAACCGCTCGTTTAGAGCGGTTCTGTTGTGGGTTTATCCGGCTTATTCAGGCCAAAGGATGCAGGTTAAAAATGCACAATCACATCGGCTGCAACCGTAAATTGATCGGTTTGATTGCCGGTGTCGAAGGCTTTGGCGCTGGCCCAGTCGTAACGCACTTCAGGGCGTAGTTTTAGCCATTTCAAGGGTTGCCAATTCAAGCCGCCGGTAAAAGCGTAGTAGCTACTAGCGCCGTTCAATGGGCCGCCGCGGGTGTTTTGGGTTACCCGAACGCCGTCCGCATCCCGAAACCATTCGGCACGTAAACCGGCCGACAATTCGTCGTCGATATCAAACACCAGGTAATTGTTGATGCCGTACCACTCGGCAGTGCCGCCGCCCAGTTGCGGATGTTGGTCTTGAAAGGCCAAGTCATGCTGGAAGGTGTAATGCAGGAAGGGGGCAAAATCGTGATTAAACAAAAAGGTGTAGCGAGTGCGATTGGCTGATTTGGAGTCGTCCCAAGGCCCGGTGACCACATGCAAACTGGACGAGGTGGTGTTGAAATCGTTTTTCCAGCTAACGCCACCCAGATAGTTCCATGCTCCGGAATCGCGGGTAATATTATCCCAGCCCATAACGGCCCCAGAATCGATGCTGAAGTTTTTGTTGATGGGGTAGTTCAGCAAAACTCCGGAGTGGGTAAATGGACCGGCCCAGGTAAAGCTATAGTTTCTGGAATAGAAAAAATTGCTGGGAGCCATCACGCCTTCCTTGCCGACGATGGTGTAAAAATGCCCGGCTTTGATGCTCAAACCATTGCCAATGGGAGCCAATATTTCTGCGTAGGCTTGCGGGAACGCCACGTCGTAGAAGCGTTCGTCGGCGGATGAGATTAGCCTGGAGTCCCAGTGGTTATACGCTTGGGTTTTGTAGGCATCCGTACCAAACATAAAGTCTACCCTGCCGCCAAAGTCCCAGCGGTGTTTCTTGCGATCAACGGCCCGCTCTGCGAACAAATACAACTGGTTCATTTGCACTTCGGAGTCGCGTTCGCTGTAAGAATTGGGGCCGTTGGATTTATCTTCCGGGTCGTCGGCGTTGTAGGTTACGCCAGTGCCAACCCAGCCGCCCACCTTTAAGCCCCAGTTTTGCATGGCTTTTGAGCGATTAAGCTTGTCGAACAAGAGTCCGTCCTCGTTGGCGGATGCGGCGATGGGCGCTGTGGCGACAACCGCGAATAGGGCAAATGTTATTGGATTTATGCGTAGTTTTAGGTTCATATGATTCCCTCTTGAATGGTGATCTGGCGTCTATTGTAGTACAGAGTAGGCAAAAAGGAATCATTTTGGGTGTTTGAATATAATTAAGTCATGTTTATGTAATAAAAGCTTTAAATGGATACGTATAGGTACTATTGATTAGTTTTTAAACTAGGCGGCCTGTTGAAGGCGCTTCATCCCTGAGTTGGTGGGGCTGGGGTGATGGGCTCTGCCCGCATCATGTCTACATCGCATTGCCTAATCTCACGCAATAAACGTCGGCAGGTATGTCATGCGACAAAGTGTCGCAGTTTTTGTAGACAGAAGGATTTTTATCCAATAGAATGCGTCAACCTTGATCGAGATCAATACGGCTTTTAAGGTTTTAGGGGGAGGGAAAGCGACCGGTCACCCGGTAAAATAATAAGAATAAACGCAACAATTTAAACTGTCGTTGTTTAATGACAGACGTCCAAAAACATAAAAACAACAACGGACGAAGCCCACTTAATGTGGGCTTTTTTATGCGCGTTAGATTATCAACTGACAATAAAGCTGCGATAGCGACGGCTTAGCCCTTGAATACATTGCCCATCAGATCTTTACTGCCCTGCGAGTCTTTTTTGGATTTTTTCGCAGCCTTTTTTTCTTTTGGGCTCAGGACGGGTTGCTTTTTATTTTCTTTATTGCTTTTTGGGGCTTTGCTCATGGTGTTCACTCCGAATTATGGTTGGATAGTGGCAGAACGTGATGCAAATGATGCCGGTTTGCCCGTGAACACCAACGAATTAAAATAACCCGATAGTTAAGTTATACGCCGTTATTTTAAAGCGGGTGCAATATTATGATGGTAAGGAATTAAATGCGATGGGACACAAAAAAGCCGGTATTAACCGGCTTTTTTTGGCAATTTTTATTGTTTTTGTTCTTTAAGTTTTGCCAATTGCTGTAGAAAATAACTGTCGTAGTGCCAGCCAATGCGTGGCGGCGGGGGGGTGCGTAGTATAGGCATTAATTAATTCTGTATTATGGAGTGCTCACTGTACACCTAAAAGCGGGTTTACAAGAACATTTATTTTATTGTCGATGGGGCGCACGATAATAACTATCCTATCGTGCGCTCATCTTAACTAGTCAGCTTTAAATACTTTTTATACAGGCTGTCTTTATCTTCAACCACTGCTGGATCCTTATCGATACAATCCACCGGGCACACTTCCATACACTGCGGCTTGTCGTGATGGCCAATGCACTCGGTACATAGGGAAGGGTTGATCACATAAATGTCCTCGCCTTGTGAAATGGCACCATTCGGGCATTCCGGTTCGCAGACATCGCAATTGATACAGTCGTCGCTGATTATGAGGGCCATGATTACTCCTGGGAAAATTTTTCGGTTAAGCGTTGTTTGACCAGATCAGGCACGAAGCTGGAAACGTCGCCGTTTAATTGGGCTATTTCGCGGATCATGCTCGACGAGATAAATTCGTATTGTTCGGCGGGAGTGAGAAACACGGTTTCAATATCAGGCGACAGACGGCGATTCATGCCGGCCAACTGAAATTCGTATTCAAAGTCAGACACCGCGCGCAAGCCGCGAATAATCACGCTGGCATGATGTTGCTTGGCGCAATCAACCAGCAGGGTGTCAAAGCCAATCACGCTGACGTTATGAAAGCCTGTGACAACTTCCTGAATTAAAGTCACCCGTTCTTCAAGCGAGAACAGCGGCATTTTGCCCCGACTGACGGCGACTGCCACGATCACGTGTTGGTACAGTCTGGAGGCTCGGTGGATCAAATCCAGGTGACCGTTGGTGATCGGGTCGAAAGTGCCGGGATAAATGGCAGTAATGTTCATTAGCTTTGAAAATGGCAAAAGCGACTTATTTTAAACTATTCGTCGCGGCAAAAGTATCCGATTGCTTTTGCAGCAGACTATAGCTGACATCGCCAGCCGTTTTGGCCTTTAATACCCGCCAGTTTGGCGGCAGATCGGTTATTGGTTGATTGCGTTCGCTTTCCAGATAAATTTTGGCGTAATCGGCCAGCCAGCCGTTTGTCTCCAAGAGTTGGCAGGTTTGCGCGATCAGGTTTTGGCCGAACGGTGGATCTAAAAATACCAGGTCAAAAGTTTGGGCCGGACTGCTTAAAAACTTGTCCACATCCTGCTGTACGACCTTCACCTGGCTTGCCGCCAAGCGGGCGATGTTTTGTCGCAAATTTTGGCAACTGGTCGGGTTGTTTTCCACTTGAACCACCTGCCTGGCGCCGCGAGAAGCGGCTTCCAGGCCCAGGGCACCGCTACCGGCGTACAAATCCAGGCAGCGGCTACTCAAAATGTCGGTTTGCAACCAGTTGAACAAAGTTTCCCGCACCCGTGCTGGCGTTGGCCGCAGGCCGGGCGCGTCGTCGAAGCTGATCTGTCGGCTGCGCCATTCGCCGCCAATGATGCGGATTTGATTGGACATGCTTATTTACCACCGCCCACGGTCACGGTTTGCAGCAATTCGGGTTTTACCCGGCGCTTGAACGCGTCCTTGATTTGCTCGATGCTGATGGCTTCAACTTTGCTTTGAAAGGTCTCCAGATAATCCAGCGGTTGCTGATAAAAACCAATCATTGCGACATAGTCGGTCAACTTGCTGTTGGTATCAAAACGCATCGCAAAACCGCCAGTGATGTTTTGTTTGGCGGCGGTCAGTTCGGCGTCGGTGGGGCCTTTATCCAGAAATTCCTCAAACGTTTTGCGCAATACGTCCAGTGCTTGCGTGGCTTGATCGTTGCGAGTTTGCAAACTCATCATAAACGGGCCTTGTCTGTACATCGGCGCGAACATGCTGTGCGCGCTGTAAGCCAGACCGCGTTTTTCCCGCACTTGCTCAAATAGCCTGGAAACCATGCTGCCACCACCCAGAATATGATTGCCCACGTACAAGGCAAAATAGTCAGGATCTTTCCGATAAGTGCCGGGCAAGCCCACTAATACATGGGTTTGTGTCGATGGAAACTCGATATGTTGCTCGCTGGCTTTGCTGGGCATAGTAACCATCGGTATTTCTGCAGGCTTTTCGCCGACCGGCAATTTGCTGAGCAGTTGATTAGCAGTTTGCTCGGCTTGCTCGCGGCTGACATCGCCGACGATGACAACCATCGCGTTGGCCGCTACGTAGTATTTTTTATAGAAGTTTTTTAAGTCGTCAGCGCTAAAACCGGCGACGGTTTCGACGATCCCAGCTTCCGGGTGAGCGTAAGGATGATCGTTGTACAGCGCCTTATTAAAAGCGATACCGGCCAATTCGCCCGGAGATTCTTCACGATGCTTCAAGCCGGCCAGGGTGCGGCCTTGTTCGCGTTGAAAGTCAGCCTCGTTAAATGCCGGTTTGCTCAATACGGTTTCAAAGGTTGCCAGCGCTTTATCGAACAAGGCTTTCTCGGTCAGCGAACGTATCGCCAGCCAAGCCATGTCTTCGCTGACACCAGCCGCATATTGCGCTCCCACGGATTCAAAGCGCTGCGCTATAGCATCGGCATCCCAATCGCCAGCACCACTATCCAGCAGCGCCGAGGTTAGCGCTGCGACCCCGAATTGCGCATCGTCGCGCGCACTGCCAGCGTCAAACACAACCCGCACATCCACCATCGGCAAGCCGGCGGTGCGTACGTAATAAACCCGGCTGCCTTGCGGCGTTTGCCAGTTCTCTATTTTGGCGGCTGACCAAGTGGTTTGACTCAGCAGCAATAGGGCCAAGCCAATTAAATTAAAACGCATGATGGGCTCCTATGGCTTTAGTGGGTTTGCTGGCTTGGGTGATCGGTTGTGGATCGAGATAAGCGACAGTCAGCGTGTCTTCGATCAGATATTTGCGCGCCACTTCCCGTACTTGCTCGGCAGTGATTTGATTGATCTTGTCCACGTATTCGTCGGCTTTTTGCCAGCCTATGCCCACGGTTTCCAGGGTGCCCAATTGCATGGCCTGATAAAAATTGGAATCTTTTTGATATACGGCGCTAGCCAAAACCTGGGCTTTGATGCGCTGCAATTCATCTTTGTAGACCAATTCGTTTTTTAACTGATATACCTCGTCAAGCAAGGCGTATTCCAGATCGAACACGGTTTTGCCTTCAGCGGGTGTGGCTTCCAATAAAAACAATTCCGACAGCCGCGAGGTAAAGTCATAACCGGCACCAGCGGATACTGCGAGTTGTTTACCTCTGATTAGTCGCGAAGATAGGCGGGCGCTGTCGCCGCCATCCAATACGCCGCTTAGTACTTCCAGGGCATAGGCTTCCCATTCCGGTTTGGCGGTGTGCAATACCGGCACTTTGTAACCCATCATCAGGTACGGCAGTTTGGCGGGGGCTTTGACGGTGATACGTCTAACGCCGCGTTGCTCGCTTTCATCTTGTGGTTTTACCGGTTTAAGTACGCTGGGTTGCAAAGGCGCGAAATATTGTTCGGCCAGCTTTTCGACTTGTTGGGCATCGACATCACCCACCACGACCAGCGTGGCGTTATTGGGTGCATACCATTGTTGATACCAGGCTTGCAGGTCTTCGACTTTATAATTGGCAATGTCCGACGGCCAGCCGATGACCGGGTTTTGATACGGGCTGTTAGTAAAAGCAGTGGCCATAAACTGTTCGTGTACTTTGGCGCGCGGCTGATCATCAGTGCGCATCCGTCGCTCTTCGGTCACTACTTCCAATTCTTTTTTCAATTCTTCGGCTTTTAAATCCAAATTGCGCATCCGGTCGCTTTCCAGTTTAAAGCTGATTTCCAGGCGCGATTTTTCCAGGGTTTGGAAATAAGCGGTGTAATCGCTGCCGGTAAATGCGTTCTCGTTACCGCCGTTTTCGGCGATGATTCTGGAAAACTCGCCCGCAGGATATTTTTGCGTACCTTTGAACATCATGTGTTCCAGCATGTGTGAAATGCCGGTAATGCCGCCGGGCTCGTAGCTGGCGCCCACCTTGTACCAAACCTGCGAAACCACCACCGGTGAACGATGATCTTCCTTTACCAATAGTTTCAAGCCATTGCCGAAAACGTGTTCGTGTACCTTGCTGGCTTCGGCGTGTGCCGCTACAGCAGGACAAAGCAGCACTAACGCTGCGAGCCTATAGTTCATAAATCCCTCGTTGACTAAAAGATGGTGAGCGCCTGTGATTATTTTAATAATCAATGGTTCACTGTTATTCTATATGTTTAAAGCCGCCTAAATCCAATTGGTACTTGATGACCGACAAAACCTCCTCGCTATCCTGGAAAGACTACCTGGAACTCTGTAAGCCCAGAGTAGTGGCATTAATTGTGTTTACCGCTATCGTCGGCATGTTGCTGGCAGTGCCGGGCATGCCGCCGCTGGAAAACTTTTTTTACGGCACTATAGGTATCGGCTTGGCCGCCTCCTCCGCAGCAGCGATCAATCATTTCATCGATCAAAAAGCTGATGCGGAAATGGGCCGCACCAAAAACAGACCCTTGCCGACCGGTCATTTAAACTCGCATCAGGTGCTGGTGTTTGCCAGCCTGATCGGTTTTGCGGCCATGGCGATGCTGGTATTAAAAGTCAACGTGTTGACCGCTTTTCTGACTTTTCTGTCGCTGATTGGCTATGCCTTGGTGTATACGGTTTACCTCAAAAAAATGACACCGCAAAATATTGTCATCGGTGGCGCTGCCGGAGCCGCTCCGCCGGTATTGGGCTGGGTGGCAATGACCGGCGAGGCGCATCCTTATTCTTTGTTACTGTTTCTGATTATTTTCGTTTGGACGCCGCCGCATTTTTGGGCCTTGGCGATTGCCAAGCGCGAGGAATATGCCAAAGTGTCCATCCCGATGTTGCCCGTCACGCATGGCGTCGAGTTTACCCGGCTACAAATTTTGCTCTATACCATCTTGCTGCTGATTACCACTTTATTGCCCTATTTAACCGGCATGAGCGGGCTGATTTATCTGGCAGCCGCGGTGGTGTTGGGTTTGGGCTTTATTTATTACGCGATTCAGATGATGCGTAAAAAAGACAATAAAACTGCGATGCGCACTTTCGGTTATTCGATTGTTTATCTGATGCTGATTTTTGCGGCCTTGTTAATTGATCATTATTTTAGATTTACCTTGTCATGAGTTTGCTAGTCGCAGAACATCCGTTCGCAGAATTTATCAAAATACTGGGTAAGGGCAAAAAAGGCTCCCGACCGCTGACACAAGACGAAGCCTATCGGGCTATGCAAATGATTCTGGCCGATGGTCAGGTCGAGCCAATTCAGCTGGGTGCCTTTTTAATGCTGATGCGGGTCAAGGAAGAAACCTGCGAAGAATTAGCCGGATTTGTCGCGGCTGCGCGTGAAAGTTTTGCCTTTGATTCCAAAGTGGCGGTCGATCTGGATTGGTCGTCATACGCTGGTAAACGTCGGCATTTGCCCTGGTTTTTGTTGTCTACGCTGTTGTTGGCGGAAAACGGCGTTCGGGTCTTCATGCATGGCGCTGGCGGCCATACTCAGGGTAGGTTGTATACCGAAAGCGCGCTGCAGGCGCTAGGTATCAAGGCGGCTACGTCGATAAGCGAAGCCGGTCAGCAAATCCAGCAGCACAATTTCAGCTATTTATCGCTGGAGCATATTTGCCCCAAACTTTACGACATGATCAATCTGCGACCGTTGATGGGCTTGCGCTCGCCGGTACATACGCTGGTCAGGTTATTAAATCCGTTTGACGCTACCCACACGATGCAAGGTATTTTTCATCCCAGTTACAGGCAGGTGCATCAAAAAGCCGCGTTGTTGCTTAATCAAAACAGCATGGCGGTTTTGAAGGGCGAGGGCGGTGAAACCGAGCGCAACCCGGATGTGGAATGTCTGGTGCAAAGCGTCACTGATGGCGAACTTAACGACGAAATTTGGCCCGCCATGTTCGAACGGCGACATATGAAAGCCGAAGAACTGGAGCCGGATTTATTGGCACAATTTTGGCGCGGCGAGATTAGCGATGAATTTGGCGAAGCGACGCTAATTGGTACTGCGGCGATCGCTTTGAAACTGCTAGGTAAAGCGGACAGCCAGGATCAGGCTCAACAATTAGCGGCTGAATTTTGGGCCAAACGGGATCTGCGGCGATTTAATCGTTGAGCCTGTTATACGGATTTAACTTTGGCGCGGGATGTTAATTTGTTTCTAGTGCCGGGCGGCTAAAATTGGGGATACCCTTAATAAACTCGCGTTCAAGTTTCAGATACTGCAAGCCCATCAGGGTTGATATATCGTCATGTTCAACCCAGACCACCTTGGCTTTACCCGCCAGATCCAGGTGCGGATAATCAAAATCGACTTCCTCGCCACTTAGCATCTCGATGCGGCCCAACATGCGAATCATCAAACCATCGACCGAAACATTTTCGGTATTGAAGGCGTAGTCTGTGCCGTTTAACACGATATGGCCCGGCGCGGTCATGTTTTTGCGGTAGGCACGGCGGCTGTATAGCAGATTGTCGGTATCGTAAGACAGATTGCGGAATTCTATGGCAATTTCAAAGCCGTCTTCAGTCGCTTCCGCTCTTGCCACTTCTGCTTCCCCGGCCAGTCGCATTTCCGGTAGATACAAATCAACAATCGGTGAAAGCTGCAGTGCTTGAAAAATATCTTTAATGTCGCCAATCTGTGGATTAACCTTTAGCACAGCCAACAAGCCCGACACCGATAGATTGACGACCCAAATTTCGTGCTCTTCAAAGCCCATATAAAGTAGCCCGTGGCTGGCCAGACTTTTGCGATAGGCGCGATTTTCCGTGGTTGGCATACTAACCTTCTTGTGTTTAGGCTTCCTGAAGATACGTCCTCTATTTTTGCAACGGAGTTCGCTGGAAAATGAAAAGCAGTATATTTTTTGTGGCAAGTTTAGCGCTTTTATCGGCTTGTACAACTATTCCGCCCAAAAATACCGAAAATATCTGCCAAATCTTCCGTGAAAAAGACGATTGGTATCAAGCGACTTTAAGTTCCGCTCAGCGTTGGGGGGTGCCGATTGCCGTACAGATGGCGATTATTCATCAGGAAAGCCGTTTTGTCGCCGATGCCGAGCCGCCTCGGCCTACTATTTTAGGCTTTATTCCGTGGTTTCGGTCTAGTAGCGCGTATGGTTACCCTCAGGCCAAAGACGAAACCTGGGCCGATTACCAGCGCTCCGCCGGTAACGGCTGGGCCAGCCGGGAAGACTTTGCCGATAGCTGCGATTTTGTGGCCTGGTATTGCGCGAACAGTAACCGAAAACTGGGTATTCCCACCTCCGATGCCAACAAATTGTATTTGACGTATCACGAAGGGCTGGGCGGGTTTCAGCGCAACAGTTATTGGTCCAAACAATGGCTGATCAATGTCGCCCAAAAAGTCCAGCAACGCGCTTTGCGTTACGATGCGCAACTAGCAAGCTGCAGGCAAGAGTTGGAAGGAAAAAACTGATAAACTAACAGCCCCAAAAACCTAACGGGAGTCTTCATGAAATCCACGAAACAACGTGTTATCGCTATTTTAATCGCATTTATTACAGGATTTGCTATGTTCTCACTGGCCAACGCCAACGCACCAACCCCAGCCGAAAACAAAGCTGCTGGGGAAAAATTTCTGGCTGACAACGCCAAAAACGCTGGCGTAGTTGCTACCGCTAGTGGTTTGCAATACGTGGTATTTACCGAAGGTACAGGCGCGCAACCAAAAGCTACCGACAATGTAACCGTGCATTACAAAGGCACAACAATCGACGGCAAAGAGTTTGATAGCTCTTACGGTCGCGGCGCACCAGCCACTTTTCCGTTGAACCGCGTTATCGCCGGTTGGACCGAAGGTGTGCAATTGATGAAGGAAGGCGCTAAATATCGTTTCTTCATCCCGTCCAATTTAGCGTATGGCGAGCGCGGCGCAGGTGCGGATATTGGGCCGAATGCGGCTTTGATTTTTGATGTTGAGTTGATCAAGATCAACTGATTTGGTGCCACTAGCGCGACTTATGGTTTAGAAACGGTTCTCGCACCGAAT
>CAIOHN010000207.1 GCA_903858105.1 uncultured Pseudomonadota bacterium | reverse complement strand
CTGGATTTTGTTTTATTCCTACTGGCTACGCGACAAGGGTGCAGGCATGGCCGGTCTGGTTGGCCGCATCACCGGTTTGGGCGGCGCGGAGGAAGCGGTGCTTAGCGACGGCTTTCTGCCGCTGGACGACCCCCAAAGCCAAAAAAACTGGTCAACCTGGCGCAAGTTTTTAAGCGCCGATATTTTAGTCGGCATTATCGGCAATTTGCTAACCACTTTGATGACCTGTTTGCTGGCGTATGCCTTGCTATTTCCCAAAGGCTTGTTACCGCAGGAATACGAACTGGCGGTCGTACAAAGCCAGTTCTTTGCCGTGAGTTGGGGTGAAATCGGCCGACTATTGTTTTTGGTAGTCGCTGCGGCCTTTTTAACCGATACCTGGCTGGCCACAGCCGACGCTGTCAGCCGGATTCAAGCCGACATCGTGCTGACGCTGTTCCCGAAAAGTCGACGTTTGTCGGCCAGACGCTGGTATTACATCTTTTTAGGTTTGCTAACCACGATAACCTCGTTGACCATGCAACTGGACGCCCCCGGCCCACTGATCTTGACCAGCGCCATCATCGGTTTCGGCGGCACTATCATGTTTCCGGTGGCGTTGTATTTAATCAACCATAAAATGCTACCACCGCATTTGCCCGAATGGGCGCGCCCTAAAGGCCGGCCTTGGTTGTTGGGTGTAAGCTTTGTGGTGTATTTGATTTTGGCGGCGCTGTATCTAAAAGCCAGCCTTGGGTTTTGATTGTTTCAAGTCGCCTGCAAAACCACGCGGAATTGATGTAAATACATTTTTAACACCTAGCCGACACAGCGAAACCTCTGTCACCACAGTCCACCGTAGGGGCAGGCCTTGTGCCTGCCCTTGGTTTTGTGCCTGCCCCAGGTTTTGTGCCTGCCCTTGGTTGTTGTCGGCCCATATTCATTTCGACATTAACAGGGGCAACCACAAGGGTTGCCCCTACGGGTCGATAATTTTGTGTGGATAATACGGCAGTACAACTGCTGTCCTATAAAACCATGGGTGTAAAATTAGTAATTGAATTTAACCATTCATACTTAACCAACTCACCCGATACTAACGACAAACCCAATACACAACACCGCTATTCAACACCCATTTTTTTCAAAGCCGCAGCCGCCAACAATTCCTCAATAAAATACCGGCAGTGATTTGGCAGATATAGCTGTTTGAGATAGGCTATTTTGGTCGTCGAACTCGGTATCAAGCCAGTCAAGTCAATCGCCAGCAAATCGCTATCTTTGCCGGGCTCATAAGACGTTCCGGCGATAATCCCAACCCCCATTCCCAGTCTTACATAGGTTTTGATGACATCGGAATCGGCAGCCGCCAGGGTAATATCCAAGGGCAAATGTGCGTTATAAAAGGCTTTTTCTATGGTTTTGCGGCCGGTAAATCCAGGGGTATAGGTTAGAATCGGTTCGGCAGACAAACGTTGCAGGGTAATTTCGCCTTGAGCTAACGAATGGCCGGCAGGCACGATGGCGATATGATGCCATTCATAGCAGGGCCTAACTACCAGTTTATCGTCTTCATCCAGTTTCTCGGTACAGATGGCAATATCGGCCTGATGACGATGCAGCAGGTTGATTAGGTTATCGGGCGACGACTGCACCATGTATATTTTAATGCCGGGATATTTCTGCCGAAACTTGGCTATCGGCCCTGGCAGAAGATATTTAGCCTGTGTATGGGTGGTTGCAATATGAAAGGTACCGTTGCTACTATCCAGAAAATCATCGGCAATCATCTGAATATTTTTTTTGGCCTGATTAATTAAATCAACCTCCAGCATTATTTTCTCGCCTAAAGGGGTCAAGCCGGTTAATTTCTTACCTTGCCGCGCGAATAGCGGCGAGCCCAATTCGGCTTCAAAGAGTTGTAGTTGACGACTGACCGCCGATTGCACAACGTGCATTTTTTCTGCAGCCTTGCTGAGATTAAAATCGGTTTCTTGCAAAATGCGCAGCAATTCCAGCTGGTTAAGGTTCATTTGTATCCTCAAAAAAAA
The DNA here is from genome assembly GCA_903858105.1 of uncultured Pseudomonadota bacterium. GTDB lineage: Bacteria > Pseudomonadota > Gammaproteobacteria > Methylococcales > Methylomonadaceae > Methylomonas. The sequence continues at coordinate 3,666 of CAIOHN010000207.1, read as the reverse complement.
TAGGTCTGCGCCATGCAAATTTGAAAGGCTGACCTATACTGTAATTTAATGCTGACATCTAAACCATTTTTTTAGATATAAATATCATTTTATATCGCTTTATTTTAGAGTTTTGCCCCACTAAACTAGCAAATCGAACGCTGATGTTAGGCATAAAGTTTGTTAGTGCTGAGCAAATCTCCTCCTAGTAACAGGGATGTTTTTTAATTGGCGGGTTGAATAGACCCGCCATTTTTTTGTCTACGGTTTTTCAAGATGCTTGAGTCAGCTATGCTCGCTTGGCCTGCAACTCGGTCAAGATGGCCTGCAAAGTATCAGCCAAGGCTTGCGCCAAGTGGGTGGCTTCTTCTCGCGACTCTTTAGCCGCCACTTCGGTTTCCTGGGCCAACGACAACAATTGGCTGCTGGCAAAGATACCAGCAAAGCCTTTCAGGTTGTGGGCGACAAATTTGATGTCGGCCCAGTCTTGTTGCTGGGCCGCCTGCCGCAACTTTTCCACATTCTGCTGCTGCGTTCCATCCAGCGCATTCTCTATCAATTTGTCGATAAAGCCTTGGCGACCATCGAAGCGTTCTTGCAAAGCTGGCCAATCTATCAATCCCGCCGTCTCGCTCAGTGCCTCCGGCGCGGTTTCCGCTTGCGCAGGCTGATCAGGCAAGCTTGCGATAACATCCGCCGTTGGCGCAGACTTATGTCGGGTATGCTTGCGTATCGCGCCAACCAAGGCTCCTGCGTCGATAGGCTTGGTGACCCGCTCGCGCATACCCACTTCAAGGCAGCGCTGACGTTCTTCGGGCATGGCGTGCGCCGTTAAGCCAATGATAGGTAAATCGGGGGCAACATCCAGGATGCGGCTGGCGGCCTGATAGCCATCCATCACCGGCATCTGAATATCCATCAGCACCACATCAAAATTGTCATAACCCAGCTGTTCCAAACGATCCAACGCCTGTTGACCATTTTCGGCGAAGGTCACCTGCGCGCCTTCCTGGTTCAACAAATCCTCCAGCACCAACCTGTTTAACGCAACGTCTTCGGCGGCCAATATTCTAAAATCCTGCAAGCGGCCACCGCCGGTCTGATAGTCGTTTGAATGCTCGACGCCCGCCTCGGCAGCCGGCAAAGGCAAGCTCAGCGTAAATTTGCTGCCCGCGCCCAAACTGCTTTTGACGACGATATCGCCACCCATCAAGTTGGCCAGATCCCGACTAATCGCCAAGCCCAAACCACTGCCGCCAAACTTGCGCGTCGTGGAGCTATCGGCTTGCTCAAAAGCGGTAAACAAACGGTTGATTTGCTCAGTGGTCATACCGATACCGCTATCGGTGACGCTAATTTCGGTTTTATCCGGGTAACGCACGATCTCCAGATGCACATAGCCTTGCGCAGTAAATTTAACCGCATTGGACAAAAGATTGACCAAAATTTGCCGCAAGCGCAGCGGGTCGCCAATCACCCACTCCGGTAAATCACCAGGCCGATTGACCACCAGATCCAATTGTTTTTCTTTAGCTCGCAGTTCCACCAGACTAATCGCATCATCTATCAGGGCTTGCAGACGAAACGAATGCTCGTCCAGGCTCATTTTGCCGGCTTCGATTTTGGAAAAATCCAGAATGTCGTTGACCACGCTTAACAGATGCATCCCGGCATCGTATATCCGCGCGCTGTTTTCCTGCATGCCGCGCCCATAATTATCGCGAATGCTGATTTTTGCCAAGCCGATAATGGCATTTAAAGGCGTACGAATTTCATGGCTCATATTCGCCAGAAACTCGCTTTTCATATGCGCCAAGTGCTCGGCTTCCAAGCGCGCTGTTTCATGCGCCTGCTCTATGGCTTTACGATGACTGATGTCACGCATCACGCCAATATAAGTGCTGCCAAAATCGTCCATTAATTCGTTGACCGATAGCTCAATCTGCACTAACAAACCATCTTTGCGTTTACCCTCCACCTCAATCCGTCGACCGATAATCACTCTATCCTTGGTATGCATATGTCGACCAAGGTAACCGTCATGCGCGGAGTAATACGGTTCTGGCATCAACATTTTGACGTTATGCCCCAGCAACTCGTCTTCCTCGTAACCAAATAAATCGCCAATTGCATCATTAACCAACAGCATATTGCCTTTGGGATCGATCAACACCACCGCATCAGACATGGTGCGCAGAACGGCGCGCGTTCTAGCCTCGTTGACCATCATCGCTGCTTTGGCATCCTTCCAGGCGGTGATGTCGCGTACCGTAGCCTGCAACACAATTTCGTGATCAATTTCTACGCGACTCAGTTGCACCTCGGCAAAAAAAGTCTCCCCGTTTAAGCGCTTATGCAGCCATTCGAAACTGGTTGAACCGTTACTGACAGCCATTTCCACCATTTCCTCGGCAACTTGTACCGATGGACGGCCATTCATTTGCAACGCCGGCGACAAGGAAGCAGGCGATTGCGCCAAAAACTCTTGCTCGTCCTGACAACCAAACAGACTCACAGCAGCAGGATTGCCCGATATAAAGCCGCGCGCAGGACTTAGCGTCATCAAGGCATCGCGTGACGATTCAAATAAAGCCCGGTATCGCTGCTCGCTGGTTTGCAGGGTTTCTATCGCCTGCTTTTGTAAGGAAATATCCCGGATAAAGGCGATAAATTTGATGTTATCCGCCAACTTGGTTGGCATTATGGCCAATTCGATAGGAAATTCGCGGCCATTGCAATGCAGGGCCAGCGTTTCAAAGCGCCGATTGTTTGCTGAATCTTGCTCTGGGTCCAAAAAGCTTTGCAAATTCCTTTGATAAGCCTGGCGGTTAAGCTCGGCGATGACAATTTCATGAAACAAGCGCCCCGCGACTTCGGCTACAGACCAGCCAAATATGGCCTCAGCTTGCCGATTCCAGGCAACGATGCTGCCAGCCGCGTCCATCTGTACCACGGCGTCCAAAGAACTATCCAGGATGCTACGCAAGCGATTTTCATCTTGCCGACGTGCCGACAAAAGTGCCGCAAAGCCGTCAGCCATACTGTTAAAACTCTCGGCGACCTCACCAATTTCATCGCCTGATGTGGTTTGGACTCTTTGCTGTAAATCGCCATGCGCGAATGCCTTTGCCGCGTCGGCCAGTTTCGCTATGCCTTGGCGAATCGCAATATAAGAGCCAATCGCAAAGTAGATTATCAACAAAAACAACAAGGCGGGGATTCCCAGGCTTAAGCCCAGAATGGTCTTGGCGTAGGCGATTCGCGCCTCAATGATGCCTTCGGTAGCTGGCAGAAAATTACCGTAGATTTGCGTGTAGGCGGTATCGAGTGCGACGGTGACAGTGGAATAAAAATACGCGGGGTCAATTGAGAATTTTTCCTGCACAATGTCGGCAATTACATGCTGGGTAATCAAGCGGGATGCATTGGCAATATTTTCCCGGGTAGCCACCAAAATCGGAGCCAATTGCGGCTTATAGCGCTGAAAGTCCTGAGTGGTTTCCTCAATGCTCTTGATGGCCATTTCGATTCTGTCCTTTAGTACCAGAATCTCCAACTTCTGCGCGTCGCTAATCTGCTTTTTGGCTAAAATCTCGACACCGAAGGCGCGGAGTTTGCCCATATTTTCCAGTGTCAGCGGCATTTGCTGCGTAATCAGCATAATTAAATGATACGAATCAAGATTTG
>CAIOHN010000206.1 GCA_903858105.1 uncultured Pseudomonadota bacterium | reverse complement strand
GGCCAGGCGGCCAGCCCGCATGATGTAGCTACCATATTGGGTTTCGGCGCGTCGGCGATTTGCCCGATCAGTGTTCACAACCGTGTTATCACCGAATACGCCGATACCGCTGCCCAGCAAAAAGCCTTATATAGCTTTCAAAAAGGCGTGGAAAAATCGCTGATGAAAACCATGGGCAAATTTGGTTTGTGTACCGCAGAAAGCTATATCGGCGGCGAGTTTTTCGAGTCCAATTATCTGGACACCGACGAACCAAAATTAAAGCCGTATTTTCCTAACATCAACGCGTCAGTCGGCGGTGTGCGCTATACAGACCTAGCCGCAAGTGCTACAGAATGGCATCACAAAGCCCTGTCGGTAAAATCGGAAAGCGATATTCCGTTCCTGGGCTTGTTCAAAGAACGTAATGAAGGCGCTGGCCATACCTTTGGCAATACGGCGGTTCGCGAATACATCAACATGACCGATGAAGCGATCCTATACATACCGCAACAGCAAGCGCATGAAGCCAGCGATACCGCTTACCTGGATTTCGGTTACGAGAAACGGACGCCTGCGCAAATCGATGCGTTCGGCATAACGCCAGCCTACCGCAGTTTTACCCGCAATCTCAGCCAGGAACGCGCCAGCCGCCCTGCTGCTTTGCGTGATGTTATGGAATTTCCGGTAGATGTTAGCGCTGCCAACAGCAAAGCCGATTTTGACCGTTTATTGGGTAGCCAAGACCTGCACGGCAACAACAATTATGTGATTCGCGGTTTGAAAGTTGACAAAGCTGACAGCGGTTTTGTCGTCAGCTTGACCGAAAATAGCGACAAAGCCCGTCTGGAGCAACTGGCCGAGCATTTTAAAGCTCGTTTTGCTGGTAACCACTTCGACTTAAGCTTAGCAAACGACCACATCAGTCTGCGCGCCAATGACGCCGACAGCCTGATATACGCTTATTTGAGCAATGTTCGCCCTGCCCGCGCCAGAATTGGCCTGGACAAAGTACAAGCGGCACACGAAATCACCCCGACCTTTGCTTCGGGTGCGATGAGTCACGGCGCTTTGCTGGCCGAAGCCCACGAAGCTGTAGCGCAAGGCACCAATATTGCCGGTGGCATGAGCAACTCTGGCGAAGGCGGCGAGCATTCCAGTCGCTTCGGCACCATTCGTTCCAGCAAAATCAAACAGTTCGCCTCAGGTCGTTTTGGCGTCTGGGCTGGCTATCTGGCCGACCCTAATCTGGAAGAGATTGAAATCAAAATCGGCCAAGGTGCAAAACCCGGCGAAGGCGGTCAGCTACCCGCACCGAAAGTGTCGGTGGAAATTGCTGCCTTGCGTGGCGGCACCCCGAAAGTGGAATTGGTCAGCCCGCCGCCACATCACGATACCTACTCTATCGAAGACTTGGGGCAATTAATACACGATGCCAAAGCCGCGCGGGTACGCGTGGTGGTTAAACTGGTATCGTCGGAAGGCATAGGCACCATCGCGGTCGGCGTGGCCAAAGCTGGCGCTGACGTCATCAACGTGGCCGGTAACACCGGTGGTACAGGGGCAGCGGCGGTTACCAGTTTAAAAAACACTGGTCGTTCGCCAGAAATCGGCATTGCCGAAGTACATCAAGCCCTGGCTGCCAACGGCTTGCGCGAGAAAGTC
>CAIOHN010000205.1 GCA_903858105.1 uncultured Pseudomonadota bacterium | reverse complement strand
TCGTGCGAATAAATTCGCACTTACAGCTATTAACTTAACGGCATTGGCACGAGGGTTACACGGCCTCCAAATTAGCCCACCTTGACCTGCTGACTGCGTAAGGTAAACGTTACCGGGCCGTCGTTGATCAGCGCTACTTTCATGTCCGCACCAAATTCTCCAAATTGGCTACCCGGATATAGTTGCTGCGCATGCTTTTTAAGATAGTTGTATAGCTCTAAGCCCATTTCCGGTGCGGCAGCCGAGGCAAAGCTGGGGCGATTACCGGTGTCGGTGTCCGCAGCTAGGGTAAATTGTGGCACCAGCAACAGTCCGCCCTGTATGTCGCGCAGACTCAGGTTCATCTTGTCGTCGGCGTCGGCAAAAATGCGGTAATTTAGGATGCGTTCCAGCAAACGCTCGGCTTGCTTGGGGGTATCGGCTTTCTCTACTGCCACCAGCGCCAAAATGCCAGTGCCGATGACGCCTATATCGATACCGTTTACCGTGACTTTGGCTTGGGTAACGCGCTGGATGATGCTGATCATAAGTTTTCCTGCAAATACTGTAGATAGTCGCCTGACCAAATCCGTTGCAGCGATTCGGTTGGCCGGTTGTAAATATAAACCCAGGCTGCCAGGTATTTTTGGTCTGTCAAAGTGACGGTTTGTTGGCAGCGCAGGTACTCGTGAGGCTCAGGGCAATGCGCCGCGCATTCTTCGTAATCATCCAATATCGGTAATAATTGTTCAGGATGCTCCAGGCAGTAAAGCTCGCCAGCGATTAAACCCGACTCGCTGGCGATCGCGGCCGGATAGTTGTTTACTTCATATAATTCGCCGCGCATATGCGCGTCAGCGACATAAACGCAATCCGTCAGTAGCGGGTGATTAAGGCAGTGTCGGCGCAGCGTTCCGTAAACAAACAGGTATTGCGGTGTCATGAATAAATGCGGTCGATCAAATCCTTAAACCAGCGTGGCCGGAACGACACGATATAAAGCATCGTCAACCCAATCAGCGGCACCGGGCCGATTTCGATAATCGTCACCAACAGAATAATAAAAAACCACTTCAGACGAGTAATCGTCGCTTGTGTACTCATGGCGGCTTAATAACGAATATCAGTGATGAAATAACGCATTTCCCGGTCGGCTTGGCGTATCGCCACTTCGTCGTCCAGCATCTTTTTCAAAAGCGCTTTGGCTAATGGCGAATCCAGGCTGATCAGACCGCCGCTGGTGTCTATTTCGTCGGCACCGACGATGCGATAGGTGATTTCTGCACCATCCTGATTTTCCAATGTTACCCAGGCGCCGAAAAATACCTGATTCTGCTGCGCGGGTTTTTCTGATACCACGGTTAATGATGGTAAACGTTTTTGTAAATAATGGATGCGCCTGTCAATCTCGCGCAATTCTTTTTTACGGTAAATATACTCGGCATTCTCTGAACGATCGCCTTCTGCCGCGGCCGCCGACAAGGCGATTGTCACGTCTTTGCGGCGTTCCCAAAGCTGTTTTAACTCTGTTTCCAGGGTGCGATAGCCTTCTGCGGTGACGTAAGGCGAAGATTTTGGACGGGGCGGTCGCCAGCGTGACATGTTTTTTAGGGGAAAAGGTTATATGATGTCGGCTTTTTTCATCCAGCGAAGACGCTTATGCAAATCACAGACAAAACAGCTGTTTCAATCCATTATACCTTAACCAACCAAAACGGGGAGCAGTTGGATAGTTCCAGAGGCGAAGAGCCATTGGTTTATTTGCACGGCTCTGGCAACATTATCGCGGGTTTGGAAGCGGCATTGGGTGGGAAATTGGCGGGCGATACCTTTAGCGTGACCATCCCGGCTGACCAAGCTTACGGCGAAGTGGACGCAGAAATGGTTCAAGTCGTTTCTAAAAAAATGTTTGATGGCATGGACATTGAAATTGGTATGCAGTTTCACGCCGACGTCAGCCACGGCCCCGGCATCATTACCATCGTCGAAATCAACGGTGATGACGTGACAATCGACGGCAACCATCCTCTGGCTGGCGAAGAGCTGACCTTTGAAGTGGAAGTAATCGATGTCAGACCAGCAAGCGACGATGAAATGGCGCATGGCCATGTGCATGGTGCGGGCTGCCATCACTAAGGCTTTTTATGAACCAGGGATGGTTTGTGGCGAGGTAAGGGGTACTGTAAAAATTAAATAATCTTCTCCGTCAGCAAGCAGGATGAGATGATTAAAATCATAGATTTACACCCCTTACTCTAGCCCTCTCCCTGAGTACCCACAGGGCATAAAGGAGAGGGAATTATTAGAGCACTAACAATATAAAAATTTGCTTCTCGCCGAGTAGGTTGTCGTAAACGCCGTTTAGCCCCTTCTTCCTTCGGGAGAAGGTTGGGATGAGGGTATTTAAACAAAGTTTATTGGTTTTCATCCCTTCTCCTAAAAGCGAGAGGTTTTTTGGATGCTCCCTTAAGCCTCAGGCGCACTAAAATAATCACCGCAGCATCGCAATTTTTCTAAGTTAGCGTCTATGCTTAGTCGCAAAAGCTAGCCGATCTTAATCGCTAAATTTATGGTGAAAAATGCCGCCATCATCGTCGCAGAAACTAACACTGGTTTACAGCCCGTGGAAACAGCTACTAAGCCTGCTGGTTTTGCTTGCAATGTGGGGTTTGGCCTGGGTGGGCTTGTGGAGTAACTTTTTTTTGCTGGAAATTGCCTGTGTGTTGGTGGCGGCTTATGTCACCTGGCATGTTATTGAAATTCTCGGTACTCGTTCGGTCACGCTATATCCCGACAAAATCGTTAAAAACGGTTATTTTAGTCAAACCATACTGCCAGTTTATGCGCTGGTGCTTGATACCCGCGACGAGGCACAGACTAACTGCTTTTTTCATGGGTCTAAGAAGAACATCCGCGAGTCGATCAAGCTTTCAAATTGGTATTTATCCGTGGAGCTAAAACTTTGGCTGGATTCGTATCTTCGTAAGGTCTATCGCCTTGGTACTATCCAGCGCAAACAAACCAGCCCAAATAGTGCAGCCAATATCGAATTTGAGCGCGCTGTGGCGGCGATTAGAACTTTAGAGTTTCTAACCGCTGGCTATCTATTAAGCTATGTAATTTTTGCTACTTATCTTTCCTGGCATTATTCGGTTTTTAACGGCTATGCGCTTATGTTGCCGGAATGGCCTATCCGTGCGTTGTTCATCGGCATGGCCTTGGCTGTACACCCTGCGTTGCGGTATTTTGCTAAACCGCTCAGCGCCGAACACAGTACATACACCACTAAAGTGCAGCGCGCCCAGCGGCGGATATTTCAAACGGCGCTAGTCGCGAATGGCTTGGCTTGGCTGGGATTGCCGCTGTTTTTGCTGTTTGGCAATAAACTGGATTTTTATCTGTTGTTGCTAATCGGCATGGCGTATCACTACGACTTTTATCCGCGTCTGTCAGAGTGGGAGAAATTACTGGGTATCGACACACCCGGCAACCAAGGGGTGATTGCTTCAATTCCGCGTCGTTCCCTGCAAGTATCACTGGCTTTGCTGGGCGGCTTGTCGCTGGCCACCTATGCAGGCAACCCAAACGATTTTCGGATTCAGCAACGCGATTGCCAGGATCAGAACGGCAACCCGGTGGCTTGTCAGAATAGTGGTGGCCACGGTGGTTCCAGTTCCGGTTCCAGTTATCGCGGCAATAACAGCGCCGACAATCATAGCCCGGTCAGACGCGGTGGCTTTGGCTTTTTTGGCGGCTCGCACGGCTTTTCCGGCGGTTAATCATGCAGCGCATCGCACTGAAGCCACGTAGCAACTGGCGGCAACAGCTGGAAGCGGTCGGCATGAATTACCACACCATAAACGGTGAGGTGTATTGGGATGAATCGGCCTGTTACCGCTTTACCGCAGCTCAAATCGACATATTGGACGACACCACCGTCGAATTACACAATTTGTGCCTGCAAGCGGTTGAGGCGATTATCAGCCGCAAGCTCTTCAAACGTCTGAGCATCCCGGAATGGGCGGTTCCCTATATTATCGCCTCCTGGGAACGCCGAGACTGCAGCGTTTACGGGCGTTTTGATCTGGCATGGGATGGCAGCGGCCACCCTAAGTTACTGGAGTACAACGCTGACACGCCAACAGCCTTGCTGGAAGCGGCTGTGGTGCAATGGTTTTGGTTCATCGAGCGCTTTCCAGAGGCCGATCAGTTTAATTCCATCCACGAAAAACTGATCACTTTCTGGCAAAGTTACCGACAAACCCAGCCAAAACTACATTTTGCATGTGTCGCGGAAAACGACGAAGATCTGGGGAATGTCGAATATTTACGCGATACTGCGATGCAAGCGGGTTTGGATGCGCAATGGCTGGCTATCAATCAAATAGGCTGGAACCCGATAACGCAGGGTTTTGTCGATCAAAACAACCAAAAAATCCGGGCCTTGTTTAAACTTTATCCTTGGGAATGGCTCTTGCAAGACGAGTTTGGCCAGTACTTGCCGCAAGCCAATCCCAGTATTCTGGAGCCGGCCTGGAAGCTTTTGCTTAGTAACAAAGGTATCTTGCCGATTTTATGGGAGTTGTTCGAGGGTCACCCTAATCTGTTAGAGGCAAACTTTGCCGATAAACCGATGGTGGGCGATTATGTACGCAAGCCGCTTTACTCTCGCGAGGGAGCCAACATCGAGATCAGGCGCGGTGCAAGTTGCGTAGAAACTAGCGGCAGTTATGGCGCAGAAGGTTATATTTACGAACGCTATGCGCCGCTACCCAATTTTGCTGGCAATTTTCCAGTGATCGGTTCTTGGATAATCGCCAACCAAGCCGCCGGGATTGGTATCCGCGAAGATAAAACGGAAATTACCGGCAACAATAGCCGCTTCATCCCGCATTATTTCGTCGAGAATTGATTATGCAATCGTTAAACCTAAGCGACATTCTGGCCGGTGCCAACGGCTTTTTCTTACATTTTTTAGCGGCCGTGGTTTTGACCGTGGTATTTGCATTCTGCTACCTGTGGAGCACGCCGTATGCCGAATTTAAACTGATTCGCGAAGGCAAGGCCGCGCCGGCCATTGCTTTTACCGGCGCCTTATTAGGGTTTGTGTTGGCTCTTGCCAGTGCCATCAGCAATAGCACCTCGTTTATCGACATGTTGGTTTGGGCCGGTGTGGCATTGCTGGTGCAAGTAATGACCTTCGCCGGGTTGCGGGTGGTGCTTGCCGATTTGTGCGGCCGTATCGTTGAAGACGAAATCGGCCCGGCGATTTTACTGGCAGGCTTATCACTGGCGGCCGGTTTATTAAATGCGGCTTGCTTGACCTATTAAATTGTCGTCTAAACGTATCCTGATAGTCGAAGACGAATCGGCGATTGCCGATACTTTGATCTATACCCTTAACAATAGCGGCTATGTCACCGAGCACGTGACCTTGGTGCAAACAGCGTTGGCTTGCTTGCAAACCGATAGTTTTGCGCTGGCGATTTTGGACATCGGCTTGCCAGACGGCAGCGGTTTTGATTTGTGTCGGCAATTGCGGCGCTTTTCAGATATACCGGTGATTTTTTTGACCGCGCATACCGATGAGATTGACCGGATAGTCGGTTTGGAAATGGGTGCCGACGATTACGTTACCAAGCCATTTAGTCCGCGTGAAGTCGCTGCCAGGGTAGGGGTTATTTTGCGCAGACTGTCGCCCGGCGCCAATCAAACTGCCGAATCCAGATCGGCGAAGCATTTTGCCCTGGATAGTCTTGCCAGACGGATACGTTATGGCGGTGTGTTACTGGATTTAACCCGTTACGAATATTTGCTGCTTAAACTGTTAATCGAGCATCCAGAACGGATTTTTTCCCGCGAACAATTACTGGAACGGGTGTGGCGCGATCCCGGCGAAGTATTTGATCGCACTGTCGATACCCACATTAAAACCTTGCGCGCCAAATTGCGCGCGGCCAAACCCGAGCCAGATCCCATTCATACCCATCGCGGCCTGGGTTACAGTCTGCAAAGTCCATGAAGCTCTCGGTACGCCTGTTTTTAGGCTATTTCCTGCTGGTGGCAGTGACCGGGCAATTGGTGTTGATGGTGGTGGTCAAACAGATCAGCCC
>CAIOHN010000204.1 GCA_903858105.1 uncultured Pseudomonadota bacterium | reverse complement strand
TGAAGAACAGAATACTCAAAACGGCGTTACTTAGCGCCTGCACCGTTGTTGCCGCTAGTGCAAGTTACGGATTGATACCACATAAAGGCTTTGAAGACGCCAAGACTCAGGAACAAGACAGACTGATCTCATCCAAGATCAACCAATACACCAAATACGTAGAAACACCCGCTCAAGCGCAACATCTTGACATCACCGAAGAACTGGAACACACCGTTAAATCCGGCGAAAACCTATCCAGCATATTTTCAGACTTAAATTTGAGCCGGGAAGATTTACATAAAATCATCCACGCCAATGCCACCGGCAAACAATTCGCCACGGTAGAACCTGGCCAAGATGTTGTGGCAACGCTTAATGCGTCTGGCGAGTTGGAACAGCTTACTTACACCAAAAACCCGTTTGAAACTTTGATAGCCACCCGGCATGACGATGCTTTCGACGTGGAACTGCTCAGCAAAAAAGTGGACTATCAAGTAGCCAGCACCAAAGGCACTATTGATTCGTCCCTATTTGAAGACGGTATGGAAGCCGGTTTATCGGAAAAGTTGATCCTGAAACTGGCTGACATCTTTGCCTGGGACATCGACTTTGCCTTGAATTTACGCGATGGCGACCAATTTGCCGTGGTCTACGAAAAGCTGTTTGTAGACGGCAAAGAATTCGACACCGGCGAGATTCTCTCGGTAGAGTTCGTCAACCAGGGCAAGATTCATACAGCCGTGCGCTTTGAAGATAATCAAGGCAACACCGGCTATTACACCCCGGACGGCAACGGTTTGCGCAAAGCCTTTTTACAAACACCGATGGATTTTGCCAAAATCAGCTCGCATTTTAATTTGCATCGCAAGCATCCGATTTTGAACACTATCCGCGCCCATAAAGGCGTCGATTATTCAGCGGCCATCGGCACACCGGTCAAAACTACCGGCGACGGTAAAGTGGTGTTTCGCGGCGTAAAAAACGGTTACGGCAATGTGGTTGAAATCGAACACGGCCAGAAATATTCTACCTTGTACGCGCATTTGTCGGGTTTTAAATCCGGCCAAAAACTGGGTAGCAGCATCAAACAAGGCGACGTCATCGGCTATGTTGGCAAAACCGGACTGGCCACTGGCCCGCATCTGCACTATGAATTCAGAATCGGCGGCCAACACGTCAACCCGGTAACCGTAAAGCTGCCGCATTCCATGCCAATGGATAACGCCTTATTGGCCAAATTTAAAGCGCAAACCCAACCGCTGATGGCTCAGTTGAAACAAGCCAAAGGTGACGCGCTGGTCGCCCAAAACTAAAGGCGTGCCTGAGTTTTATTTAGGCTTGATGTCTGGAACCAGTATCGATGGCATCGATGCTGGTTTGGTCGATTTTAGCGATGGTCAAATTCAGCTACGCGCATTTCATTACCAGCCCTTTTCCGCCGAACTTCGCTCCAGCATCCAACAAATCAGCCAACCAGAACAGCCTGTTTTATTAACAGATTACGGCCGGCTGGATAGCCAACTGGGGCGACTATTCGCCGAAGCCGCCGTTAGCCTGCTAGCCAAAGCGCAAATCCCAGCCTCGCAAATCAAAGCCATCGGCAGCCACGGCCAGACTGTTTACCATGCGCCGGAAACATGCAATGGCTTTTCGCTGCAAATCGGCGACCCCAATCGCATCGCCCAACACACCGGCATTACCACGGTTGCAGACTTTCGTCGCCGCGACATTGCCGTTGGCGGCCAGGGTGCGCCGCTGGTGCCTGCGTTTCATCAGGCAATTTTTGCGGATCATTTGCAAGCCAGAGCCATCGTCAACATCGGCGGCATCGCCAACATTACGATACTAGACAACCAACCCGTCATCGGTTTTGATACCGGCCCCGGCAACGGCTTAATGGATAGCTGGTGCCAACAGCATTGCAACAAGCCTTATGATAGCAATGGCGACTGGGCGTCTACGGGAATTGTGAATTCAGACTTACTAGCCAGCTTAAAAGACGACGTCTATTTTGGCTTAGCACCGCCCAAAAGCACCGGCAAAGAATATTTTTCGGTAGCCTGGTTACAGCAAAAACTTGCTGCATGGGATAAGTTGCCGGCTCAAGATGTGCAAGCAACGCTGTGCCAATTTACTGCCGACAGTATTGCAGACGCGATTCTTGGCTATGCGCCCGGCACCCAGCAAACGCTGATTTGCGGCGGCGGCGCACATAATCAAAGACTATTGAAACTTTTGCAGGACAATTTGCACATGCCGGTTTTATCAACCGCAGAGTTTGGCATAGACCCAGATCACGTCGAAGCGATTGCCTTTGCCTGGCTGGCCAGACAAACAATCAACCACTTGCCCGGCAACTTGTGCAGTGTCACGGGTGCCGCAGCACCAGTCGTGCTGGGCGGGATTTATCCGGGCAAAAACGCTTTAAGCTGAAAACGAGGAACCGCAACCACAGGTCGTGGTGGCGTTAGGATTGCGGATAACAAACTGCGCACCGGTCAAGTCTTCTTTGTAATCAATCTCGGCACCGCTTAAATACTGGATACTCATCGAGTCGATCAACACGGTAACACCGTCTTTTACGATTTGGGTATCGTCGTCGTTCACTTCCTCATCGAAAGTAAAACCGTACTGAAAGCCAGAACAACCGCCACCGCTGATATACACTCTAAGCTTAAGATTGTCGTTACCCTCTTCTTGAATCAAACCAGCCACTTTTTGCGCAGCACTATCAGAAAAAACAATAGGATCGGCCATATAAAACTCTATAAGCAATTGA
>CAIOHN010000203.1 GCA_903858105.1 uncultured Pseudomonadota bacterium | reverse complement strand
TTAAATAGTGAAAAATTATTTGTATTTTATTGTTTTTATTTAACTGCGTTATTTAACGCAAAAAATCACATTATCTGGGTTATATGACCAACTTTTATCGATTTGTAGCCAGGGTAAAAAGGGATTGAATCTTGCGGCGATAAAATTTGCATTTTCTGAAGTCGCAAGTAATTTCAGCGGCTTAGTCGCTTTATAGCAATTGAATAGAGTGGGCAGCTCAATAAAAATGTCAATGAGGTACATGTCACAGATTCTGTGTTTGATAGGTGCTTACGAATAAAACTATGTTAAATAACTCAAATTGATGCCAATGTGTTTATTTCACGGCTAAATTGAGTAGTGATCCCTTTTGCTAAGGCTTGAATCTCGCTGCCACAGGCGGTAATGTGCATGGCGAATCCTGGGTGGGTAAGCATAGCTAAATTGGAAAAAGATTATTATGAAGATTAAACGAACCCTGACGGCGCTGCTTTTGTTGCTAGTCGCTAGTTGGGCGCATGCGGAAGATACCGCCATTAAACCCTTCGCTCCCGGCAGTTACCAACAGATTTTGGCGGATAACCCTGACCAAGCGGTGATGTTGGCAATCTGGTCAGTGGACTGTCCTTCCTGTCTTAAAGATATGGATGTGCTGACCAAGTTGCACGACAAGCACCCTGGATTAAAAATCATCCTGCTGGCCGCCGATGACGCGGAAGCCTTGCCAGAAATTAAACGCATAATTGCGGCACATAAACTGGGTGGTCTGGAACATTGGGCGTTTGCGTCCGATAACCCGGAAAAACTGCGTTATGAAATCGATCCGGCCTGGTACGGCGAATTGCCAAGAACCTATTTCCTGGACAAATCTCATCAGCGCACAGGCAAAAGCGGGGCGATGTCGCTGGAAGAGTTTGAAGCCCAGCTAGCTAAGATGAAGCTTTAAGGGCCGGGTGCCACCTTGGATAAGTCGGTATTTTGCTCGGCCAACGACCAGCCGCCGCCCAAGGCTTTATAGAGTTGGACTTGGGCGACCAATACATCCAGTCTGGCCTGTACCCGGCTGTTTTCGGTGTTTAGGTAACTGCTTTGGGTGTTTAACAAGGCTTGATAATCAATCGCCCCCAATCGGTAGCGCTCCTGCGAGATTTGATAAGCCAGTCGGGCTTGCTCGGCAGCAATTTGCAGCGCTTGCAGGCGGCGGCCGGAATTGCTCTGGATGGCGGCGGCGTCTTCCACTTCGCGGAACGCGGTCAGCACGGTTTTGCGATAGTTTTCCGCTAGTTCGGCATTGGTCGCCAGGGCATTGCTCAATCCACCTTCCAAGCGTCCGCCCTGAAACAGCGGTTGCGTCAAACCCGCCGCCAAAGCCAAGGCTATGCCGCTGGGTTGCGGCGAGGCCAGTACGCTATCCAGACTTAGTTGCAGTTTGGGATAAAACGCCGCGCGGGCCACGGCAATATCGGCGTTGGCAGCGATCAAATCCATTTCCAGCTGGCCGATGTCCGGCCTGCGTTGCAATAAGCTGGCCGGTTGTTGGGCGGCAATGTTTGGCATGGCTAAATCGGCGAACTTGGCTTGTTCCAGCGGCAAGGCTTGCGGCGGATGGCCCAGTAATATCGCCAGGCTATTTTCCGCCAGCACTTCCTGTTGAATCAGTAAATCCAGACTGGCGCGGGCATTGGCTTGCACGGTTTTTTGCTGCGCCACTTCCAGGGCATAGGCGGCACCGGCTTGTTGTCTGGCCTGGATAATAGTCAAAATCGCGTTGACCGTGTCCAGAAAGTCACTGGCGATTTGCCGACGTTCCCGCAAGGCCAGCAGGTTAAAATATGCTTGGCCCACATCCGCCATCACTACCAGTTGCAGCGCGTCGCGAGCAAAGATTTGGCTGAGCATGCGGGCGCTGCCGGCATCGCGTCTGGCGCGGTTGGCACCCCACAAATCCACCTCGTAAGCGATGTCGATTTGGCCGCTGGTTTTTTGAGTCTCGCTGGCGTTGTTGCGATTATCGCTAAAATCGCCGCTCATCGAAGCTGCCGGCCAGAGATTGGCACCGGCAATTTTGGCTTGGGCGCGGGCTTGTGCAATACGCTGGCGGGCAGCGGCTAAGTCGTTGTTGTAGGCCAGGGCTTCTGTCATCAAGCGGTTGAGTTGGCTGCTGGAGAACGCCTGCCACCATTGCGGGTCGATCTGGACTGCGCTTGCCTGGGCTTGTTCGCGCCATTGGTTTGGGGTTTCCACGTTGGGACGCTGAAACTCGGTCAGTAAATTACAGCCGCTTGCCAGGCCAAGCAGAACCGGGAATAGCCATCGATAATTTGTCATCATCATTCTGCCGCCAAAGCCACAACCGGATCGAGATACGCCGCCTTGCGCGCCGGCAAATAACCAAACAGCAAGCCGGTGCCGAAGGCACACGAAAAAGCCATTATCGCGGGCAAGGGTGAGAACAGCACTGCCATGTCAAAATAAGACAGGATGCCGCCAGCGGCAAAGCCCAGCAACACGCCCATGACGCCGCCCAGGGTACATACCACGGCGGCTTCGGTATTAAATTGCAGCAAAATATCACGCCGCCTTGCGCCGGTGGCAATGCGGATGCCGATTTCGCGGGTGCGTTCGGTGACGCTGACCAGCATGATATTCATGACGCCAATGCCGCCCACTAACAAGGAAATGGCGGCGACGATGCCCAGCATCATGGTAAAGGTGTTTTGGGTTTCGGTAGCCGATTCGATGATGGACGCCATGTTGCGGATCCGAAAATCCTCGCTTTGATGCCGGGAGATCAATAGCTCAGTGATGGCTTGTTGCGTGTCGTCAATTTTGCCGACATCCTTGACGCGCACGGTGATGCCGCCCAAATATTTCTGCCCAAATAAGCGGGTCAGGCCGGTGCTGATGGGGATAAATACCGCATCGTCGCGGTCGCTGCCCATGGCATCGGCACCTTTGGAGCTCATCACGCCGATCACCTCAAATGGAATATTGCCGATCATCACGTAACGACCAAGCGGTTCTTCGCCCTCGGTAAACAGTAATTTCCGCACGGTCTCGCCCATCACCATCACCGGTGCGTAGCGGCGCTGGTCGCGTTCGTCGAAGAAATCGCCGCTACCCAGCGGCCAGTCGCGCACTTGCGGCATGCTGGCGGCCACGCCTTGTACGCTGGTGGCGTAATCGATACTGCCGTAGCGCACGGTCATCCGGCTGGTTCGTTCTGGCGATGCCCACTCCACATTGTCCAGTTCGCCAATCGCATCGGCGTCGGCCGGTATCAAGGTAGCTATATCGCCGCCGCCGCGAAAGCCCGCTATGCCGGGGCGGATAGATAAAATATTGGTACCCATGGCGCGCATTTGCTCCAGTACTTTTTCCTGACTGCCCTGGCCGACTGCCAGCATGGTCACGACCGCAGCGACGCCAATCACGATGCCTAACAAAGTTAAGGCAGTACGAAACAGATTGGCGCGTAGCGAGCGGATGGCGGTTTTGGCCGCTTCGCCTAGTTCCGCCAGCAAACCAGCGGCGCCGATGCCTCGATGCAATTTGGCCGCCAGCAAGTGACCGTCGCGTTTGGCAAGGCCGTCGCTGACGATTTTGCCGTCGCTGATGTGAATCACGCGTTGCGCATGAGCCGCGATTTTTTCATCATGTGTGATTAGTAAAATAGTGCGGCCATCCGCGTGTAGCTGGCGTAATAATTCCATGACCTCGCTGCCGCTCTGGCTATCCAGTGCGCCGGTCGGTTCGTCAGCCAAGATCACGGGTGGATCATTAACCAGGGCGCGAGCAATGGCGACGCGTTGCTGTTGGCCGCCGGAGAGTTGCATGGGTTTATGTTCGCTGCGCTCGGCCAGACCCAGCTTGGCCAGTAATTGCATGGCGCGCTGGCGGCGCTCGGCTTTGGCCAGCCCGGCGTAAAGGGCGGGGATTTCGATGTTTTCCGCGGCGCTGGCGGTGTTTAATAAATTGTAGCGCTGAAACACAAAGCCAAATGTTTCCCGGCGCAGGGCTGCCAATTGGTCGGCGTTTAAATCCGCCACATTCTGCCCCGACACCTGGTAACTGCCAATATCGGCTTTATCCAGACAACCGATCAGATTCATTAACGTCGATTTGCCGGAACCGGATTGGCCGATGATGGCGACGAATTCGCCGGGCCAGATTTGCAACGAGACGCCGTCCAGAGCGCGGACAATGCTGTCGCCATTGGGATAAAAGCGTTGAATATCGCGCAATTCCAGCAAGGGGATAGCGCTCATAGCCGCGGCACTCCGCTGCCGGGATAGCCCTGATCTTTTTTGCCTTTTTTGTTTTTATCGTCTTTGATTTGCAGTTTCTCGCCAACCGCCAAGCCATCCAATACCTGCGCAAAACGCCGGGTACGCAGACCGATTTGTATGGTTTTATCGTGTATGCCTTGTTCGGTCACGACTTTGACTTTATAGGCATGACCCGGCTCACGGTCTTCGTTAAGCTGGCGTTGGCCGAGTGCGTTGATGGGTATCAGCGGTACTTGCTCGGCTTTGCCCAACACAAAAAACATCTGGGTACTCATGCCGGTCATCAGTTGCCGGTCGCGGTTGTCTACATCGACCAACACGTTATACAACACCACGTTATTGATCACTTCTGGCGTGGGTAGTATTTGCCGGACGATACCTTGCCAGCGGCGTTCGCCGGAACCCAGCGTAGTAAAGTACACCGGCATATCGGAACTCAGCCGCATTACGTCGGCCTCGGCCACTTGGGCGCGCACCGTCATGGTATCCAGTTTGGCCAGTTGCAAGATGGTAGGTGTGGTTTGATTGGCGTTCAGGGTTTGGCCTTCGCGGGCTTTTTGATCGACCACGGTGCCGTCCATCGAAGCGAAGATTTTGGTAAAGCCCAAATTGGTTTTGTCGCCATTTAATGTCGATTGCACTTGCTCGATCTGCGCCTGCAACGACTCGGCGGTGGCCTTGGCATTTTTTAAGGTAAATTCGCTGTTCTGAAAATCCTGAACGCTGACACCCTGGCTTTGCAACAATTCGCGGTTACGCTCGTATTGTTGCTGGGCAAATACCACTTGCGCTTGTTGGCCGGTCAGTTGTGCCTGCAGGTTTTTAATATTGGCTTCGTCGGCGGCGACTCTGGCGGCGTAAATCCGTGGATCAATTTGCGCCAGTTGCTGGCCGGCGCTGACCTTATCGCCGATTTTGACAAAGATTTTTTGCAACTGGCCGGTAACCTGGGCGCCGACATCGACATATTCTTTTGGCTCCAGTTTGCCTTGAGCAGTGACGTTTTCTTCAAGGTCGCCAAGCGTAACCTCGACTGTATCGGTTTTCTCCTGGTCGCTTGCTTGCGGTTTGCCGAAAAAATGCCAGCCGCCGAAGGCAAGCAAGACTAACAACAATGCGATACCTGTCAGGCGTAGCCAGCGGGGTTTAGAGTTTAAAGCAAAAGATTTGGGCATGATTTGGCTCGCTACTTGATCAAGGGCTAGGGTGGCGATGTTTCCCAACCAGCAGCAGTGGCGATGGCTTCGACAGCGGTTTGCAGGAGATTTTGGCCGATCTGATCCAGGTAACTTAGTTGCGCTCTAAAGCGTTTTAGCAAATCCCAGCCGATCATTTTGGCTTAGTTGCAGTTTATTAGCTGCTCCGGCGTTTGGCAAGCGGAACAGGTTAAGCATTTTTGAGCGGCTCAATTAAGCTAAGCAGTTTCTGTACTAGAATTAAAAGACCGATCTTAGTGCGTAGTGTTTAAGAGGATAGCTTTTTACGCTGACAGGTGTCGTTAACCTTCGTGATCGACGCAGTCTATTTTTTATCAGGTTTTATATTGTTTATTCATTTTCTCGCAGTGGCATTAATCCGACATGTTTTTTAAGAAGTGGTGGCAGTTTTGGCGTAAGCAGGCCTCTAAGGTTAGGATCGACGATTCTTACGATGTAAGTCATAGGGTTTACACACCTGTTAACCGGTTGACTATTGGTATGTATGTTATCGAACTGGACCGGCCGTGGCTGGAAAGCCCGTTTTTGTTTCAAGGCTTTGAATTGGAAACAGACGCTGACGTCCAGGCGGTTAGGGAGGTGTGCGAATATGTTTATATCGACATAACCAAAAAAAAGCACCGACAAATCACCAATCGTGGCGGCGCGGATAGTTTATTGACGACCAGTAATATTGCTTTCGACGCGCCGCCGCCGCCCAAACTGAGCGAATTTGCGAAAGAGTTTACCCGTGCGGAATCAGTGCATAGAGAAGTGGGCGCACTGGTGGCTAAATTTATGGAGCGAATCGCCGCTGGCGAAGGTGTAGACACCAAGGCAGCGAAAGAAGCAGTCGCTGAATGCGTGAACAGCATTTTGCATTCGCCGGATGCGTTTTTGTGGCTGAATCAGCTTAAAAATAAAGATGAGTACACCGCCCAGCACAGCTTAAACGTGTGTACGCTGTCAATTGTTTTGGGTAGGTATCTGAATTTTTCTGTCGCTAATCTTAACAATGTTGGTTTGTGCGGAATGATGCACGACATGGGTAAGATGTTGATACCACTTGATATATTGAACAAGCCCGGCAAACTGGAGCCTGAAGAATTGGCTATCATGCGTTCGCATTCGGCTTTGGGCTACGAACTGCTTAAGTCCAGCGATCAAATGTATCCGGGGGCTATCGAGACTGCGTTTTCGCATCATGAAACCCTGGATGGCAAAGGTTATCCCAGACAAATTAACCAAAAAGGTATTTCGCTGTTTACCCGGATGATCACCATTGTTGATATTTACGATGCCATGACCAGTGACCGGGTTTATCAAAAAGGCCGCACCCATCTGGAAGCAACGAATGTGCTTGCGAATCTGGGAGGCACTCAGTTGGATGATAGATTGGTGGTCAAATTTATCGAATGTCTGGGCGTTTATCCTCCTGGTAGCATAGTCATGATGACAAACGGATCGATTGCTTTGGTAGTTGAAGTCAACGACTTACAGAAACTAAGACCCAAAGTCATCATTTTGTTCGATTCTCTGCGCCAAGCAGTTCCTGAAAAAGTCATCAACCTCGCCGAAATGTTACTGGACGAACAAAGTAAGGTGCTCACCATTAAAGGTATCGTTAAAGCCAAAGACTACAATATCGATATTAGCGAATATTATCAGCGCGGTGTATTGCAAAAAGGATTTGCTAACGATAAACGATAGTGCTTGATTTGGCCTGCGGTTCCCACGATAACCAGCCGGAAGAATGCCACTTAGCATGGTCTTGTGCACTAGGGAACCTCTGATTAATTCAGCTTTTCAAGGCGGATCATCGCACAAGCCATTGATTTAATTGGTTCTGAAATTTGAGGCCACGAATTAATAAGAGGCTTCCTAGCACAAACGTACTGTGTCTTTTTCAAGTACATCACCGTTACAATCGCTTAAATTTCTTTATGAGGCTCAAGTTCTATGAATATCCTCCTCATAGACGACCACTTCTGCGCTCGCGAGGGCGTTGCCTGTTTGTTGAAACAGATATTTCCTGATCTCAATGTATTTGAAGCCGACAGTTTTGCGGCGGGTTTGGCTGTCGCTTTTGAGACGCCGTTAAATTTGGTATTGCTCGATTTGCAGTTACCTGACAAAGACGGCTTGGTCGGCTTGGTCGAGTTGAAAAATCAGTTTCCCGATTTGTGCGTGGTGATGTTTTCTGGACTGGATGACAGGGAATTGGTGTTTGAGGCATTGAAATTGGGAGCAATGGGTTTTATCGTCAAGACCGTGTCCAGGCAGGCATTTACGGAGGCGCTGCGAGATGTGTTGTCTGGCAAGGTCTATTTACCACCATCAACGGTAGGGTCACAACCAGTGTTTGCATCCTCCGCTATTGCTGGGATCAGGCCGGTTTCCAATCCAGCCGAATTGGGATTAACGCCGCGCGAGTTCGAGGTATTGAGTTGGGTAGTGCAGGGCAAATGTAATAAACAAATCGCCCGGCAACTGGGTATTGAAGAGCAGACCGTGCGCAATCATTTGCGACCGGTTTTTCAGAAGTTTGAGGTGGCCCGGCGCGCGGAGTTGCTGGTTAAAGTCTTTGAACGGGGGATTGTGTTTGGTAAGCCTGAGGTCGGTAACTGAGTTGTTTGGCCAGTGGTTAAGACCTGGTTATCTCGCCATCGCCGTTGCGATGGTTTTCATTAATACCGCGGCACTGGCAGGTTTACGCAGCAAAGCGGTGTTGCTTGGCCACTTGGCTTTTTCTTCGTCTGGAATAGCTCTGGCAGACAGTACCAGCGTGGGCACAGGGCCGCAGTCTGACTCGAATGCAGCGATAATGTCGTGGGCGGTTTCCTGGTGTTGTAAGTAAAAGTCGGTAATCAATAAGTCTGGGTTTCTCAGGTTTTCTGCCAGCGCTGCCTGTGTTTGGGCTTTGGATGAGGCGTGTTGTACCAGACATCCCCAAGCCGTCAGTTGTTTGCTGATGGCATCCAGCACTTCAGCGTCGTCGTCTACCACAAATATAAAACTACCGGCAAAATCACACGCCGACTCCATTCTATCGACCGGCTGAGATGATGAGGGCACAATCGGCAGGTAAAGTTGAAAATCGCTGCCGCGTTGCGGTCTAGAATCCAGCTTTAAGCGGTGATTGGGCAGGCAACCGGTGGCGGTTGATACGTAAGCCAAACCAATGCCCAGTCCGTGCGGTTGGCTGTCGTTTTGCCGACGCTGGCTGCGAAAAAATTCTTTGAAAATGTCATGGCGTATGGCATCGGCTATGCCCTGTCCGCTATCGTAAACATGAATTTTCATGCCGCTTGGGCTGATTTTTACTGCGCTGACCACAATCCAGCCGCTATCGGTGTATTTAATGGCGTTATCGATCAGGTTGCCGAGTATTTGACTCAGAATGCTCAAGTCACTCTGGATGTTATAAGGCGGATGCTTACGCAGACAGACTTTAAGCCGCAGCCCGCGTTTGGCGGCTTGTGCGGCAAATTGATTTTCCAGGCCGGCTAACAAGAGATTGATGTCCACTACCGTCAACAGCGGGATTTGTTTGCCCGATTCCAGATTGGCAAAATCCAGCACATGGTTTACCGCTTTATTGAGCTCGTCTATGACCAGACCCATGCGCCCGGCAATATGCGTCAAATGCCGGTCGCTTTGCTCGCTACAGGCCGTATCCATAACCGAGGAATAGCAGCTTAGCGCCTGTAAGGGTTGGCGCAAATTGTGGCTGAGCTGATGCAGAAAACGGGTTTTATCCTCGGCGCTGGTTTGGGCTTTACGTTTTTCCTGAAAGGATTTACGCGCGTAGGCCTCCAGTTGCCCACGGGTGCAAAGGCCAAAGATATTGACGATCAGTAAGTTAAGTATCGACGGTATCAACGCTGGCGCTTCTACGCCGATAATCGTACCGACCAAGGGCATCAACAGCGCGGTGCTCCAGCCAAAACCGATGGTGGCGCGCAGTGACATAAACATTTGCCCGTAACTGAAAAAATACATGGGCAGCAAGCCCGGCCAGGTTTCCGGGTAATAGCCCGGATTACCGTCCAATAACAGCACCGTCAGTAAGTGCGAGATCGG
>CAIOHN010000202.1 GCA_903858105.1 uncultured Pseudomonadota bacterium | reverse complement strand
TCAAATTAACGCTCGCCCCCGAAAAGGTCTTGGGGTACGCTGTCCGCTCGCTGTTTACAGAGAATTACTACTGAACAGCTCGCAACAGTCCAATCTCATTCATTAATATCGAGGTGTTGCACTTGGGTTTTGAATCCGCCCTGGGTAAAGCAGGAAGGGATGCCGGTGAAATTGCTTTCAAGGTAGTGTGTTTCTTTGGAGTTTTTCTATTTCTAAGCTGTCTATCAGGTTTATATTTGTGGTGGCCTCGCACTGCTAAATTCAAACAGGCATTATTCATAAAGCCCAATGCCAGCCGAGAGCGTTACTACTTTGATTTGCACAAAACTACTGGATTTTATAGTTCGATCTTACTGCTAATTCTGGCGTTTACAGGCTTTGCCTTTAGTTATAAAGACTACATTACACCGTTGGTATCTGTATTTTCCCCCATCAAAAAAGACCACTTAAAAACCCCGCCGCTTAAATCGACCGTAATAGATTCTATCCAACCCATCTCTATCTCCCAAGCCGTAGCAATTGCCGACCAAGTTTTCCCGGGGGCGGAATTGCGAGGCGTGAGTACCCCAGATGGCAAAGAAGGCGTTTATATGGTGGCAAAAAGGCAAGCGGGTGAAGCCAATCGCAAACGGCCTCGCAGTAAAGTCTGGATTGATCAGTACAGCGGTGCGGTGTTGGCCGTGCAAGACCCCAATCAGTTTACCGCCGGCGAGACCTTTATGAATCTATTGTGGCCTTTGCACGATGGTCAAATTTTAGGTCTTCCAGGACGTATTTTGTGGTGTCTGGTCGGTTTTGCGCCGCTGGTTTTATATGTGACGGGCGTTTTACGTTGGCAGCAAAAACGCCTCGCGGCAAAGTTGCATCAAGCCAAACAATCGCCAGCTTATGAATCGCGTTAGTGCGTTTCCAACTCTTTCAGCCACTCCGGATGCTTGCAAATGAGCTTTAGCAAGCATTGCACCGCCCCGAATGGCGAGAAGCGGCCCTGTTCCCAATCGCGCAAGGTGGCAACCGGAGTGTTAATCAGATCGGCAAACGCTTGTTGCGACAAACCGGTTTCATGGCGTGCGGTGCGCAGCAGAATCTGTTCCGGAGTATGCACACGGCCGACACCGGACTGCATTTGGGCCAAGCTTTGTCTAAGTTCGTCCAAGGGCATGCCGGCATCGGCCTCTATGGCTTGCGCTATTTTTTCTATGTCCACGTTACACCGCCTTTTGAATATCGCTGGGCCGAATATCGGCTTGATCAGCCTTTTGATAAAGCGTAATCAATACAATGGTGCCTTGTTCGGTCAGGTTGAAATAAATAACGCGGACACCGCGTTTGCCTTTACCCGCTATAGACCAGCGGACTTTACGTGCGCCTTCGGCACCGGGGATCACATCGCCCGCCAAAGGATTGCTGGCAATCCAGTCAATAAACGCCAGACGTTCATCCTCGGATCAGATTTTCTCAGCCTATTTTTGGAATGTGGGCGTTTCTATGACTGTTCGCAGGTTTATTGTACGGGTATTCCGTATGGCTTCAACATTATCTGCTGTCTTGCTGGTGGCTCAATGATTGTCGAGTTGGGGTTATGGTCACCTACACACTTTTTGCATAACTAAAACCATCGATAAGGAAGGATAAGCTCGCATGCGCAAATCCAACAAAAAGGCTCAATTAGAACCACCGATGCTGGTATCCGCTGAACAAGCCGCGAATGTGTTTCCGGCGGTTCGTTATTTCCAAATTCATTTTGAGTTTCTGCAAGAGCAGATCCAGTTAATCTTGCGTAACCAGGAAGTGTTGCAACAGCAAATGCAGCAACTGGAAAGTCAGCTGTCGCGATCGGCTCAAGGGTTGCGTCTGAATAGCAAAACGTTGAGTCCTATTGAGCGCCTGACCGCCAATCGTAATGCCACGCAGGACAGTGAAACGGCCAATCTGAATTTGACCGGTGGAAGGTGAACTTAGGCATGTGGCATTCGATCACGCAAACGGCGGGGCTGGCTACGGCTCAGCTTTCATTTATCCAAGTGGCACAAGGCTTACCGGACCCGCATCAGTTTTTGGTGTCGGCACCGATACCCAGTAATCGCTATCGGCGTTCCGCTGCGGTGACATCAGCCGTGCTGGTTGCAGCGTTGCTGCACGGTTGCTTGCTGTTTTGGTATGTCAGCCGTCCGGCACCACTGCCGTTTTCGGCGGCAGCACCATTACCGATGATCTCGATGGAACTATCGGCACCACCGTCGCCCGTGGTCAATCAACCGATTGCGCCACCGCAGCCACCAAACCCCGTTGTGCCGCCCAAGCTGGATAAGCCCAAGGTCAAGCCCAAGCCCAAACCGTCGGAACGACTGGTCAAGCAGGTTGAAGAGCGCAAATCCGTGGAACCGGAACCGCTTGCACCGGCGATGCCTGCTGCGGCTGCGCCACAAACCCTGAACCACAACGCCTTGGCGGTACCGCGTAACGACACCTATATGCCCGCTGATAGCAATGCCGCGTATTTGAACAACCCTAAGCCCGAGTATCCCATGACCGCACGGCAACGGCATTGGCAAGGCACGGTGTTGCTGCGGGTGTATGTCGGGGCGGATGGCAAAGCCCTGCAAGTCAACATTCAGCGCTCCAGTAATCACGACACGCTGGATGAATCCGCGTTGGAAGCAGTTCAAAAATGGCGCTTTCTTCCGGCCAAGCGCGGCGATACGCCTGAACCCTGCTGGGTAACTGTACCGATTGTGTTTGAACTGGATTGATAAACCTACCCAAGAGGTACGCAGCCCGACCCGCCTACCTGGGTCGGACAACACGGACGTTGATCGACCTGGATTAGGGATGATCCAGGTGCCGCACGGATGAGTAGCTAAGCCAAGATTTTAAAAAAAATAAAACAATAACGAGAACCTTATGGACCACATTTTTAGCTTTTCCGAAACCGCCATCGTCGACGGCACCCTGTGTATGCTGGGCTGCTTTTCACTGGTCACCTGGAGCGTGATTTTGCTTAAGGCCGGTGAAATTGCCTGGCACCGTTACCGTAACCATAAGTTGTTGCAACGCTTGAGTGGTACCGTGTCTTTGGAAACTTTGGATGCCATCGACAACCACCCGGAAAATCCCTTGGCAGTTCAAGCCGGACGAGTGTTAAGCGTGGGTCGCCAGACCTACGCCCGCGCCCAAAGCCTGCCGCATGACCACCAAACCCAGCACGCCGCTTGGCACGAACTCATCGAACGGGCCTTGCGTCAGCAACTGCAAAAAGAAAAAGCCTTGCTGGATTCTGGCCTGGGCTGGTTAGCCAGCATTGGCAGTACCTCGCCGTTTATCGGTTTGTTCGGCACTGTCTGGGGCATCATGCATGCCTTGAAAGACATTGGTGCGCAAGGTACGGCCAGTCTGGAAGTGGTCGCCGGCCCGATTGGTGAAGCGTTGATTGCCACCGCGTTGGGCATTGCCGTTGCGATTCCTGCGGTGATTGCCTACAACTTCTTCCTTCGTCAGAACCGCCAAGTCCTGGCCAGCCTGGAGCATATCGCGACCGACTTTTTGCGCAGTTGTATCGAACACGACTTAAGCCAACCCGCATCACAACCTCAGGAGATCTGATCATGGCCATGCAATTTCCCAGCGAAGACGAAGGCGGCGAAATGAGTGACATCAACGTCACACCGTTAGTCGATGTGATGTTAGTGCTGTTGGTGGTGTTTATTGTCACTGCGCCGTTGCTGACCCAAGTGGTCAAAGTCAAACTGCCTAAAACTGAACAGACTGAACCCACGCCGGATAAGCATGTCGCTATCCTGGCAGTCACCGCCAGCGGTGAAGCCCTGCTAGACGATAAGGCTGTGCCATTAACCAGTCTGGAAACCGAACTGAAAACCCTGCAAGAACGAGACCCCGACATCAGCGTGCAATTGCAAGCCGACAAAGCGGCGGTGTTTGAATCCGTGGCTAAGGTGATGGCCAGTGCGCAGCGATCCGGGGTGAGTAAATTGTCGTTTGTGACCGTGGAGCAGTAGACGCAACTATGCAAAATGCCAATAGAAAATCCATTTCAATTCCATGGAACAAAGGAAAATTAGTTGGCCAGAAACATCCGTTGAAATTGAAAGAAATATGGGAAATACGGATTAGATTGCAATTGGCTGGCGATCAAAGAGGGTTAGCGTTATTCAATTTAGCGATTGATAGTAAGTTGAGAGGATGCGACTTGGTTAAATTAAAGGTTAGCGATGTATTTCAAGGGTCTCGTGTACAGTCACGAGCCATCATCATGCAACAAAAAACGCATCGTCCCGTTCAATTTGAAATCACTGAACATACTCGAACGGCTTTGCAGGATTGGATTAAAATCGCAGACTTGAAATCAGACCACTATCTGTTCACCAGCCGATTACACGGCTCGCAGCATCTATCGACTAGACAATACGGGCGCATTGTCGAAAAGTGGGTCAAATCAATCGGGCTTGATCCGGCTGGGTACGGAACACACAGCATGCGCAGAACCAAAGCGACGCTGATTTACCGAAAAACTAAAAACTTGCGAGCGGTGCAATTGCTGCTCGGACATAGCAAACTGGAAAGTACAGTCAGATACTTGGGTATCGAAGTGGATGATGCTTTGGAAATTTCTGAGCAGATTGATGCTTAATGACCCAGAACAGGAATGGCTGCTTTGGAGCGACACCAAAAAATTATCCGGTTTCATGGGAATGACCGCTTGTGGCCGGGTGGAGCCGAAGACGACTCAAGGTTGCTTGCCAAAAAGCCGCCATTCGTTGAAGTTAAGGATTAAAAATTTCGCCAATATCATCACCGACCGGCAATAGCCGATCAAAAGCGCTCAATATCTGACCAGAGCTGTATTGGAATCGGTGGTAGTTTTGACGGAATTGCACCCTAATTAAGCCGCCTGCACCTGCATGACTTGATTTTGGGTATTTTCATGCAATATAGCCTTGATGCTGGCAGTACATTTTCCGCACACGCCACCTGCACCGGTGCATTGCATCAACTGCCTGCGACTACACACGCCTTCATTGATTGCCTGAACAACCTGTTTATCGGTAACGGCTTTACATACACAAACGTACATCACAACCTCGCGGAATCACACTTTGCGCTAATGATAACAATTATCATTTAAAAGTAAAGAGCCTCTGTCTATTTTTTTGTTTATCCGAACTTCCTAATCGCCCGAGAGTCGAAACAGGCAATTTCCTTGTTTTGGTGAGGAAATACGCGGGATTGAAGCATGAACCCGAATTGCAAAATCTGCTTTGTTCATGATTAAATAAGCCGATAACCTTTTCGTCATTTAATACAGAGCCAATGATGCAAGACTATCAAACCCAAAAACCCGTAGTGTTGGAAATACTGGACACTCATCAATCGATGCCGGGTAATCTATTGCCGATTTTGCATGGCATTCAGGACACGCTGGGCTACATCCCGCCCGCAGCCGTAGCTGACATCGCTAAGGCGCTCAATCTTTCACATGCGGAAGTCCATGGGGTTATTAGTTTTTATCATTATTTCCGCGATACGCCGCCCGGTCAGCACACCATCCGGATTTGTCGCGCCGAATCGTGTCAGGCCATGAATGGAAAATCGCTGGAAAATCATGCCAAACAACAACTAGGCATCGATTACCACGAGACTACCAGCGACGGCGTTTTTTCTTTGGAACCCGTTTATTGCCTGGGAAACTGTGCCTGCTCTCCATCGGTTACCGTAGACCACGAGGTATTTGGCCGCGTAACACCAGAAAAATTCGATAGTCTGCTAGCCTCTTTTAAAGGTACCAAATAATGACCCGCGTATTTATTTCCCGCGACTCCACAGCGCTATCACTGGGTGCAGAGCAGGTCGCCAAAGCCTTACAACAACATCTCACCGATGCCGGCAAAACAGCAGAAATCGTCCGCAATGGCTCGCGTGGATTATTTTGGTTAGAACCGTTGGTTGAAGTCGAAACAGCTCAAGGCCGGGTGGCTTACGGCCCAGTTCAAGTCGAGGACATCGCCTCCTTACTGGACGCTGGCTTACTCGAAGGCAAGCAACATCCGCTGTTTTTGGGCAACATTGAAGAAACCGCTTATTTCAAAAACCAAAACCGTCTGACCTTTGCGCGTGTCGGCCTGACCGATCCGGTCAATCTTGACCACTATCTGGCTAACGATGGCTATCGCGGCCTGAAAAACGCCCTGGCCTTACAACCAGTAGAGATCGTTAAACACGTCACCGATTCGGGCCTGCGTGGCCGTGGCGGCGCAGCCTTCCCTACCGGCATCAAATGGAATACGGTGCTTAATGCGCCATCCGAGCAAAAATACATAGTCTGTAACGCTGACGAAGGCGATTCCGGCACCTTCTCGGATCGTATGATCATGGAAGGCGACCCGTTCGTGCTGATCGAAGGCATGACCATCGCCGGTCTGGCTGTTGGCGCTACCCAAGGTTATATCTACCTTCGGGTCGAATATCCGCATGCCAAAATCGCATTAAATCAAGCCATCGAAGCGGCCAAGCAAAACGGTTACCTGGGCGAAAACATCCAAAACAGCGGCAAGGCCTTTAATCTGGAAGTGCGTAGTGGCGCTGGCGCTTACATCTGCGGCGAAGAAACCTCCCTTTTGGAAAGCCTGGAAGGCAAACGCGGCCTGGTGCGTTTCAAGCCACCACTGCCTGCTATCGTCGGCCTGTTCGGCAAACCTACTGTAGTTAACAACGTCATTTCCCTGGCTTCGGTGCCGATTATTTTGGATAAAGGCGGCGAATACTATAAAAATTATGGCATGGGCCGTTCGCGCGGTACCCTACCTTTGCAATTGGCTGGCAACATCAAGCACCCTGGCCTGTTTGAAGCTGCCTTCGGTATGACATTACGCGAAATCCTCTACGATTACGGCGGCGGTTCCGCCAGCGGTAGACCGATCCGCGCGGTGCAAGTCGGCGGCCCATTGGGCGCTTACCTGCATGAAGGCCAGTTCGATACGCCCCTCGATTACGAAGCCTTTGCCGCAATCTCGGCGGTATTGGGTCACGGTGGCATCGTGGTGCACGACGACACCGTCAATATGGCGGATATGGCCCGCTACGCCATGGAATTTTGCGTGGAAGAATCCTGCGGCAAATGCACACCGTGCCGAATTGGCTCGACACGCGGCGTGGAAGTAATCGACCGTATCGTCGACGGCGTTAACAAGGACAAGAATACCGCGCTATTGCGCGATTTATGCGACACCATGACCTACGGTTCATTGTGTGCGATGGGCGGCATGACTCCGTTTCCGGTGTTAAGCTCGCTGAATCATTTCCCTGAAGACTTTGGCCTGCAAGCCACCAAAGCCTGATCGATTACCAGGAGATAAATATGTCTGACCATAACGAAATAGATTACGGAACTCCTGCGAGTTTATCTGCTAGTCAAGTTACTCTGGAAATCGACGGCCAAAAGGTTACCGTCAATGCCGGCAGTTCAGTGATGCGGGCCGCTGCGGAAGCGGGTATTACTGTTCCTAAGCTGTGCGCCACCGACAGTCTAGAGCCCTTCGGTTCCTGCCGGATGTGCCTGGTGCAAATCGAAGGCGCGCGCGGCTATCCTGCCTCATGTACCACACCGGTTGCTGAGGGCATGAAGGTCTGCACCCAAAACGACAAGCTGGCCAGTATCAGACGCGGTATCGCAGAACTCTATATTTCCGATCACCCGCTGGACTGTTTGACTTGCGCGGCCAACGGCGACTGCGAATTACAAGATACCGTCGGTCAGGTAGGCTTACGCGAGGTGCGCTATGGCTTTGAAGGCGAAAATCACCTGGATTCCACAAAAGACACCAGCAACCCGTATTTCAGCTTCGACCCCGCCAAATGTATCGTTTGTTCGCGTTGCGTGCGCGCCTGCGAAGAAGTCCAGGGTACATTTGCCTTGACTATCGATGGTCGCGGTTTTGATTCAAAAGTCTCCCCAGGCCAGAATCAGCCGTTCATGGAATCAGAATGCGTCTCTTGCGGCGCCTGTGTACAGGCTTGCCCAACCGCCACGCTGATGGAAAAATCAGTGATTGATGCCGGCGTACCGGAACATAGCACGATTACAACTTGCGCCTATTGCGGCGTAGGCTGCTCGTTTAAAGCCGAAATGAAAGGCGAACAACTGGTACGCATGGTGCCGGATAAAAACGGCCAAGCCAACCACGGTCACTCGTGCGTCAAAGGCCGCTTTGCCTTTGGTTACGCAACGCATAAAGATCGCATCACCACCCCGATGGTGCGCGAAAAGATTACCGACCCGTGGCGCGAAGTCAGCTGGGACGAGGCCGTTCAGTTTGCTGCAGACCGCTTCAAACAGCTACAAGCCAAATACGGCAAAGACTCTATCGGCGGCCTGACATCGTCACGCTGCACCAATGAAGAAGCTTATCTGGTACAGAAACTGATCCGCGCCGGTTTCGGCAATAACAACGTTGACACCTGTGCCCGCGTTTGCCATTCGCCAACCGGTTACGGCTTAAAAGTCACTTTTGGCGAATCATCCGGCACCCAGACTTTTGACTCGGTGATGCAGTCCGATGTGATATTGGTAATAGGCGCCAACCCGACCGACGGCCACCCGGTATTTGGTTCGTTGATGAAACGTCGCTTGCGTCAAGGTGCAAAACTGATTGTCGTTGACCCGCGCAGCATCGATTTAGTCAGTAACAGCCCGCATGTCCAAACCGACTACCACCTTAAACTACGTCCTGGCACCAATGTTGCCATCGTTACCGCGCTGGCGCATGTCATCGTCACCGAAGGCTTGGCCGATGAACAGTTTGCATTGGAACGTTGCGATATCGAATCGTTTACTAAATGGAAAACCTTTGTCTCCCTGCCACAAAACTCGCCGGAAGCGGTCGCGGAATTAACCGGCGTCAGCGCTGAAGAGATTCGCGGCGCTGCTCGGCTTTATGCTACCGGCGGTAATGGCGCAATCTATTACGGTTTGGGCGTTACCGAACACAGTCAAGGTTCAACTACCGTAATCGGCATAGCTAACCTGGCAATGGCGACCGGCAACATTGGTCGCGAAGGCGTTGGCGTTAACCCGCTACGCGGACAAAACAACGTACAAGGCTCATGCGACATGGGTTCATTCCCGCATGAGTTCGTCGGCTATCGCCATGTTTCCGATGACGCAACCCGCCATCAAATCGAAGCCGCCTGGGGCGTCACCTTGGCAGCCGAACCTGGCTTGCGCATCCCCAACATGTTTGCCGCCGCAATCGACGGCAGCTTCAAGGGCTTGTACGTGCAAGGCGAAGACATCGCTCAATCCGATCCTGACATCAGCCATGTGCATCACGCCTTGCGGGAAATGGAATGCATCGTCGTCCAGGATCTATTCCTGAACGAAACAGCCAAATTCGCTCACGTATTTTTGCCAGGCGCCTCATTCCTGGAGAAAAACGGTACGTTTACCAATGCCGAACGCCGCATCTCGCCGGTTCGCAGAGTCATGACGCCACTGGCTGGCAAAGAAGATTGGGAAGCTACTCAAGACTTGGCTAACGCACTGGGCTACCCCATGCACTATAACCATCCTTCGGAAATCATGGCAGAAATCGCCAGCCTGACACCGCAATTTGCTCACGTCAGTTACGAGAAAATCGACGAAATGGGCAGTATTCAATGGCCATGCAACGATGAAACGCCAGACGGCACGCCGATTATGCATGCCGACCATTTCGTGCGCGGCAAAGGTCGTTTCATGCTCACCGAGTATGTCCCAACCGAAGAGCGTACCAGCAGCAAATATCCATTGATCCTGACCACTGGCCGGATTTTGTCGCAATACAACGTGGGCGCGCAAACGCGACGCACCGACAATGTCGCTTGGCATAGTGAAGATAAATTGGAAATCCATCCGCACGATGCCGAAGTACTGGGTATCGCAGACGGCGACTGGGTTGGCGTAAAAAGCCGGACCGGCGAAACAGTAATGCACGCCATCATTACCGACAAGATGCAACCCGGCGTGGTTTATACCACCTTCCATTTCCCGCATTCGGGTGCCAATGTCATCACCACCGACAATTCCGACTGGGCCACCAACTGTCCGGAATATAAAGTCACAGCGGTACATGTCGCCAAAGTTACCCAACCGTCGGAATGGCAAAAACAGTATCGTAGCTTCTCTGACGACCAAGAATCCTTGCTGGAAAACCGCATCGCGGTCAACGAGTAGCCTGCAAACAGTCTGATGGATGATGTCGCAACCGAACTAGGCTGGACCAGCTATCGAACCGGTACTTTCGATAGCTGGCGCGGCGCAGTTCATACAGCCAAGGATGATTACGTCGCCGAGGAAGTACCGGTGGTGTTGGTCTACAACACCATTCCTCATGTCGTGATGCTAACTACCCCGCTTAACCTGGAAGATTTTGCGCTAGGTTTCAGCATTACCGAAGAGATCATTGCTGCGCCGTCGGAACTGCAATCGGTACGCGTGGTACAGCGGTCCAAAGGCGTTGAAGTGCGCATGAGCATTCCAGAACATCGCTTTGAAAAGCTGCACGGTAAAGGCAAAAACATGACCGGCAGAACCGGCTGTGGTTTATGCGGCGCCAGTACGCTGGAACAAGCGATCAGACATCCTCGCCCTGTTGGTCAGGGCGTCAGCCTGAATGCCGCCCTGTTAAGCCGAGGCTTTGCCGAGATGGTCGAAAAACAATCGCTTAACAAACTGACCGGCGCAGTGCATGCGGCGGCCTGGTTGCATCCAGAACGCGGTATAGTTGCGGTAAGAGAAGACGTTGGTCGCCACAACGCCCTGGATAAACTAATCGGCTCGCTGGCAAAAGCCGGCAGCGATTTTGAAAATGGCTGGCTATTGGTGACTAGCCGCGCCAGCTACGAAATGGTACAAAAAGCGGCTAGCGTTGGCATTACCGTATTGGTAGCCATCTCAGCACCCACTGCTTTGGCTATTCAACTGGCTGAAGAATGCGGTTTAACCTTGGTAGGTTTCGCCCGCAACGAAAACCATGTGATCTATACTCACCCTCATCGCTTACAACATTATCAAGAATCAGCCGCATAAATCATGGACAACAACAACCTCATAAAAATGGCCAACAACATTGGCGCTTTTTTTAAGTCAGAACCCGATAGAGAGCTTGCCATTCAAGGCATTGAACAACATATCAGAAACTCTTGGGAACCGCGCATGCGCAAGCAAATCATTGAATACGTGCAACAAGGCGGCAATGAATTGCTGGATATAGTCTCAGAAGCCGTATTGCATCTCGCCAAAAAAGCTTAAGCTTATTTTTTGCTCAAGGACGAGCAAAGCAATAATTCTACTTTACTACCCAGTCGCTGACCCTTAACCGGTTAGACAGCATTTTTTTGCTCAAATACCTTAGTGACAATCAAGGACGCTACCCGCAGCAGACAATGCTGCAGGTAGACTTTTGGACAATAGCTTAAATTTTAAAATGATGGATCACCCGGCCGAGTTCAGTGGCTTAACTTCTTGCGGTAAGGTGGTTCCCAAGAATTTATTCAACTGGCCTTTGCTCGCCAAAATCCGAAACTGCGAGAATAATTCGTCATATTTAGCGTTGATATACGAGCTTTTAGCGATATAGGATTCATTGAACGTGTCGAGTAAATCCAGCAAAGTCCGCTGACCAATATTAAATTGCTGCTGGTATGCGGCTATGGTCTTTTCGCTGGAATCGACGTGCTGCTTAAAAAACTCCAACTGACTTTTTACGGTTTGGTGCGCCACCCAAGACAAGCGCATGCTTTCAATCACCTGTCTATGCGTGTTGTCGCGAATATCCTTGGCCTGATTTATTAACTGCGCAGTTTGTTCGCGTCTGGCCACATCCTTGCCGCCGTTAAAAATGTTGTAGCGCATCCGCAGCATCGCAGTCATATCAGAATTGGTACCGCGTATGCCATCCAGATTGTAGTTATGGCTAACCCCGGTTTCTATATCAAACCGCGGAAAATAAGGCGCCTTAGCGGTGCTATGCTGCGCAAAGGCAGAGTCGATGTCCGAATTGGCAGATTTCAAAATCGGATGATCAGCCAGCGCCTCTTCAATCGCTTGATCCAGGTTTTGCGGTAAGGCAGAGCCTGGCTCGGCGATAGGCTCGATTGCTTCCGGTAGCGTACCGATCACTCGCAGAAAGCTGGTCTCGGCATCTTTCAGATTACCGACCTCAGACAACACATTTTTTTCAGCCAACGCGACCCGGCCCATCGATTGATCCACATCTGCCCGTTTACCGACACCGCGTTCGCTACGCATGCGAATTTGATCGTTGGTACGCTGATGCAGTTGCAGATTATCTTTGGCTAAATTCAGCAACTCCTGCCGACGCAAGACCTTGATATACGCTTCAACGCCGTCCAAAGCGGTAATTTCAGATTGCCCAAATACCGTGTAGGCCCTGGAGTCGGTGCGAGCTTCCTGCCTATCAACTTCGCTAGGCGTCGCCAAACCGTCGAACAACATTTGCCGCGCCAGCACAGCGCCTTCTTCTCGATGATAAAACACCGAGCCGTCGCCGCGACCACGCGTGGTAGGGTTATTTGACTCTTCCCAGCCAATACCGGCCGTCACATCCACAGTCGGGAAATACCCGGCTTTGGCTTGGCCGACTTCCTCTTCAACTGCCAGTCTTTCTGACTTGGCCGCTTGAATTTTCGGGTTTTCATCCAAAACTTTTTGAATGGATTCTTGCAAATTCAATGCATGACCATTAGACATGCAGCCCAATTGCAAAACAATCCCTACACTCAATCCTCTACTCAACTTCATGACATACCTCTCTGATATTGGTCAATTTCTTTTAACAATATGGCTAACCGCAACCTATCATCCACGCTTAACTTCCTAAAAATCGAGGATAAATGGGCTTTAACAGTTCTTTCGGATATATTCATGGCAAGCGCGATGCGCTTATTGCTTTCCCCTTGGCGTATCATATTGGCTACCTCCACTTCGCGCACGGAAAGGCTGGCAAGCACCCTAAGCTTTTCCTCGGTTTCCGCGGTGTTAGGCTCCATGCGAGTTCGCCTGACGCTGGTCAACACGCCAATCACTTTGGGCACCAAAGCTCGACGAATCCAAATATCTCCAGACAAGATGCAGGCTACAGCCCGGATCAGCAATTCAGAAACCTCAGATTGTTCGCAATAGCCGGCCGCCCCATTAATTAAGGCATCAATCTGCTTATGCTCAGGCCAATTCATCCCTATCACCAGGAATCGGGTATTTTTTTTGGCCAAAACCGCTAATAAACCAGCGTCGTCATCCAGCTTCTTTGCGTCCAAAATGATGGCATCGGCAGTATATTCGCTGTGAATACTTTGCAGCATACTGACGTTGTATTCCGCGATCAACGCATGTGTCCACTGCGCCGTCAGCTTGGGATTGGTGGAATAAATCAGTATGTTAGCCACAGATATATAATTATTGTTAGGTTATCGTTCTTTTAAGGCCCGATCTCTGGCTTTCAATATGGGCTTTAAAAGATAATCGAGTACAGTTTTTTTGCCGGTCAGGATGTCCACTTCCGCCGTCATTCCGGCAATAATTTCCAGGCGTTTACCACCTTTTTCCAGATAATTTTTGGCGGTGCGCAAGCGGATCAAATAATAATTTTCTTCATCTTTCCTTTCACCAGGAATACTATCGGCGCTGATATGCTCCAGCGAGGCGTCCAGTCCGCCGTAAATAGAAAAGTCGTACGCACTTAGTTTTACCACAGCTTTCTGTCCAGGGCGAAGAAAAGCAATGTCAGCTGGTCGAATTTTTGCCTCAATCAGCAATTGATCTTCCAAAGGTACGATTTCCAGTAAATCCATACCCGGCTGAATCACCCCGCCCACCGTGGCTACTTTGATCCGTTTTACCGTGCCTTTAACCGGCGACAGCACTCTGGTGCGGCTGACTCTATCTTCCAAAGCCACCGCTGACTCCGAGGTGCGATCCAGTTCTGCCTTTACTTCATTGAGCTCTTTCAAGGCTTCGGTTTTAAAGCGAATTTTGATCTCAGCCAACTTATTGCGCGCCTCATCCAAGGACGAACGCAAGCGCGGCACCGCCAAATTGGCAGAATTTAAATCTCCTTTTAAATCGTTGGCGGCGCGTTGTAAACGTAATAATTCCACTTGCGACATCGCCCCGTCCGCCACCAGCGGCTCGGACATTTTCACTTCATCCTGCAACATTTTATAACTACGCGATAACTGCTCGCTTTTTGACTGAATCTCGACGATTTCCTGCTCTTTTTGCCGCACTTGCTCGGTATAAATATCAGAATTGGAGCGGATTTCGTTTTGCTTGGACGCTAACAATTGTTTAACGTTCTCGGCCACTTGCGGCGCGTTTTTCAAAACCTCTTCCGGAATAGTCAACGGTGTGCCATTAATTTCCGCATTTAAACGCGCGGTATTTGCCAGCAACTCATAATATTTTGATTTTGCTTCCTTAAACGACGACGCAAACCTTACCTGATCCAGTTGCAGCAACACTTGATCCTTGTCAACCAACTGACCTTCCTGCACCAAAATCTCGGAGACGATACCGCCTTCCAGGTTCTGCACCACCTGCACTTGGCTGGAGGGTATGGTCTTGCCGTCGCCGCGCGTCACTTCATCCAGATTTGCAAAGCCTGCCCAGATTAACGCAACCAAAACAAAAACCAGCGAAATCCACAAAATCAAATGGCTTTGTAAAGGCAGTTCGTAAAGGTTAGCAGCGTTGACATCGCTTAAAAAGCGCTGATCCTCGTTGCGGTAACGGTTAGCTGCGCGCCATTGAGCAATTTTATTCAGCATATTAACCGGCCACCTTAATCTGGCCTTGGCGCAGCGCTTCCAAGACATGCTCTTTGGGGCCGTCGGCCACGATATGACCGCCGTCCATCACTATCAACCTATCCACTAAACTGAGTAATGACATGCGATGCGTCACCAAAATCAAAGTCTGCTGCTGCTGCAAATGCGCGGCAAATCGTTGTTTAAAGGCTTCTTCGCTACTGTTATCCATCGCATTGGTAGGCTCGTCCATGATAAAAACCGGCGGTGACAACAGCATGGCTCTGGCCAGAGCAATGCTTTGCCGCTGACCGCCCGACAAAGATGCACCACGCTCACCCACCTGCAAATCAAAACCAGCCGGGTGCTTATTGATAAAGTGATCAACACCGGCGATTTCCGCCGCCTTTAAGATGGCGGCATCGTCCGCATAGCGTGATCCCAACACGATATTGTCCTTTACGCTGCCAAACATCAGCGCAATATCCTGCGGCACGTAGCCTACTTGCCGGCGTAAATCAGCGGGATCGATCTGCGCAATATCAGTACCGTCAATTAATATTGAGCCTTGCTGCGGCTGATATAAACCCAGCATCAATTTTTCCACGGTGCTTTTACCGGAACCGATGCGGCCAATAAAGGCTACTCGCTCGCCTGCCTTGATTTTAAACGACACCTCATGCAGCGCAGTGACTGGCTGTTGCGGATAACTGAAGCTGATATTCTTAAATTCGATCTCGCCGCTAAAACGCGGGCGATGCAAATATTGCTGACCTTCCTCGCGCTCTACCGGCAAAGCCATCATCTTGTTTAAAGACCCCAGGGCCGCAACTGCCTGATGATAGCGGGTGAACAAGGCAGCCAACTGCCCCACCGGCGCCAAGGCTCGCCCAGTCAACATGGTGCATGCCACCAAGCCACCGGTGGTCAAGTCGCCATCGGTAATGCGGTACACGCCAGCGATTACCACTAAAACCGACGCCAATTGCTGCAAGAATGCGGTTAAATTGATACCAAGCCCGGCATAGAAGCGTGATTTTAATCCGAGCTTGGCTATTTCGCCGATATTCTGTTCCCAGCGGCGTTGTAGCTGGCCTTCCGCGCCGGTGGTTTTAATGGTTTCTAAATTGGACAGGGCTTCGACTAAGGTGGCGTTTTTTTCGCCGCCAAATTTGAACATGGCGTTGATGGTGTTTTTCAGCGGTACCTGCAAAGCAATACCGATCACAATCGCTAATGGCAAAATAGCCAAGGGGATTAAGGCCAGATAACCGCCCAAGCTATAAATAATCAGCAAAAATAAAAATAAAAACGGCAAATCGATCAACGTGACCAAGGTAGCCGACGTCAAGAACTCACGAAACGATTCAAATTCGTTTAGATTGTTGGCAAACGCGCCTACGGAAGGCGGCCTGGCCTCCATACGGATATTCATCAGTTTTTCAAAAATCGTGGCCGACAAAATAATATCGGCGCGCTTGCCGGCCGCATCGATAAAGTAACTGCGCAGCAACTTCATAAGCAGTTCAAAACCAAACACGATCAACACGCCAATGCTCAATACCCACAGGGTTTCCAGCGCGTGATTGGGCACCACCCGATCATAAACATTCATGAAAAACAGCGGCGATGCCAAGGCAAACAAATTAATCAGCAAAGATGCCGCCAGCACTTCGGCGTAAATCGGCCAGGATTTGTACAGCACATCCCAAAACCAATGTTTAACCTTGGGTACAGCCGACTCGCTAGTGCGACCATCAAATCGATGCTGTAGCTGCACAAAAAAAGCTGAACCGCTGTAAATGGCTTGTAATTCCGTCAGGCTGACGACTTTCTCGCCGCTTTCGGTTTCCGGCAAGATTATGGTGAAATTTTCGGCGTCTTTGCCGATCAACACGCAGGCGTTACCGTCTTTAAGCAACAATACCGCCGGCAACACCAAACTGGAAATATTCTGTAGCGGTCGACGTAACAACTTGCTGCTAAAGCCCGCCCGTTCCGCCGCGCGCACAAATAAAGCTGGCGTCAGTTTGTTATCGATTAAAGGCAGGCCGGCTACCAGCGCGGTGGCCGTTTGTGGGATGTGTAATAACTTGCAGACTGACAGCAAGGCCAGCAGCAAAGGATCATCAAAGCTATTGTCGGTTTGTCCAGTTGTTTGGACGCTTTCGGACATCATGAATTGAGAATAATTATTTTATACCGCACGCGTGACTGTTTATGTATGAATTATAGGTTTGCTGCGATTACAACCCAAAACGGGCTTTTATCAAAGCTAATTCAAGAAAAACGGCTCAACCGTCGGACTAGCTCTCCGCAACGATTTCCCGCAACAAGGCGGTGGCATAGCTACCGGCAGGCAGGGTAAAGTTTAGTTGCAATTGATCAGCCTGCCATTGCCACGACAAGGATTGCGGCATTACCCGCAAAGGTCGCCGATCTGCTTCCAACTCAAACGCAACCAAACCCTCAGCCAATAAAGGGTTAGCGGCAATCACGGCATTTTCTATAGCGCCGGCCTCTGCATCCGCCAAAATGCCACCCTTGCCCCACATCACCGCAGTGGGATGAATATCCGCTTGCGCGACACGTTCGGCCAAACCCGCATCGGCAGCATCGCCGACAAAACAACTATGGCTGCCTGCCAAATTAAATATGTCGCCCGTCAATGGCCAATTCCAACTTCCCTTGTCCACTCGCAAACCCAAAATGAGGTTGAACAAATACGAGCGGGCTGCCGATAAATAAAGCGAGCGCTGTTCGCGTTTAACTTTAGAACCGGCGAACATCGCCAATGCCCGATTGATATTTTGACCATGATGACCAAAACGCTGCGCGCCAAAGTAATTGGGAAAACCCTGAGTCTGAATTTGCTGTAGTTGCCGGTCGGCAACGTCCTGCGAGCCCTGCCAATTGCGAACCACCAAGCTAAAGCGATTACCGGCCAGAACCCCGCGCTTTAACTTGCGGGCGTGACGAATGGTTTGCAAAATCCGCAGATTGTCGCTTTCCAGTCCCGACCAATCAGGGTCTTCCTTACCCGGCAACCAGACGCTGAACCATTGCCGTGTGCGACCATGCCGGTCTTTCATACCCGCGTAGCTGACATCACGCTGCCTGACCCCGGCATGCCGCGCCAGCAAACGCGCTACATACTCAGTGTTTTCGCCGACTTTTTCGATGTACAAAAATATATGCTCGCCGCTACCTTGCGGCGTGAACGACAATATTTCTTCGACGACAAAGTCGTCAGCTTCGGCTTTAATATCGCCCGTACCGGAAGGCCCGCCAAACGCATAAGGCCAGTTGGGAATGTCGATCTGCGCCGTGGTGTACACCGGCCTATTTCTCGATCAGCACCACCGCTTGCACGGCGATGCCTTCCTTACGGCCTTCAAATCCCAGTTTTTCAGTGGTGGTGGCTTTGACGTTGATGAAATCTACATCGACTAATAAATCAGCGGCGATATTGGCGCGCATAGCCGGTACATGCGGCAGCATTTTAGGCGCCTGAGCAATGATGGTCACATCGGCATTAATCAGCTTGTAACCTTTTTCCTGAACAATTTTATAAACATGCCGCAGCAATACCCGACTATCGGCACCTTTGAATTCAGGATCGGTATCAGGAAAATGCTTACCAATGTCGCCCAGCGCCGCCGCGCCAAGAATGGCATCAGCCAAGGCGTGTAATACCACGTCACCATCGGAATGCGCTTCCAGGCCTCTTTCGTAAGGTATGCTGACGCCACCTAAAATAATGTGGTCGCCGTCGTTAAAGCGGTGCACGTCGTAACCTTGGCCAACGCGGATCATAATTGTTGCTCCATATAGAATTGCGCCAGCGCCAGATCTTCGGGCCGGGTGATTTTGATATTGTCTGGCCGCCCTTCAACGATTTTGGGTTGAAAACCCAGCAACTCTAGCGCACTGGCTTCGTCGGTAACGGCTGGATTGCCTTCAGTTTGCTGCAAGGCGTCACGCAGCATGCCGTATCTAAACATTTGCGGTGTCAAAGCCCGCCAGATGTGTTTACGGTCTACTGTGCCAGTAATCGTGTCACCATCGACGTGTTTAAGCGTGTCGTGCGAAGACAAAGCCAAAATACCGCCGACCGCGTCGTTTTTTAAGGATTCGATCTGATAATGAATATCAGATGCCGTCAGACAGGGCCGCGCCGCGTCGTGCACCAGCACCCAATCATCTTCGGCCGCCAAACCTTGCAGGGATTTCAAGGCCGACAATACTGAATCAGCGCGCTCCTTGCCGCCGGGCGCAGTAATCACGTCAGGATTTTCAGAAATCGCCAGTTCGGGCCAGTAAGGATCTTCCACAGAAATCGCCACAGCCACTTTTTGAAAAGCTCCCGATTCCAACAAGCGGCTAAGCGTGTGTTCGATGACGGTTTTACCGGCTAACGGCAGATATTGTTTGG
The DNA here is from genome assembly GCA_903858105.1 of uncultured Pseudomonadota bacterium. Lineage (GTDB taxonomy): Bacteria > Pseudomonadota > Gammaproteobacteria > Methylococcales > Methylomonadaceae > Methylomonas. The sequence continues at coordinate 892 of CAIOHN010000202.1, read as the reverse complement.
GGCGGTCGGCTTGCATGCGTTTACCGACACCGGCTGCGGGCACTACGGCCCAACATTGGAGAATTTGCTTCACGCTCTACTCAAGCACTTGAAAGAAGGTTTCGTTTTCCTTGATCATGCCCAACTCGTAGCGGGCGCGTTCTTCTATGGTTTCCAATCCACGACGCAAATCCAGCACCTCCGCATACAATGAATCGTTGCGTTCCTTTTTTTCCTGCGCTTCCTTGGTCAGGGTATCGAGACGTTCGCGATAATCGCTAATCTGCGAGACACTGGCGTCACCCAGCCACAACCGATACTGGAAGTGGGCTATCAGTAACATTAGGATGATGATCAGCGTTTTAATGACGGCTCTCTATGCTTAAATCGGCAACTGGGTTAAGTCAAACTCAACCCAACTGTCAGATTTATAGCTGGGTTTACGCTAGCGTTCAACCCAGCCTGCATTTTCTATATTAAGACAGCATTTTGAACGCGCTGCGACCGGCGTATTTTGCTTTGTCGCCCAACTCGTCTTCGATTTTCATCAGACGGTTGTATTTGGCAACACGGTCAGAACGGCTCAAAGAACCGGTTTTGATTTGGCCGGTGCCGGTAGCAACAACCAGGTCAGCAATGGTGGTGTCTTCGGTTTCGCCTGAACGATGTGAAACTACCGCACTGTAACCGGCTTTACCTGCCATATCGATAGCAGCCAGAGTTTCGGTCAAGGTGCCGATTTGGTTGACTTTGATCAGAATGGAGTTGGCAATGCCTTTGTCGATGCCTTCTTTCAGAATGGCAGGGTTGGTCACGAACAAGTCGTCGCCGACCAACTGGATGCGATTGCCCAATTTTTCGGTTTGATATTTCCAACCATCCCAGTCGTTTTCGTCCAGACCGTCTTCGATAG
>CAIOHN010000201.1 GCA_903858105.1 uncultured Pseudomonadota bacterium | reverse complement strand
TCGTTGGCGCTGTTCAGCTCGGTTTCGATCAGTTGCCGTAGCCAGGGCAAAGCATCTTCCAGCGCGCCGATTACATGAGGTGCACAACGTAAGGAATAACGATCCTGCAAGCGGCTGTCATTGCGCGGAGCCTGCTCATGACATTGCAAATCGTCACGCATTCGTGCGGCTACACGCATCTGCCCAGGATGCGGTTTCAAGGAAAACAGTTTTTCGTCAAAATGATAGGCGTTGCCTTGCAACGCGACCACCGCCAGACTGCTGATGCGGGTGGCAAACTGCGATAAATACGCCGCCCGTTGCCAAGCCAAACAGGCCAGGCCGGTCATTGCCGCCGTGCCGTTCATGATGGCCAGTGCTTCCTTGGGCTTAAAGTGTAACGGCTGAATCTGCAAGGTTTTAAAAACGGCTGCCGCCGGCTGGCGTTTTTGTTGGTACAGCACCTCGCGCTCACCCGCCAACACTGCCGCCAGATACGACAACGGCGTTAAATCACCGCTGGCACCGACCGAACCTTCCTGCGGTATCAACGGTAGAATATCTAGCTGAAGTAATGTGATTAATTGTTGCAACAGTCGATAGCGCACGCCGGAATACCCCAGCGCCAAGCTGGTGAGTCGTGTCGCTAGAATGGCCCTTGTTTGCACCGCAGAAAAATAATCACCCAAGCCGCAGCCATGAAAGGTGTAAAGATGAACCGGTAATTGCTCAACCAATGCTAATGGCACCGCAACGGTACAGGAGTCACCATAGCCCGTAGTTACGCCATAGACGCAGCCTTCTTCCTTTAACAACCTATCGACAAAAGACGCGCCTTTGTCGATGTGGGCGATGAAATCGGTTTGTTCACTTAACAGCGGCGTGGCTTGCTGGTGGGCCAAAGCCACAATGTCTTCGATGGTCAACGCCGAGCCGTCGAACAGCACAGGCCTAGTTTGTGTTGTCAAAATATGTCCAGCCAGTCGAGTCGTGAAGCAGGCATTTATCAGCGGGCGTTTTGCAGTTTCGGGAGGTTAAATTATACATGGCTCTGATGCCGCGTTGAGGTGCATGCCAATGGGATAGGTTTTGTTCGGCGCTTATCTTCGCCAAAAATCATAAAAATTAAACCATTGCAGCGGTGCTTGCAGGCAATGCTGTTGCAATTGATCAGCATAACGTTGCGCTGCTTGTTGAAGGGCGGTTTCCCGTTGGTTGCGGGGCCAACTTAGGTTTTCGCTAAAGGCTTCGAAAATAATCCGGTGTTTCTCCGCGTGTTTCAGGCAAAACAGACTGTATACCGGGCATTTCAGCAAGCCGGCCAGAATGAACGGGCCTTGTGGCAATAACGCTGTCGCACCCAGAAAGTTTACCTGACTGACTCGCTGGCTATGCCCTACCGGGGTGCGGTCGGCAGCGATGATTACGAGTTCACCCTGCTCAATTTTTTCGGCCAGCAATATGGCGGTGGCCGCATTGATGTCGGTGACTTGCAGCAAATTTAAGCCACTGGCAGGGTTATAGCGCTGTAATAAGCGATTAAATTGCTCGGCGTGCTTGGTGTGCACCAGCACGTTGATTTTAATGTGGTCATCCTGACTGGCAATAACTCGGCAGACTTCTGGGTTGCCAAGATGACAAGCCAGCAACAATGCGCCGCGGCCGTTCTGCAAATCAGTCAATAAGGCATCGCGGCCGCTAAATTCAATGTTTGCAACAGATAGTGTTCCCGCCCACGCCGCCAGTTTGTCGATGATGGCATTGGCAAAGCTGATGAAGTGTCGATAACTGCACCATAGACTGCCGGATAACCCCAGATGCGGCGCCATTAAACTTAGTCGCCGCAGATAGTCACGACTGGCCTGCCGGGCGGAGCGGTTACTCAGCCAGTAATACAGCACTACCGGATATAAAAATACCTGTAACAGCCAACGTCCGCACAGCCGATACACAGCAAACAGCAGTTGCATACCCCATATCAGGCTGCGTTCCTGGATATCGGACCAATGCGGCGATGGCTTCATCTAAAGTGCCGGAATAACAGTTTGGGGATACGCGGCAGCATGCCAAAAAACAGCCGGGCGTGTATTTTGGAAATCTGCAGATTATCCTGCCACATATCAAAATGCGACACACCATCCAAAGGGTAACTGACTTGGGTAGGATGATTGATGGCGGGTGTACCCAGCCAATACAGTCGCACCGCAATATCGATGTCAAACGCCATGCCCTGCGCTAGCGAACCGGATTCAAGCAATTCAGCCACAGTTGCCAGCGGATATACACGCAAGCCGCACATGCCATCGGCAATGGCTAGCGACAAGCTATTGATGCAGATCCATAGATTGGTAAATTGCCGACCATAGACCCGGCTTTTCGGCGCATCGGCGGCGTACTGCGGCTTACCGAGTATCATCGCAGCTGGCTGGTTTTGGCTTAGTTGCAGCATGTGCGGAATATCAGTCACATCATGCTGACCATCGGCATCGATTTGGATGGCGTGGCTATAGTCCAAGGCAATCGCTTGCTTAAAACCATCAATCACTGCAGCACCCTTGCCGCCATTTTGCGGTCTTTCAAATAGCGTCAGCCAATCGCTGTATTGCTGGGCGCAATCCCGCAACACCTGACTACAGCGGGGTGAACTGCCATCATTGATCAGCAGGCAGGGCAAGCCCAAGGGCTGCAGTTTGGCCAATAAATGTGGGATGGCAGCTTCGTGGTTGTAGACCGGGATAATTAAACAGATTTTCATACTGTGACACCATACACCAGCCGCCCGGAACTATAGTTGTCTCCATGGGCTTTAAACTGAAAATACAGCTTGCCGCTGTCGGCTTTCCAGGTTAGTTGCAAGGTCAATTCGCAGTCCGGCAGAATGGGTTTGATGAATTTAATGACTTCCATCCGGCAAAAAGGCTGATTAATCGGGAACAGAATTTTAGCGAAATGTTCTGCCCAACCGATTTGCACCACGCCCGGCAAGATCGGGTAATTTGGAAAATGGTCCGGAAAATACACCAGACTGGCCAACACCTTAAGCTGTAACTGTGCCCGGTTATCCAGCAAATCTGCCGATTGCAACTGTGGCAGTTTATCGCCGGCTGGCGCTAGTAATTGGCGCAGCAGGTCATGGTCGAGTTTGCCTTGTGGCGTGAGCGGCAACTGCGACAGAAACAACCATTTGCGGGGCAGCAATATCGCTTCAAACCAATGGGCCAGCTCGGCTCGCAGCAGCTTGATGATGTTTGTTCGACCTTCACTGCGCAGACAGTGTTTGCCTTCCTCTGACAATACGGCGGCGATGGCGACGGTATCGCGATGATGATTTACAACAACTGCAGCCGCCTCCTCTAACCATAGGCTGTCTGTCAAGCGGCGCTCCAATTCGCATAACGACAGCCGCTTTTCCTCTATTTTAACCGTGCGGTCACGGCGGCCGAGCAATAAAAATTGGCTGTTGGCTTGTGAGCTCAAACAATCGTCCAGTTCAAAATCAGGTTGGTCGGGCAGATACGGCGAATCCAGATACCAGCTGTCGTTGTGGTTACTCAGCTGCATGCCGGGAAACAGCGTCCAGTTTTGTGCCGGATATTGCCGCCAGCCGATACCGCCGGTTTCACTGCTGCCATAGATCTCTATCACCGCTTGCCTAACCTGCTCAGCAATTTGTGTTGCGGCAGCCGTGGGTAAAACGCCGCCTGAACTGAAAATAAGCGATAAGTTAGCCAGTTCATCCCAAGGCGAATCGTCATCCAGACGTTTCAAATGCGCTGGGCTGGCGATCCAGCAGGCAGGCGAGGCTTGCTTGACCAAAACCTCCGGCGACAAGGCCGCCTTACTCTGAAAACAGCGTCCTGCCGCCAACGGCCATAACACCCGAAACAGCAAACCATAAATGTGTTGCTGGCTGACGGTGCCTAGCACTGTGCCGTCGCCAAGCTGCCGGCCCCAGCACTGCTCCAAAGTGTTGATTTCCGTTTGTAACTGCTGCAAGGTTTTGGGTATGGCTTTGGCTTCGCCAGTGGAGCCTGAGGTAAAAATCACCAGCTCGGTTTGCTGTGGATGCAATGGGCTAAATACCGATACAGTTGGCGCATATTCTGTGAGCACATCGTCTATATGAATCCGCCAATCGCCTAATAAATGGCATTGATTTTGGGTCAATTGCGCTGCAGTACCGGCAGCGTTGTTGGCTGGTAGCCAGACTTTTTTGCCGGCGTGCCAGGCGGCAAACAGCAGCACCGCAAACGGGTAGGCATCGTGGCAATATAACGCTACCGTGGTTTCCGGTTCAGCGGTCAGTCGCTCGCGCCAATACCTAACCGCCTGTTGAAATTGCCCGGAGCTGATGTCACATCCACAGTGCCTGGCGACAATTTGATCAACATCAGCAAACGGAAGTAAATGGGCAAGTTCGTGCATCTTAAGCATCCTGCTTTTGGGTGCGGCGGCGTATCAGATATTCGCCAGCAAACAGCAAGCCAATCAACAAATAAGCAATCAGGCCGTTATACAAACTCCACCACGCAAAACTACTCCACAACGCGGTGACCAGCGCGATGCTGCCATTGACTATAAAAAAGCCACACCAAACCTGAGTCACCCGACGGGTGTAACGCACACCCTGCGGCGGCAAGTTTGGTTGTTGCAAGCGCGCCAACCTTTCCACGATGCTGGGCGGATAAAACAGACTGCCGGCAAAAATTAGCAGCATTACAGCATTCATCAGCACAGGATAAAACCGCAGCGACACAAAGTTATTCCGCCAGACGGCAAACCCGGCAAACAAAAGCCCACATACCAGCACGGGCCGAGCCCACGACTGCCCGGAAAGTAACAGTTTGATTGCCAGCACCACGGCCAGCATTGCTGCTATCGACCAGGGTTGCAAGTATTGCAAACCAAAGTAAACCGCTGCTGGATACAGTATCGTTAGGATGCCCAGAAGTGGGTTTAGCAGGCGGAGCATGATGATTAGGGTTTGTTTAGTCAGTAGGATGTGGTGAGGTACGAACCGCATCGGTCGCGTCATTCGCCTGCCGATAGCTTTGATAAATTGATTTCATCGCCCCAGT
>CAIOHN010000200.1 GCA_903858105.1 uncultured Pseudomonadota bacterium | reverse complement strand
CGCCTCTGACGGCTTCCAAGGCGACCTTGGCTTTTTGTGCCCCAGTAAATATCTTCCGTTTGCTTTCGCTCATGTCCTACCTATTATTTTCCGTCAGGGCATAGCTTAAACTACTGTCTGGTTTTCGGGGTCCACTTTAGATGGTGTAGTCATAAAGTATGAACAGCCAAATGGCTTTGTGGTTCGCAGATGCGCTGAAGTTTGTCAGCAATATGTAACAAGAATAGCCCAAAATTCACTGTCTAAATTTTAGTCAATTTAAAGGCGCTTCACACAGGACGGGCAGTTGAAACGTTTGCCCACGATTTGATAACAAGTTTATCCACAGCTTCTGTGTATAACTGTACTTTAGGACAATAGCTAAACTTTAAAAACCTCCAGTTATCGGGAATAAAGCGGGCTGGAGCGTTTCTCCGGCATCCGCTGAATCCCGTTTTATACTAATCGATACGCGGCGGCAGGATCTTTTGTTCCACGTCTATAACCGCTTTATTCAGCACAAATAGCTGTCTTTCTTCGCAAAACTGTATGCCCAGCATATAAAAAATCGGCCCCCAAAACGGGTTGATCATCATGCCACCCAGGACGCTTTTCAAAGTGCGTTTGAAATTTTTTAACGGATTAAACGCCACCGCCAAAGTCTGTGCGGGATGCTCGACAAACACATCGGAAATCGGTTTTAAAACGGTTTGGTCGCGGCTTTCCAGTGTTTCAACCGCTGACGTCAATTTACGCGCCATTTTGTAAAAATGCAGCCGGGCAACGGTGGCCGACACGGCAAAGGTAATCGCCATCAAGGGCAGCAAAATGCTGGGCGGCAACAGCGGCGCGAAAGCCGGTGCCAGTAACACCAGGCCATAGCCCAGCATTATAGTGTCTTCGCCGCGCTCGACATCGCGATCCAGATTTTTAACGATAGCAATCACTTGATTGCCGGATTGTTCCAAATAACCTTTGTCTTGAGCCATGTCAGTCTCCTTCAGGTTGAATTTGCGCAGGCTTGATTAAAAGCCTGCCGATAAAAAAAGTCAACTGCCGCCGCGCCAGTATTTAGCCTTTGCTTAAACACCCCATTGCGCCTGCAAGTAATCACGACGGGTATCAAAAATTTGCTGCAGTTTTTTACCTATCAACAGCGCATGCAGCGCTTGACCCAGCCAGCTAAACGGCATGGTATAAAACACAATATCTTCAAGCACAACGCCTTCCGGGCAGGCGGTAAGTTTGACTTCGTGACTCCAGAAATTAAACGGGCCAACCCGTTGCTGATAAACAAAGCGCTGGGGTTTATCGCAATGACAGACTTCGGACATCCAGGCCATAGGCACCCCAAAAACGGCCTGCATTTGGTAACTGATCAGCAAGCCGGCATAAATATCATCCGGCACTGGCGAAGTAATCTCCACATGAAAAAAATCCGGGGTAATGCGGTTGAGATAATGCGGCGACGAGAAAAATTCCCAGGCTTGCTGGATATTGATAGCCAGCCGTTGCTGACGGTGTAATTGGTAGATTTTCATAGCGGTCGCTATCGTCTTGTAAATACTAAGCAATCTACCGCAAGATTTTGTGTTTGCAGAAATGTAGCTTGGACAAAGCAAAGCTCAGCCCAACAAAATCAAAATGTTGAAGTGCATTCAATCTATATTTCGGAGAAGGCCGTCGTAAAAGCCCCCTCTCCCTGCGAGTTGGGGTGAGGGGAATAACAGGCTTTTACAACAGCTCCAGAGCGGATTTTTACAGGCTCACCAAGACCAAAACGCCTAACCGCCCACTGTCGGGTTAGCGTTCTTACTCACCAATTGCCGGTCTTCGTTACCGCCTAAAGACTTTTTCAAAGCCGCTTGCAACAAAGCATCCTGGCCGTAAATATCCGGATAAAATCGCGGTTTGTTGTCCTGATCGACAATAGCCGTGGTGTAATAGAACAGCACCGGTATTGACCTTTTCAAAGTAACCCGCTGAGTTTTTGGGCCTGCCATGGCTTGCTGGATGGTTTGTTGATCCCAGCCGGGTTGATCCGTCAGCACAAATTCAGCCAGTTTCTCAGCCTCTGCCACTCTGACGCAGCCGTGACTAAGATCGCGTCTATCGCGGTTAAACGCTGACTTGGTTGGCGTATCGTGCAAATACACCTCCGCCTTGTTGGGAAAAATAAACTTTACCCTACCCAAGGGGTTTCTACTACCAGGACGCTGTCTGGCGCGCACCCTGCCCTGTTTGATGTTGTCGATAACACTTTCTTCGGTCTCTTCGTCGCTGTCGGAATAACGCTCGACCAACTCTATGTCCTGATTATCCAAATAGCCGTCATCGTCTTGCAATTTGGGGATAATTTCCTTGTCCATAATGCTTTTTGGAATGTTCCAGTACGGCATGAACTCCAGGTACTTCATCTCCTCCCATAATATCGGCGTCTGATTAGTCTGCGCTTTGCCGACGACCACTTTCATACGCAGCGGATTTTGATCATCCAGCGAACTGAACGCCGAAAGCTGAAAGGCGGGAATATTGACAAAAATTCTCGGCCCTTCCGGCGACTCAGGCAGCCAGCGCAAGCGTTCCATTGCCAATTCGATCAAAGCCACTTTATCTGCCGTGGATTGATTCAAAAGCGCCAGGGTTTGTTTGCCAATAAGGCCGTCAGCCTTTAACCCCTGCCCCTCCTGGATACGTTGCACAGCCGCTACCGCCAAAGGATCGTAAAGCGCGTCAGTCTTGGCGGCATCTGCTGCCGACAATTCGCCCAATTCAAGCAAACGTTGCCGTAACGCCGGCAACTGGGGGTCTTGATCGCCAGGGCGTAGCGATTTGGCAAACTGCAGTTGCGGTCTGCTAACCGGCAAAGCCGAACTGCGATAAGTAGCCAGCAACTGTTTTAACTGCTGGTATTGTTTAATTTTAGGCGCCGCAGCCACGGGTAATTCCGCCAGGCTTTGTTGCTGAAGATGCTGATTCAACAGCGCTGCCACATCAATAGCCGACTTGGCGGCAAATTGCATCGGGTAATCTAAATGCCGCGGATCAACCCGCCCGACATGCAGATCGCGGACAAAATGTAACATCGCCACCGATAAGGCCACGTCATATGACACCAGTTCGGTCACTGCTGCGTCAGGTAAGGCGACCGCGGTTTTCATGTAAGTGCCCAGCCGTTCGGCATCGTAATCAAGCGGATTCAAGCCGTCGGCGGCGGCATTGTTTAACACAGCCAAAGCCGCGTCGCGATTTTTGGCAGGACTATCCTCGCCCAGCCAAATCAACTGATTGGCATTCATTTGATACAGTTGCACCAAGGCATCGCTATGCTGGGAAAAATCAGCTTGCAACAACAGCGGATGCTGCTTGCTTGCCAACAGCTTTTCTATCGCCTGTCTGACGCTGGGCTGCGGGCTATCGGTATTGGCCGGTTGCGAAAAAAAATACAGCATCGCCAATAACACCAAGCAATATGGCGTGGATTGCAGCAATCTTTTGATAGTACGGCTGGGTATTGGCTGTTGATTCATAATTCGACAAATTTGGGCGTGAACCGGCCACGCTGTTCAAAAATAAACGCTTAAAGTGCCTCTAAAAAAATTGCCTTCTCCCTAAGGGCAATGCCGTTAAGTTAATAGCTGTAGGTGCGAATTTATTCGCACGATGGGTGTTTTCAGGTCGAATAAATTCGACCCTACCGTAAACTCGCTGCTTAACTTAACGGCATTGCCCTTAGGGCGAGGGGATTTTAGAGATGCCCTTAACTACGCTCTGATCTAACAAACGGATTTTACCCGTAAAGGCTTGCACCGCATGTCTGCACACGATAACTGGATAGTTTAGGCAGTTGCGTACCGTTTAATCCAAATATTGTATTTTGGCGGAGTCTAACATAGGCTGTTAGCTCAAGCTTAACGCAGCATACCAAGACAACGGCAGGAGGCAATATGGAACCCGGCAAAGCTCTGATTGGCCTTGGTGCAGCGCTGCTGATAATCGGGCTGATTTTAAATTACGCCCCTTGGCTAATTAACTGGTTTGGCAAGTTGCCGGGCGACATTCGCATCCAAAACAAGAACAGCTTTGTATTTATCCCGATAACCTCAATGATCGTGGTGAGCGTAGTGATCAGTTTGCTGACTCACTTATTTTTCCGCAAGTAATCCGCGTTGACTCAAGTAAAAAAATAACTGCAACCTCGGCAGTCAACGCCGATTAAGGCTAATACTTGTCGTATAAAACGTAACTTTTACCGCAATTAAGCAATGGATTAAACACGATTATGGATCAATTAACCGACTTAAAAGCCATCCTACACTCCAAACGCGCCAACATTTATTACCTGGAAAAATGCCGGGTAATGCAAAAAGATGGCCGCGTCCTTTACCTGACAGAGTCCAAAGACGAAAACCTCTACTGGAACATCCCCTAAAGTGGACCCCACTGTCCAGACAAATTATTACTCAGTTTAAGATAGAGCCCTGTTCATACTCCAGCTGAATGGCGCTGTCCCCATTTTTCTACACAAGAACTGACGCTTCCGTCGCCTCGTTAAATTTATCCACAAT
>CAIOHN010000199.1 GCA_903858105.1 uncultured Pseudomonadota bacterium | reverse complement strand
TGGGATGGCAGCGGTTATCCTGACGGATTGGCGGGCGAGGCGATCCCGGTTTCGGCCAGGATTATGGCTTTGGCAGATGTGTTCGACGCGCTGATTTCCCGGCGCGTCTACAAAGAAGCCATTGGTTTTGACGGGGTCAAAGCTATTATCACTGAAGGGCGAGGCTTGCACTTCGATCCGGATATGACCGATGCGTTTCTCGCCGATTTCAGCATTTTTTGCGATATTGCCAACTGCCATCTCGATTTAAGCCAGGAATAAACACATGACCGAAACAGCTCGTATACTGCTGGTCGAAGATGAGGAAATTATCGCGATTGTGATTCGGGATTTACTGGTCGCCGAAGGTTTCGAGGTGACAATTTGTGAAAATGGCGTGGATGCCTGGCAAAGCTTGCAAGCCGCTGCCGACGGGTTTGAGCTGGTTTTGCTTGATCTGGAATTGCCGCTGATGAACGGTATGCAATTGTTGGGTCGGATAAAAAGTAATGCTGCTTTTGCCCGCATTCCGGTCATTATGCAGACTGCTCACAGCGACAAGCAGAGCATTCAAGAGGGGCTTAGCCAAGGCGCTTACTACTATTTGACCAAGCCGGTGCAGCCGGAAATATTACTGGCGGTGATTAACGCTGCCCTGGAACAAAGTCGCGAGTTAGCAGCAATGCTGGAAACAGTCAGTCGCGCCGAGCAACCTTTAAGTTTGATGAAAAGCGGCAGTTTTTGTTTTCGTAATCTGGAGGAAGGTCGCTTACTCGCCAATTATCTGGCTAAAGCTTGCCCCGACCCTGAGCGGGTGATTCAAGGCTTGCAGGAACTGCTGATCAACGCAGTCGAGCACGGTAATCTGGATATTTCCTATGCCGAAAAAAGTGCTTTGCTGCTAGCGGGTAGTTGGCAGGAGGAAATTCAAAAACGCTTACAATTACCTGAGTTAGCTAATCGTTTTGTCGAAGTGCATTTCCAAAGGCAGCCGGAAAAACTGGTGTTTACCATTCAGGATCAAGGCGACGGTTTTGACTGGCGGGATTTTCTGGAATTTTCGCCGGAACGTGTTTTTGATTTGCACGGACGGGGTATTGCTATGGCGCGTATGATGAGTTTTGATCATTTGGAATACCAGGGCTGTGGCAATAGGGTAATGGTCTGCGTAAATACCAGCCAACACTAGCCTAAGGCCTGTATGCCAGACGAAAACCAGTCGCCAATATCCAGTTCCGTCAGCCAAGGCCAAATAGTGGCTGTGGTGCTAGTTTATGCGGTTTGTGCGGCTAGCTGGATTTTAGTGTCAGATGAAGTGCTGCATTGGTTCTTCACAGACCCTGATCAGATTATGTTGGCTAGTATGCTCAAGGGTTGGGCGTATGTGGCTATCACCTCACTACTGCTCTATGCTTTGATGTGGCGCTGGTTTGCCAGTAAGCATACGCCGAAAGTCAATCTGCCAAATGCTCGGCATTTAAGGCTGCCATTAGCCTTGCTGATTGGCGGTATTGTCGTCTTAATGGCCATCAGTGTTTATCACGCACTGCAGCAGCACGAACTAGAGGAACTGAGTCGAATAAAAACTGTGGCAAGTCTTAAGTCGCGGCAAATCGATGACTGGCTCAAAGAGCGGCGCAGCGACGCCGATTTTATCCAAACCAGCGAATTTTTCATCGAGCAGTATAAGCGTTGGCAGGTCGGTGGTGACGTTCAAGGCGCCGAACACCTGCAAACCCGGTTGGAAAAATTTTCTAAAAATAGAGGGTTCTCGGCGACTAGCCTATTTGCGCCCGATGGCACAGCATTATGGCACTCGCAGAATGCGCCGGCCAGCATCTTGCCAGAGCTTACAGCAGTGATTCGATTAGCAAGCAGCAGCCACCAAGTTCAGTTCGTTAATCCCTATCGGGATAGCGCGGGCAAGGTTTGGTTGGATTTTGTGGCGCCACTGACGGCGCATCAGACTGTAGCACCACCACTGATTGTTTTGCATATTGATCTTGCAGATTGGTTGTATCCGGCTTTGGCTAGTTGGCCGGTGACGAGCACTAGCGGCGAAACCCTGTTATTACGCCGCGAAGCCGATGATCTGCTGTATCTTAACCCAGTACGTTTTCGGCCCGATGCGCCGCTAACTTGGCGTGTGCCGCTAGCCAAACCAAATCTGTTATGCGCTTACCCTTTTCTGTTTGCAGATCGTTTTGGCGTCGAGTTGGCCGGGATTGATTACCACGATGCCCCTGCACTTGGCGTAGCGCAGCCGATCCAGGGCACCGATTGGGTACTGCTAGCCAAACTGGATAAAATCGAAATGTATCAGACCGCTAAGCGCGAAGTGGTGTGGATTGCCTGTGTAGGGATATTGACGATATTTGTGGCTTGCGCAGGGTTTTACTTATTGCACCAGCGGGAAGGATTGGCAATGGTGCAGGCGATACAGAAGTCTCAGGCTGAGCGACTGAGGGCGCATCATCTGTTATCTGCCATATCAGACTTGTCCACCGATGCGATATTCGCCAAGGACCTTGATGGTCGCTACATTCTGTTTAATACCGCAGCCAGCAATTTTGTCGGTAAGGCGGTGGAAGAGGTATTAGGTCAGGGCGATACCGCGATATTTCCACAGGAACAAGCCCAGCGAGTAATGGCATTCGGGCGGCGGGTGATAACCGAAAATATCACCCTAACGGGAGAAGAAACCCTGGATACCATCAGTGGCCCGCGAGTATTTCTGGCGACAAAAGGCCCGCTGCGTGATGTCGATGGCAAGGTGGTTGGTTTGTTTGGTATTTCCAGGGATATTACCGAGCGGAAACATGCCGAATCGGCGCTACGCGAATCCGAAGCGCGGTTTCGCGGCTTGGTGGAACAGTCGCTGGCGGGCATTTATATTATTCAGGACGGACAATTTGTTTACGTCAACCCAGGTTTTGCCGCCATCTTCGGCTACGACAAGCCAGAAGATGTGGCCGGTTGTATAGGCCTGCTAGACCTGGTCAATCCCGGTGATCGCGAGCGAGTCGCGGAAAATTTGCGGCAACGGCTTGATGGTGAGATACGGGACTACCAATATCGCTTCCAGGGCGTGCATCGTCTGGGACACAACATAGAATTGGAAGTGCATGGGCGCAGATTTGATTACCAACAGCGCCCGGCTGTTATCGGCTTTTTACTCGATATTAGCAGTCGCAAAGCCACCGAAGACGCACTCAAGCGGCAGACGGAGGAGCTGAAAATTCGCAATGAAGAACTGGAACGGTTTAACCAAGCTATGGTGGGGCGCGAGTTGGATATGATTAAGCTCAAACAGCAGATTAACCAGCTATCCCTGGAACTTGGTCGCATGGAACCGTATTCGTCGACTATTTTTAGTGGCGACAAATTGCCTGACGACAGTCAACCGGGATGAACTCCGTGGAATCGCCAAAGCTGGAGCTTCCGCGCATCGCCCATTCACGCTACCTCCTGTGGCGGCGCTGGGCCTATGTGCTGGCGCTGATTCTATCTTTGTTTGCGGTGCTGATCCGCATGCAATTACCGAACGTGTTTGGTGATCGGCCACTATTGATCTTGTTTTTATTTCCGGTGATCGTTAGCGCCCTGTTAGGCGGTTTGGGGCCAGGATTACTGGCCACTGGTGCGTCCGCTATCCTCAGCGACTATTTCTTGCTTGCCCCGACTCAAAGCTTAATGATAGGCAGTGAGTACGATCTAATGCAGTGGCTGATGTTGATCGCAAATGGCGTGTTAGTCAGTCTGATGAGCGAATATTTGCTGCGTTCGCAACGACGCGAAACGGCGCGTTGGCAGCAGTTACTGGAAACGCGCGACAAACTGCATTTTAGTGAGGCCTTGTTTCAGGCCACTTTTGAGCAGGCGGCTATAGGTCTGTCATTATTATCGCCGGAAGGTCGCTGGCTTAAGGTCAACCACAGGTTTTGCGAGATAGTCGGCTATAGTGCTGCGGAATTGTTAACTCGCCACTTTGCGGATATTACCCACCCAGAGCACCACGCGTCCGATAGAGACTGCATGCAGCGTATGCTGGCAGGTGAGATGGATAAATGCTCTGCGGAGAAGCGTTTTATTCGTAAGGATGGCAGCATAGGTTGGATTAGCGTTAATGCTTATCTGGTTTACAAAGCGGATGGGGCTCCCGATTATTTTATTGCCACTATTGAGGATATAGAGCAACGCAAACAGGCAGTAAAGGCGCTAAGCAAGAGTGAAGAGGCCTTAAAAGTTGCGCAGCGTCTGACTGGCTTGGGTAGCTGGAGTTGGGATTTGCGTACCGATCAAATGACTTGGTCTGAGCAAACGTATCAGTTATATGATCTGGACCCGAGTTTGCCGCCCGCCGATTACCAACAGGTACAGGCCTATTTCACTCCAGATAGCTGGCGAAGCTTGGCAGCTGCCGTTGCCAAGGCGCGTAGCGAGGGCTTGGCCTACGAATGCGAGCTGGAGATGCAAGGCCCAATTGAGTCGCGTCGCTGGCTTTTCGCCCGTGGCGAGGCGTTTCGCGATGAACAGGGATGCATTGTGATACTGCAAGGTACATTGCAAGATATAACCCAGCTCAAACACGCTGAATTGTCGCTGCGTAACGCCCAGCAAACAGCGCTGGAAGCCCAGCGTCAGGCGCGGATGGCGGCGCTAAACCTGATGGAAGACGCCGTTACCGCCCGCCTTAATGTAGAAGCAGCCAACGATGCGCTACGTAGAAGTGAAGAATTTAAGCGCGCGATTTTTGATTCGGTAAACGCCAACATAGCGGTATTGGATCGCCAAGGCGTGATTGTTGCCGTAAACCAGCCCTGGCAGGATTTTGCCCGTCAAAATAAGCTTGAGGGCGGCGCAATAACGCTATACAGCAGCGTGGGTTCTAATTACCTGGCTGTTTGCCGTGACGCCATTGGAACTAATGCGGGAGACGCTCCGCAGATAAAAGATGGCATCCAGGCGGTGTTGGAGGGCAGCCTGGAACGTTTTGTTTGCGAATATCCTTGCCATTCGCCTAGCGAGCAACGTTGGTTTTCCATGGTAGCCACACCATTAGATACAGGTGAGGGTGGCGTAGTGGTTTCGCATACCGATACCACAGAGCGCAAACTGACTGAATTAGCCCTCGCTGAGAGCGAAGAACGGCTGCGATTGGCGCAAAGCAGCGCCAATATTGGTATCTGGGATTGGCATATCGCCAGTGACACCCTGCAATGCACTGCGGAACTCAATGCAATGCTGGGTTATGCACCACACGCGGGGACTGCCAATTACAGTACGTTTGCCCAGCGAGTGTATCCCGACGATCTGCCAGACTTAGAACTGCATAGAGATGAAGCTATCGCAGCACGCCGATCTTTTGATTTGGATTTTAGGGTGCAACCGCAGCCCGGGGTTATTCGCTGGTTAAATTCCAAGGGTGGAGCCGAATACGATCTGCAAGGTCGGCCGCAACGAGTATTTGGGGTGTGCATCGATATTACCGAGCGCAAACAGACCGAACAACAACTACGCAAGTTGGCACAAGCGGTGGAGCAGAGCCCGGCCAGTATTATTATCACCAATTTGCAGGGCGAGATAGAGTACGTTAATCAGGCGTTTACGCAGATTAGCGGCTACAGTCGAGAAGAGGTACTTGGAAAAAATCCGAGTATTTTGAAGTCTGGCAAAACGCCGCCGCAAAACATCGCAGGCGTCTGGAAAGCCCTTGGACAAGGCTTGACCTGGAAGGGTGAATTTATAAACAAGCGAAAGGATGGCAGTGAGTACGTGGATTTTGCCATTCTTATTCCGATACGCCAGGCCGACGGCAGCATAAGCCACTTTGTGGCGGTGCAAGACGACATCACCGAGAAAAAACGCGTAGGATTGGAACTTGATCAATACCGTCATCACCTGGAAGATTTGGTCACCAGCCGCACGGCGGAACTGGAAACAGCGAAATTAGCGGCAGATTCAGCCAACCAGGCCAAAAGCGCATTTTTGGCGAATATGAGCCACGAAATTCG
>CAIOHN010000198.1 GCA_903858105.1 uncultured Pseudomonadota bacterium | reverse complement strand
CAGCCTCCATTACTATCGATAAAGCGGGAATAGCTCAGTTGGTAGAGCACGACCTTGCCAAGGTCGGGGTCGCGAGTTCGAGTCTCGTTTCCCGCTCCAAATTCAAAAAGCCGTGATTATTCACGGCTTTTTTGTTTTCTAAGCCCAGATAAATTCTATCAAGCCCATCCAAGCAAAATGGCAGAGCTGGCCGAACTATCGACCAGCCACTTTCGCATTACAACAACACGCGCTCGACACCGCCGTTTGTCACCCGATCCAGATACAGACTCATCCAGTTCTCGCCCAACAGATGTTTGGCAATTTCGACGACAATATAATCCACTTCCAACTGCTCAACTTCATCCTCAAACCGCTGCAAGCCCTGCATACAGGATGGACACGAGGTCAACATTTTCAGCGCACCATCGTAACCATCGCTACGCAGCTTGGCCGCATTTTTCTGTAGCTCTTCAGCTTTGCGGAAACGAATCTGGGTAGAAATATCCGGCCGCGCCACGGCCAAAGTACCGGACTCACCGCAGCAACGCTCAGACTTAAGCACCGGCGAACCGATCAATTCGTTGACGATTTTCATCGGATCTTGCTGTTTAAACGGGCTGTGACACGGGTCGTGGTAGAGATAGCGCTGACCATTCACCCCTTCCAATCTGACGCCTTTCTCCAATAGATATTCGTGAATATCGATCAGCCGACAACCCGGGAAAATTTTCTCAAACTCATAATCCTGCAATTGATCCTGACAGGTGCCGCAACTGACCACCACCGTTTTAATATCCAGATAATTCAAGGTATTGGCTACCCTGTGAAACAACACCCGATTATCGGTGGTGATTTTTTGGGCTTTATCAAACTGACCGCCCGCGCGTTGCGGATAGCCGCAGCACAAATAGCCGGGCGGCAACACGGTTTGCACACCAATTTCGTACAACATGGCCTGCGTCGCCAAACCCACTTGCGAGAACAAGCGCTCGGAACCACAACCCGGAAAATAAAACACCGCTTCGGAATCAGCGCGGGTTTTGGCGTGATCGCGAATAATCGGCACAATTTGCCCGTCTTCGATATCCAGCATGGCCCTGGCTGTTTTAGTCGGTAAATCGCCGGGCATTTTGCGATTCATAAAATGAATCACCTGCTCGCGCATCGCCGGCTTACCCACCGTTGCTGGCGGCTGCGCAGTTTGCGCCCTGCCCCACGGCTTTAACAGCACATTGCCGATGCGCTGCGCCTTGTAGGTCCAATCGATCATAACCTGACGCATGGCTTTGACGGTATTGGGATTAGACGCGGTCAAAAAGGCAATCGCCATGGTTTTGGCCGGATTAAAGCTTTGTTTACCCATTTTGCGCAACAGATTGCGCATATTCATCGACACGTCGCCAAAATCAATGTCCACCGGGCACGGATTGAAGCATTTATGGCAAACCGTGCAATGGTCGGCCACGTCTTCAAACTCCTTCCAATGGGTAATGGAAATACCGCGCCGGGTTTGCTCCTCGTATAAAAATGCCTCGACCAACAACGACGTTGCCAGGATTTTATTGCGCGGCGAATACAACAAATTGGCTGGCGGCACATGCGTAGCGCAAACCGGCTTACATTTGCCGCAGCGTAGACAATCTTTCACCGAATCGGAAATCGCACCGATGTCGCTTTGTTGCATGATCAGCGATTCAAAGCCCATCAAACTAAACGAGGTCGTGTAAGCCGAACGCAAATCGGCACCTGGCATTAACTTGCCGCGATTAAACCGGCCTTCTGGATCTATCCGGTTTTTATAGGCATGAAAATCGGCCAGTTCTTCAGCCGTGAGAAACTCGTATTTGGTGATACCAATACCGTGCTCGCCGGAAATAGCGCCGCCCAGGGAACGCGCCAAATCCATAATCCGCGCTACTGCCGCATTGGCTTGCTGCAGCATTTCGTAATGATCGGAATTGACCGGCAGATTGGTATGCACATTGCCGTCGCCAGCGTGCATATGCAGGGCCACAAACACCCGGCCACGCAAGATTTCTTTGTGCAAGGCTTCGATACGTTCGATAGTCGGCTTGAAGTTATCGCCTTCAAAAACTTCGCGCAAACGCGGTAACAACTCCTGCTTCCAAGACACGCGCAGCGAATAATCCTGCAAGCGATGAAACAGGATAGGCTCAGCCGCCCGATTACTTAATTCACCTGCCAAAATGCCTTGACCAGCAAATTGCGGCTCGGCTTTACTCAGCGGTAAATCGAGATTATCAAAAATCCATTGCCATCGATTGCGCACGACCGCCACCGCATCCAGCGCCAAGGCCCGGCGCTCGTCGAGCATTTCGTGCTTATCCACGCCCTCTTCATAAGCGCGCAGCGGCAAATCGCCAACCAGCAACTCTGATAATGCCTGACACAAACGCAATTTATTGCTTAGCGATAACTCGATATTGATGCGTTCGATACCGTCGCAATAGTCGCCCATACGCGGCAAGGGGATTACGACGTCTTCGTTAATTTTAAAGGCGTTGGTATGCCGGGCAATCGCCGCCGTCCGACCACGATCCAACCAGAATTTTTTGCGCGTTTCCGGGGTAACAGCGATAAAACCTTCTGCCCCGCGGGCATTACACAGCCGCACCACTTCCGAGGCAGCCAAAGCCACCTGATTTTCGTCGTCACCGACAATATCGCCAATCAACACCATCTTCGGCCGACCATGCCGCTTGGCTTTGGTGGCATAGCCGACCGCCTTGACGTAACGCTCGTCCAGATGCTCAAGCCCTGCCAACATAACTCGCAGATTGCCTTCTTTTGGCAAGCTGGCCAGATAATCACGAATCTCTACTATCGAAGGCACAGCCTCGCGCACTTGTCCAAAGAACTCCAAGCAAAAGGTGCGAGTAACCGGCGGCATTTCATGCAAAATCCAGCGCGCCGAGGTGATAATACCGTCGCAGCCTTCTTTCTGAATCCCAGGCAAACCGCCCAAAAACTTGTCGGTTACATCCTTGCCCAACCCGGTTTTGCGAAAAAAGCTGCCGGAAATTTCCAGCACTTCTTCGCCCAGCGATTGCTTACCGCTGACATCGAAGCGTTTTAGCAAGAAGCTGGCTTTGTCCTGCTCGTGGATTTTGCCCAGGTTATGGTTCAAGCGTTCGACTTCCAGCCAGTTTCCGTCAGGCATCACCATCCGCCAGGAGGCCAGATTATCCAAAGCCGTTCCCCACAATACGGCTTTTTTGCCGCCGGCGTTCATGGCGATATTGCCGCCTATACACGACGCGTCGGCCGAGGTTGGATCGCAAGCAAACACCAATCCGGCCTGCTCGGCAGTTTCCATCACCCGCCTGGTGACCACACCAGCGCCGGTATAAATGGTGGCGTAGGATTTATCGACACCCGGCAACAAGGTATGCTGCTCAACCGGCCCCATCGACAATAGCTTTTCGGTGTTAATCACTGCCGAATAAGCATTCAGCGGCACCGCACCGCCGGTATAACCAGTGCCGCCGCCGCGTGGGATTATGGTCAAACCCAGCTCGATACAGCCGCGCACCAAATGTCCCACTTCATCTTCGCTGGTCGGATACAGCACCACGAACGGATATTCAACCCGCCAGTCGGTCGCATCGGTAACATGGCTGACTCGGGCAAAGCCGTCAAAACTGATATTGTCTTTGCGCGTGTATTGCGACAGCAAAGTCAGCACACTGCGACGTAACTGTGCGGTGCGTTCAAAATGTGCTTCAAATTCGTTTACCGCCTGATGCGCGGCGGCGATTAACTGCGCGACCCGCTCCGCCCGCTGATTTTGCTGAGTTTCCAACTCTGCCTGCCGCACTTCCATCTGACCCAAGCGATGGCGCAAAGCTTGCAGCAAGGCGCGGCGACGCTTGCCGTTGTCGAGTAAGTCATCTTCAAGGTAGGGGTTACGCTGTACCGCCCAAATATCGCCCAGCACTTCGTAAAGCATGCGCGCCGAACGACCGGTGACCCGCTCTACGCGTAGCGAATCGATGATCAACCACATGTCTTCGCCTAACAAGCGAATCACAATTTCGCGATCGGAAAATGAGGTGTAGTTGTAGGGAATTTCCCGCAAACGCGCGGGCGTTGAATCAACAGATAAAGGCGATAAATGAGAAGCCACAGGCAATCGGCGCACAAGAAGTCATAATGCACCAGATTTTAGCATGGCAAAGGCTGATGCATGCTCGAAAAATATGCGTACAAACCGCGAAATATCTGGGGTTATCACCTGAAAAGCAGATCGGCGTAAACCCAGCAAGCCGTGGGCTGCAAGCGAAAGTCACCAGCCAAATTGACAGATAAATTTACGCACCAGGGCTTCAACGAATACTGTCGAAGCCCCCTGCTTGGCGCTCTTAAAACTCCAGCCTACCCCCCAACATCAAGCGATTACTATCAACATACCGATAACCTTGCAGGGTTTCGTAAGCTAAAAATGCCGAAACACCGCCCGGCAACACGGTAGACACCTCGGCACCAAAGGTATAGTAATCGCGGCTAGGGGCGTCATTCGCCAAAGTAAAGGTTGAGCCGCTAGTATCAGCCACGAAGCTACCCGTGACTGTGCGACGACCATCCAGATATTGGTGATGCCATTCGCCGCGTAACTGCGGAATCAACACCCCCCAAGGAAAACTAAACGAGTAAGCGGTCTGCACACCGACGGTGGAAATCAACGATTCTATATTTTGTTTGCCAAATTGTACCGCCGCCAGACTGCCGGTTTCCCTGTAGCCATCGATATTAAGCCCTGTGTATTCGCCGCGCACATAAGGCGCAACTGAAAGCGCTTGGAAATTAAAATCGTAGCCACCACCCCAACTAAAAGCGTATTGATCGGCACTCGGCGCTGCCCTGGCGACCGAACTGTTGCTGCCAAAGGTGATATTGCGACTGGTTTCATAATCCATACCCCCGTAGGTCGCTGTCGCATCGACATGCAAGGCATCGGTTATGAAATAAGACGTATACAAGCCGCCTGTGTAGCTGTCGCCGGCGGTTTCGCCGCGACCTGCATTAAAGGTCGCGTTGCTGCGTCTGTAATTAAAATTGGCACCTGTTACCCAGCGGTCGCTGATCCGATAGTCTGCACCAGCCATGAAATTGTGGTTATCGAACTTGAAGCCCGCTAAATTCAAAGCGGTATTACCATGAGAACCGAACCCGCTATCGACCTTTCCCCAAAAACTTAAAGCGGAAAAATCCGCATCGCCAGAACCACCACCCACTTTGCGTTTGCTGTTAGCACCAAAATGGTCGTATGGCACGACATTTTGGCCGCCATTAATTCGGGTAGACATGGAGCCCATGCTAAAGACTTGGTCGGGAGTCAGGCTTTGCAGATCACCAATTCTGTAATCTTGGCAGACGGATGGCGTTTGCGTGGGCGATGGAATTTCCTCAACATCGAAGCTCTCGATACTGGGGATAGCAAGAAAAGAATTATGATTGTCGTAACATTGATTCAACGCATCCATTACTGACGATTGATTCTGATTAAGACTTGATACTTCCACAGCATAAACCGATGTGATCGGCAACACGATCAGATTTATCGCTGCGACCAAAGGGAGCTTTGAACCCATGAATTTTGAATAGTTGAGCATGTACGCCTCCGATAATTTGTTGCGAACATTGTACACTTCAACACTGATTAGACAAAATATAGAAGCCAATGAAAACAATTAAAAATCATATAATTACAATCTATTTT
>CAIOHN010000197.1 GCA_903858105.1 uncultured Pseudomonadota bacterium | reverse complement strand
CTGGCAATTCCCATGCCCTCGGTTGGTCCGATCTCCTGCTCGTAATAATCGCCCTGCACCAGATCGAAGCCGCATTGCCGTGCTAATGCTGCATTTTTCTTGTCGTCTATATCAAACAATATGCTGCGGCCGCTAATCGATGCCGTCAGGCTATTGATTTGCTGAATCTTGTTCAGTAATTGATTATCCCGCACCCGATCCAAATGCTGCGCCGATAAACCGACAAAATCCGGTGCGGACCGGGAAATCAACTCGTTCGACGATTTTTCCAACGCGTTTACATCAAATTTCAAAGCCAAGCGATAACCGCGCCGCTGGTAGTTTTCCAGGCCTTTTAATAGCGATGGATAAAACCGGGCATAGCCGCTATTAATAGTGAGCCCGATGGTAATATTACTGGTCGCAAGCCGCACTTTACAATGATTTCTTCAAAGTAAGCGCCATGATCTTGCTTGACACCCAAAATATGCCAGGGATCAACATCCAGAAACAACAAGCCATCCAGATGCGCATGCGGTAAATAATTCAGCATATGCACGGTTCTGGACAGGCGGTCGAAATTGATAATCGAATCAGCCCCACGCGCGCCGTCCACCGGAAAAGCTAACAGATTGTCCAACTCGCTACCTATCATGGGCTGAATCGGATTAGCGGCAACATTGAGTTGCGCGTTGTGGCCGATGATTTGGGTACTGCGCAAGGTCTCGCGAATAGGCGATAAATTACTGGAGAGACGAATCGGCCCAAACTGACCGTGCACTACGTCATCTGCCACGCTAAAAGGCCGGAAACCGTTATGGTGTTCCAGTTCCAGCCTATCGTTAAAATATTCCGCTAATTGCTGTAAAGGCATAGCTTAGCCTCCTTTTGGTATTGATTAAGACGACGACGGCAAGGAGTCTGGTGTGGATCAAACAGCTATAGAACAATAGCGGAATCGTCCTAAACCAATATGCAGTCGATATTGTTGAACGACATATTAGCGCGGCTGCTATTTTTAATAAAATGATGTTATTAGAACTTTATATCTAATAAATAGAACAAGATCGCGCCGGAGCACAGTTCACCTGAAAACAGGCCGCGACCGGAGAGGTTTGGCTGGATAATATTTAGGGTGGACTCCAAACGAAAAAAAATGCCTTCTCTTTTATGTCTTGTGGATGATATAGAAGAAGGCTGGGGTGAAGCAATTTGGAATCAATAATTTACTACCCTCACCCTAACCCTCTCCCTGAGGGAGAGGGGATTTTTCTAGGATACATAAAAATATCTGCATCTGGTGAAACAGGCTGGTTAGAAAGCAAGACGCATAAGGTACATTTCGGCAGCGTCATTAATAATCCTTCAAACTCACACCGCAACACCCTGGGCATCAAACAAGCCTTCAAATAAGGCTGAGCTTAAATAGCGTTCGCCAGAATCCGGCAGCACTACCACAATCGTCTTGCCAGCATGCTCTGGTCGTTTGGCTACCCGTACCGCTACTGCCACTGCCGCACCGCAGGAAATACCCGACAGGATGCCCTCCTCCCGCGCCAGACGCCGTGCGTATGCAATGGCATCGTCATTGCTGACTTGCTCTATGGCATCAACCAGCGATAAATCCAGCACATCCGGCACAAAACCAGCGCCTATGCCTTGAATTTTATGCGGTGCCGGTTGAATCTCCTGCCCCGCCCGAAACTGCGTCAACACCGGACTGGCTTCCGGTTCTACGGCTATCGACAAAATCGGTTTGTTTTGCGTGTGTTTGATATAGCGCGAGACGCCGGTGATGGTACCGCCGGTGCCAACGCCTGATACTAAAATATCGATTGCGCCATCGCTGTCATGCCAGATTTCCGGGCCGGTGGTTTGTTCGTGGATCTGTGGATTAGCCGGATTTTTAAATTGTTGCAGTAACACATAACGCTCTGGATCGGAGGCGGCGATTTCCTCGGCTTTGGCAATGGCGCCTTTCATGCCTTTGGCGCCTTCGGTCAGTACCAATTTGGCACCATAAGCCACCAGCAATTTGCGGCGTTCTATGCTCATGGTTTCCGGCATGGTCAAGGTCAATGGAATACCGCGCGCCGCCGCTACAAAGGCCAAAGCAATGCCGGTGTTGCCGCTGGTCGGTTCGATGATCTCTTTACCTGACCCCAGCAAACCGCGTTGCTGCGCATCGTTGATCATCGCCGCACCGATTCGACATTTAACTGAATAAGCCGGATTGCGGCCTTCGATTTTGGCCAGTAAAGTTACCGGTGCGCCGTCGGCGATTCGATTGAGCCTGACCAGCGGTGTCTTGCCGATCGATTGCGAATTGTCAGGGTACCAATAGGTCATGTCGTTATCCTTCAAAGTCATGGGGCATAAGAACCGCCAGCCCTTAAGCCAGCGCATGTGTCCAAGTGTATCAGCATGCTGCCGCTGCGGGATAGAGTGGCTTAGTGTAAAAGTGCCTGTAATCGTTGGAAATCCTGGTGTGTATCAATATCCAGTTCGGCTTCTGCCAAAGGCACTTTGACCAGACTATCCTCCTGGCGGATGAGTAAGGACTTGGCACCCTTATCCCCTTGCATAGCCGCAAGTTGGGCAAAAAAAACGTTTGGAAAGATCGCCGGTACGCCAAATGCCGCGGCATATTCACTAACTGCAATCCGCTGCGGCGCAGTTTGCCAGGCTGCTAGTAAATGGCGCAGATGCTCTGCGGTCACCAAAGGCTGGTCGCACAGCATAAGCAATACTGCCGTTGCATCAGTCGGTAACGCATTGATCCCGGCGCGAATCGAGGCAGACAAACCGTCTGCCCATTGCGGGTTATGCACGGTAGTCACTGGCTCAAGGTCGATTGCTCCGCTTATCTCATCGGCATGCGCACCCAGCACGACGATAATCCGGTCTGACAAAACAAGCTGGGCATTGGCAATGGCATGCGCCAACAAGGGACGTTGCCGCCATTCCAGCAATTGCTTGGGACTGCCCAGGCGACTCGAGGCGCCAGCCGCCAGAATGATGGCATAAACAGTGTTAATGGCTGTAGTCATAGGCGGAAGCGCTCGCTGGATGACTAAGTTGTTGCCCGCTGCGACCATTTAAGTGGGCATGTATCCCGGCCATAATGGACAAGGCAATCTCTGCCGGGGTTTGTGCGGCAATATCCAATCCCACTGGCCCAAACACCCGACTGCGAATCTGCTCGGCAGCCTCGCCCAGACCAGTCAATAAACGTTGTTTACGCGCTGTCGGCCCTAACAAGCCGATAAACGGAATGGTGCAATCAAGCATTGCCTGCAAATAGCGCTGGTCGTATTCAACGTTGTGGGTCATTAACATCAAAGCCTGGTAGCGATTCAAGTCCAGGCGTTGGGCCAATTCTTCCGGCAGACTTTGCATGAGTCGCTCGGCGTTGGGAAAACGCTCTGGCCGGATATGTGCCGGGCGGTAATCCACCAGCGTCACCCGCCATCCCAAAGCGTGAGCGCATTGCAGCAGCGGCATGGCGTCGACACCGGCACCGACAATCAGCAATTGCCAGGGTGTTTGGATGGGATCGTAAAAACAGGTCACCGCCAGGCCATTAAGCTGATCGTTTTCAATACTTGGCTTTTGTTGCAAATAGGCTTGTAAAGCAGTTTTGGCTACGGTCGCTGCGGGTAAAAACTGACTGTGACCGACAGGGAAATCGGCGTGAACCGATTCCAACACCGTCGCCAACACCCCAGACAGATTGGCTGCGGCGGATTCGACTATCCATTGCAACGGACTAAAATCCTCCGTCGCGCGCAGTAATTGCAACAACACCCGCACCGCGCCATTACAGCCCAAACCCAAGCCCCAGATCACATCATCGGCCGAGCGCATGTCGTAAAACACGGTCTTGGCAATGCCCGTCGCAAATACCGTCGCCGCCTGTTCCACCAAATCCCGCTCAAAACAGCCACCACCCAACAAGCCAGTCAGTTCGCCGTCCCGGTCGATCAACATCCGCGCGCCAGCTTTTTGATACGTCGAACCGGAGGTTTCGACGATGGTCGCCATGACACAATCCTGGCCGTCGGCTTGCAACTTCTGGTAAGCGTCGAGCAGATGCTTGATTTTATTGGCCATAGATTATCCACATAACGATATGGATCGGATTGTACTAGCCGAGTCGGCTTAGGTTCAAATTGAGAGGCAAATGACCAGGCTTATTGCTTCTGCCGACTGGAGTACATAAATGTTGACACTAAACTCACCAGGGTAGCACCGCCGATACCAATGGCTGCTGTTTCGTAGCCTTGACTGGCCAGCCATATTGCGCCAGCCAATCCGCCAGCACCCAGTATAAAGGCGAACACCATGCCCAATACGCGCTCAATGAATATTAAGGTATTGATTTTATTGGCTTGAGTGCGTCTTGCACTGGATTCCATCTCGGTTTGCTCAAACACCCAATCAACTCGATCAGGCCGAATGGCGTGTAGACGCTCAATTTGAGCAATAGGGAGAAGCGGTGAGTCGGTTTGGTGGTCGTGAACGGTAAGTTCGTGATCTTTAGATTTTGAGTTTATTTGAGTCTGTCTGCTCATATTTTTTCAGCACTTTACGCATGTCCATACTGATAGCGCCAAAATCAGAGCGCAATGCCTTATTATCAGCAGCAAAGCCGCCGCCAGTTGGGTGAATGTAATCCCTGGGCGAGGTCGGCCATATATTAGCCATGCCCTGAAAAAATGCTGACCAAAATGACGGCTTTTGTTTAATGTATGCTTTCGCAGTAGCTTGCTGAGCTGTGCTTGATTTGTGCTTCATACAGCACTCCCGATAAAACCCAAAGAATCTAAATTGACCGCTTCTGCAGCGTATCCAGCCCATAGCATATAACACATTGCCCGGCATTTTCCAGTCGGACGCGGCAAAATGACGCAGCGTGTCCTGATCTTGATTCGGCTCAAGCCTGTCTGGTCGCGGCGACACTCAGCCTTAAAGCCGATAATCTTATTATTGCTGCTTATGATCGGCAAACAGGTAAGTATTCGCCCGTATTACGCCAACGCCAGATATTCGCAATGATAAGTGCGCTGCGAAGGCTCTCTGGGGACGTGGCTAGGACGGGCGATCTAATGCCTGAGATACCCGTCCGAAATTAAGCTGTGGAAACCCCAGGAAAATTTCAATTGACGTCAAACTGCAAATTAGCCAGTTTGGCGTAAAGCCCGCTTTGCTTGCGCAAATCTTCTGGCGCGCCGGTTTCGACGATGCTGCCCTGATCTAAAACAATAATCCGATCAACTTTGTTCACAGTCGCCAAACGGTGAGCGATGATTAGTGTGGTGCGCCCTTGCATGGCGGCATTCAAGCCTTGCTGCACCAGTATTTCCGACTCGGCATCCAGGGCGCTGGTGGCTTCGTCAAGCAATAGCAGTGGCGCATTTTTTAGGATGGCGCGGGCAATCGCAATGCGTTGACGCTGACCGCCCGACAATCGGGTGCCGCGCTCGCCCAGAAAGGTTTGATAACCGTCCGGCAAGCGGGCGATAAACTCTTCAACCTGCGCCAGGCGCGCCGCGGCGATCACGTCTGCGTCGCTGGCGTCGGGTCTGCCATAACGGATATTTTCTAATGCGTTAGCCGAAAAAATCACCGCATCTTGCGGCACGATAGCAATTTTGCCGCGTAAGTCCTGAAGCGACAACTCGCGAATATCGCAGCCGTTAAAGGTAATTCTGCCCTGGCTAACATCGTAAAAGCGCAGCAATAACTGAAACAGTGTGGTCTTACCAGCACCGGATGGACCGATAAAAGCCACACTTTCACCGGCGCTAATCACCAAGCTAACCGCATCCAGAGCGGCGCTTTGCAAGCGCGACGGGTAGCGAAAGCTGACGTTTTCAAAGCTGATTTCGGCGCTGCCCGCATTAGCCAACGATTGCGGCACGGCGCTATCGACTATCGCCGGCTCGGCCTGCAATAGCTCCAGCAAGCGTCCAGTGGCACCGCTGGCCCGCATTACATCGCCCCACACCTCGGCAATAGTGCTGACGCCACTGGATACCAGGGTGGCGTAAATCAAAAACGAGGCCAGTTGCCCGCCGGTCATAATGCCGGCATTGACCTGATTGGCACCAATCCACAACACAAAAATAATCGACCCCATCACCGCGGTAATCACGAACACCGTCAACGCGGAACGAAACCGGCTGCGGCGGATGGCGGTCATAAAACTGAGCTCGGCGCGCTCGCTAAAGCGCAAGGCCTCGCGGCTTTCCTGGGTATAGGCTTGCACGGTGGGCACGGCGTTTAAAATCTCGGCGGCCAAAGCCGAGGCATCGGCGATTTTGTCTTGGGATTCGCGAGACAGTTTTTTCACCTGTCGACCTATCGCAAAAATGGGCAGCATCAGTACCGCCATCAAACCCAAAATTAAAGAAAACAAATACAGACTGGTAACCGCCAGCATCACCATGCCCCCGACAAACTGAAACACGCTGCGCAAGCCCATGGAAACAGAACTGCCGACCACCGTCTGAATCAAGGTGGTATCGCCGGTCAGACGCGACAGCACTTCGCCGGTTTGCAAGGTCTCAAAAAACTGCGGTGATTGCGCCAACACCCGCGCGTAGACTGCACTGCGCAAATCTGCTGTCACCCGTTCGCCTATCCAACTAACCGTGTAATAGCGCGATGCAATGGTCACCGCCCACAGGCAGGCCAAGCCAAACAGCGCGATAAAATGGCCGTTTAAACTCAGCGAACCCAACAAGCCGCCACCGGCTTGTTGATGCCCGCCAAAACCAAAGTCGATCAGATCCCGAAATGCCAGCGGCACTAACAAAATGGTTGCAGAACCCAGGCACAACAAAACAAAAGCCAGAGCCATTCTAACTCGATAAGGACGCACAAACGGCCACAGCGCCTTAAGCGCAGATAGTTTGGCAACTGGTTTGGTTTGCTTGGGGTGTGAGACTGGCATTGGCGAGTGGGGTAAATGAAAACGCTATAGCCGTGGGCTATAAATGAAACAGTCTGCCGGTTTTACGGCTAAAGGCAAGCAATTAAGCTTTAGAGCACTCTCAACCTAGCCTGCTCTTTCGGGGTAAGGTGATTTTTTTGGGTCGTCTTATGTCTGGAAGAGACGCTCGTAAAAGCTGAGCCGAAAACATTTTGAAGGGATTTAGATTACGCCCATAAACCTCATCTGGCCGCATCCTGAAAACCCAATTGCTTCCAGGCTTCGTAAAGCACAATACCGACGGTATTTGACAGATTAAGGCTGCGGCTTTCTTTGCGCATTGGCAGATATAATTGCTGCGCGGCCGGATGCTGACTTAAAAATGCGGCGGGCAAGCCGCGGGTTTCCGGGCCGAACAATAAAGCGTCGCCCGCTTGGTAGCGCACTTCGCTGTAGTTGGTGCTGCCCTTGGTGGTTAAGGCAAATAAGCGCTTTGGTTTTATTGCTTCAATAAAATCCGCCAACGCTGCATGTTGGCGGATAGTGACCCATTCATGATAATCCAGGCCCGCTCGCCGTAGACGTTTATCGTCTAACTCAAAGCCTAGCGGCTGGATTAGATGCAGTTGTGCGCCAGTATTGGCGCACAAGCGAATGATATTGCCGGTATTGGCCGGGATTTCCGGCTCGAATAAGACAATATCTATCATAGTTTTATTTATCGACGTTGACCGGCGTCAGTTTCCAAATATCGCGATTGTATTCGCTGATAGTTCTATCAGTCGAAAACTTGCCGCTGGCGGCAGTATTTAGAATGCTCATTTTGGTCCAACGTTCTTGATCCCGATAGGCCTGCTCGACACGTTTTTGGGCGTCAAGATAACTGCGGAAATCGGCAATCGTCATCCAGGGGTCGTGTGGGCTTTTGATTGAAGCAATCACGTCATCAAAAATACCCGGCTCGAACTGGTTGAAATGGCCGCATTCCAGCAAGTGCATCACGCCTTGCAAGTCGCCGTCTTGGTTGATGTACGATTGTGGGTCGTAGTGACCGCGTAAGGCTTCGACTTCCACTTCGGTTAAACCGAACAGGAAGAAGTTATCAGCACCGACTTCCTCACGGATCTCGATATTGGCACCGTCCAGGGTACCGATAGTCAGCGCGCCATTCATCATAAACTTCATGTTGCCGGTACCGGAGGCTTCTTTACCAGCGGTCGAGACCTGCTCGGACAAATCGGCACCCGGACAGATTTTTTCCATCGCCGATACGCAGTAATTGGGCATGAACACCAATCTGAGTTTCTCGCCCACTTCTGGATCAGCATTGATGACGCTACCGACATTGTTGATCAGCTTGATGATTTTTTTCGCCATCACATAACCAGGGGCTGCTTTGCCGCCGATTAACACGCAACGATCAACCCAGTTTGCAGTGTCGCCGCGCTTGATGCGATCGTACAAATGAATCACGTGCAATACATTCAAAATCTGCCGTTTGTATTCGTGAATCCGTTTTACCTGGACGTCAAACAAGGCATCGACATTGATCTCAATGTCATATTCTTCCTTTTTAAATTCGACCAGGCGCTGTTTGCTGGCGCGATTCAACTCATACCATTTTTTTCTGAACGCCGCGTCCTCGGCGTAGGGCCGCAATTTTGCCAGTTGGGTCAACTCTGTAAGCCAACCGTCGCCTATTGTTGCAGTGATTAATTCTGCTAACTCCGGGTTGCAGCCCGCCAGCCAACGTCTAGGCGTAACGCCATTGGTTTTGTTGTTAAATTTGCTGGGCCATAGTTCGTAAAAATCTTTAAACAAGCCTTCCTGCAGCAGTTTGGAATGCAATTCTGCAACGCCATTGACCGAAAAACTGCCGACTATGGCTAAATACGCCATCCGTACCTGTTTTTGATGACCTTCTTCGATGATGGACATCCGCTCCAGGCGCGAGTTATCGCCGGGCCAATGCGCGGAAACTTCTGCCATGAAATGGGCATTGATCTCAAAAATAATTTCCATTAAACGCGGCAACAAATGCTGCATCAAATTGACCGACCATTTTTCCAGCGCTTCCGGCAGCAAAGTATGGTTGGTGTACGCCATCGTCGAGCGTGTGATATTCCAGGCATCTTTCCAGGACAAACCATGAATATCCATCAACAAACGCATCAATTCGGCGACGGCGATGCTGGGATGGGTATCGTTGAGCTGGAAGCAATTTTTTTCGGCAAACTTGCTAAAGTTATTGCCGTGACGGCCCACCCAGTTGGCGATTACATCTTGCAAACTAGCCGAAGCCAACAGGTATTGCTGTTG
>CAIOHN010000196.1 GCA_903858105.1 uncultured Pseudomonadota bacterium | reverse complement strand
TTTGGCCAAACTACCGTGCCGTTATCGACTGACGCTCGCTTGAAATAATGGGTATCGCGTAATTCCTTGAAAACACCAAAATCCAGCAAACTTGTGCAGTCGTAAATACCTTGCTCGCCATTGGTAAACTGTAAAAGCAAGCGATAATCGTCTGTGGGTTGCACTGATTTAATCCGGGGATTCATGGCCTTACCTCAATGGTTCAATTTTGTATAGCTGCTCGCCGGAAACGGCCAGCTGCCAATCTGCCAATCTGCCAATAACTCGTCTTTATGCAGTTCCACCCAGGCTTGCAACAGCTTCATTTGGGCCTTGGGGATATTACCATCTAAAATTTCACCGTCCGGAATAGCAACTATTACTTCGTCATCTTGATATTTGACATGTATATGCGGCAATTTGTGCTGCTTATTGTCCATGAAATACATATAAACAATAATTCCATAAAACATTGAAATTGCCGGCATGGAATGTCCTTTATAAGATGCGATTAAATAGATAATATTTAAAACTTACCGTAATAGCCTTCTTTCAAGGCATCAAACAAATTGGCGGCGGTGTGGATTTCGCCGTCGTATTCCACGTCTTCATTGCCTTTAAACTCGACGACATGGCCGTCTTCCAGGGTAAATTGGTAGGTGGTGTTTTCCAGATCCGATTCTTTAACCAATACGCCCTGAAACACTTCCGGGTTAAAGCGGAAGGTGGTGCAGCCTTTTAAGCCTTGGTCGTAGGCGTATTCGTAGATGGACTTAAAGTCTTCGTACGGATAATCGGTCGGCACGTTGGCGGTTTTGGAAATGGATGAATCGATCCAGCGTTGCGCAGCGGCCTGAATATCGACATGCTGCTTGGGGCTGACTTCGTCGGCTGAGATAAAATAAGCCGGTAATTGATGCTCCGGGTTGTCGCTGTAAGGCATGGCGTCCGGGTTGACCAAATGCCGATAGGCTAATAACTCAAAGGAAAATACGTCGATTTTTTCTTTGGACTTTTTGCCTTCGCGAATCACGTTGCGCGAGTAATGGTGGGCAAAGCTGGGCTCGATGCCGTTGCTGGCATTGTTGGCCAAAGACAGCGAGATGGTACCGGTGGGCGCGATGGAACTGTGATGGGTAAAACGGCAGCCCACTTCGGCCAGCTCCGCCACCAACTCGGGTTGTTCCAGTGCGACTTTTTGCATGTAGCGGCTGTATTTGGCGTGTAGCACCTTGCCGGGTACTTGATCGCCCAATTTATAGCCGTCTGCCTTCATTTCCGGGCGCTTGTGCAGCATTTCGCCGGTGACGGTGAACAATTGCTCCATAATCGGCGCTGGGCCTTTTTCTTTGGCCAGTTCCAGGCCGGTTTTCCAGCCTTCCAGCGCCAGTTCTTTGGTGACTTGTTCGGTAAATGCCAAAGATGCTGCGTTGCCATATTGCATGCCCAGCATGGTGATGGTGGAACCCAAGCCCAGATAACCCATACCGTGCCGACGCTTGCCGATGATTTCTTCGCGTTGTCTTTCCAAAGGCAGGCCGTTGATTTCGACCACGTTATCCAGCATGCGGGTGAAAATGCGGATGGTTTTACGGTAAGCGTCCCAATCGAATCTGGCT
This sequence comes from uncultured Pseudomonadota bacterium, assembly GCA_903858105.1. Taxonomy (GTDB): domain Bacteria; phylum Pseudomonadota; class Gammaproteobacteria; order Methylococcales; family Methylomonadaceae; genus Methylomonas. The sequence continues at coordinate 1,438 of CAIOHN010000196.1, read as the reverse complement.
TCTTTACCAAACGGCTTTTCGATAAAACCGGTCAAGTTGATCGAGCCCAACAAGCAACTGCCGTAAGGCGGCAAGGGTTGTTCGCCGCAGGGGTTGGTAGCGCGGATATGTTCGCAAAACCAGTTATTGTTCATCTCGTTGACTTTGTCGATCAGGATAAAACCCGGCTCGGCGTAATCGTAAGTCGAGGACATGATGATGTCCCACAAGCGGCGGGCTGGCATCACTTTACTGATGCGGCACGCCACCAGACCGGCTTCGTTGACTACATAGCCTTTTTTATTAGGCAGATCACGCCAGACGATTTTCTCGTTGTCGGTCAAGTCGAGTTTGTCTACTGCCGCTTCGCGCTCTGTTACCGGAAAAGACAAAGGCCATTGACCGTTATTTTTGACCGCTTCGACGAATTCGCTGGTAATCAACAAAGACAGATTGAATTGGCGCAAGCGACCGTCTTCGCGCTTGGCGCGGATAAAATCGACGACATCAGGGTGGGCAATGTCAAAGGTTGCCATTTGCGCACCGCGGCGACCACCAGCCGAGGACACGGTAAAACACATCTTGTCGTAAATATCCATAAACGACAACGGGCCTGAGGTGTATGCACCAGCGCCGGAGACGTAGGCATCGCGCGGACGCAGCGTAGAAAATTCGTAACCGATGCCGCAACCGGCTTTCAGGGTCAGGCCGGCTTCGTGGACTTTGTGCAAAATGTCGTCCATCGAATCTTCGATGATGCCGGACACGGTGCAGTTGATGGTAGACGTAGCCGGTTTATGCTCCAGCGCGCCAGCGTTGGAGACAATGCGCCCGGCCGGGATTGCACCTTTGCGCAAAGCCCATAAAAATTCTTTGTAATGCTTTTCTTGCAAGGCTTTGGTTGACTCGACGCTGGACAAGGCTTTGGCGACGCGCTTGTAGGTCTCGTCTATATTTTCGTCGATAGCACTGCCATCCTTGGTTTTTAAGCGGTATTTGCTGTCCCAGATGTCCAGCGACGCGCTTTGCAGCGGTATATCGGTAGTGTTTTGCGTCACAACATGAAGTTTAGCTGTCATTCGTGGATTCCCTTTTCTAGTTGAATGGTTTCTGGACTAATGCATTGGCCTGAGAGCCTAAGATGCTGATGTTTATTGGTTTACAGTGAAAATGGCGCAATCAAGCCACATACTGCATCTAGTGATCATGTAAAAATGTTAGCACAATATATTGTGTTTTCAGCAGGATTTTTTAACTAAATATCGACGATTTGCCAGCTTGCTTTTTAACTCAAAGAGTTAGCGACGAGATTTAAATTGGGAATGATGTACCTGGAATAAGGACACCGCCAGCTTGATCGGATTTTTAACGTCCATGGCAATTCGCCAGCCAGCCGTTTCTAATTGCTGGTATAGACTTAAGGGGCGGTTAATTTTTCTCAGTAAAATCCTTATCGCCT
>CAIOHN010000195.1 GCA_903858105.1 uncultured Pseudomonadota bacterium | reverse complement strand
TTGTTCCGTCAATTGCCCCTGGCCAAAACCGTCGAAGACTTCGAGGCATTGCTACCTTGGCAACTCGTCGAGCCAAAAATCGCATAAACTGCTACGGCTTTTTTCAAAAAATCAATCGCGTGGTTTAAAGGGCGCATACGGACAAACTGATAGCAATCACCGAAACCATACACAGCAAACAATGGCAGGCGGGCGAGATCAAGACATTCGTTAGCCGCTGGGTGCTGGTACACATCCTGGAAGAAGATATGCTTTTGGGAAAGTATTTAAAAACACTGCCAGCCTAAGCCACAGCGATAAAGCCTGTTCCCCGCCAAGCAGGCGGGGATTTAATCCCGCTATTCCCCGGCGACAGCCAGATGCTCTTGCGTATGCGCCAAATCGTTTAACAATGACAGTTCGTCCAAAGACAGCACACGGTTAATCGCCAGCAAGATGATAAATATGTCGTCAACCCTTGCCATAGCCTGAATAAAGTCGGTACGAATGTCTGTACCAAAGTCAGGCGCTGGTTGAATATTAGCCGGTGGAATTTCCAGAATTTCCCGCACTTCATCTACCAGCATACCGATCAATTGCGCGCCTTCGGCAATTTCAATCTCGACCAACACGATACAACTACGTTTACTGACCACCGTGCTACGTCGCCGCAGCCTTGCAGACAGATCAATTACCGGCACCACGTTACCGCGCAGGTTAATAACCCCGTGGATATAGTCGGGTGTTAAGGGTACGTGCGTGACATTGGCTATTTCGATAATTTCCTTAACATCCAGAATACTCACCGCAAAGCTCTCGCTAGCCACCAAGAAAGTCAAATATTGACCCACTTGCTCCTGAACCGCCAAGTTTCTGCCGGCGTCTTTCCGAATCAGATTGCTCATGGTCTATCTCCAGGCACTAAAAGCGTTCAAAATCCGAATCGTTAAAATCCAGAGAGCTATCGGTGGCGTTAGCGGCTACGGGTTTTTTGGCGTAATTTGCTTGCGCTGGTGCTCGAGTTGGGCGCACTGGCGGCCTGCCCGAACCTTGTCCCCTTGCGCTATTAGCATCAAGTTTAAAGAACGCTACCGCATGTTGTAACTGGGTCGCCTGACCATTTAACTCCTCCGAGGTTGCTGCTAACTCTTCGGCACTTGCTGCATTTTGTTGAGTCGCCTTGTCCAGTTGCCGCATCGCATCGTTGATTTGATTGATGCCGCTGGATTGCTCGATAGAGGCCGCATTGATCTCTTGAACCAGATCAGATGTTTTGGCGATATTAGGCACCATCGCCGTGATCAAACTGCCAGCTTTTTCGGCAATATCCACGCTATTGGTCGCAAGCTCATTGATCTCTTCTGCAGTCACCCGGCTACTTTCTGCCAGTTTTCTAACCTCAGCGGCTACCACGGCAAAACCTTTACCGTGTTCACCAGCCGATGCGGCTTCGATCGCGGCATTTAAGGACAGCAAATTGGTTTTATAAGCAATATCTTCAATTTGGCCGATTTTTTTGGCGATGTGTTTCATTGCCTTGACAGTTTCAGTAACTGCATCGCCACCCTCACGGGCTTCACCTGCCGACTTAGTAGCCATTTGCTCGGTAACATGCGCATTTTCAGTATTTTGTTGTACCGACGAATTCAATTCCTCAATCGACGATGTAGTTTCCTCGACACTGGCGGCTTGTTCAGTGGCCATTTGGCTCATTGACTGCGCTGTGGCACTTACTTGTTGCGACGCACTTAACAAGGCATCAGAATTTGAACGCACATCTTGCACCACGCGCACCAAATGTTGACGCATTTCTTTCAATGCATTTGCCACCACACCGATTTCGTCATTTTGATTAATGTTAAAGGCTACGGTGAAGTCACCCTGGGCCATTGCTTCCACTATCCTTTTCAATTCATTCAACGGCAGGATAATGCCGCGGGTGATCGTCCAACCCAGCAGACTGGTAAACAACAACACGCCTATCGATATACTGTTCAACATAAATTTGGCATTAGCGCTCTCGGCAGCGGCCTCTTCCGCAGCTTTTTTGCCTTCGTTAACGTTAAATTCAGTATGATCGTCGATTTTTTTATTAAATTCTTCGGCAATAGCTGCACCGGCAGCCATGGCTGCACGTGCTTCAACATCCTTATTTTGACGCGACGGTTCCAAAATCTTTTCAACCGACTGCAAATAGGCTTTATAAGCTGCGATATCTTCGTCCAGCATTTTTTTGTCCTGCCCAGGATCTACTCCTTTTTCGTATTCCTTAAGAGCTTTCTCAATGCTATCTTGTGCTTCCTTGATGGTAGCTTCTATTCTTGCCTTTTCGGCAACATCATCATTCAGTACATGTCGGTAAACACGCACCCGCAAACGGCCCAATCTCTGACCAGCATCGCCAAGATTAACCAGGGACGGCACCGTATTTATGTTAGTAAAATTGGTTTTTTCGTAGACGTTGACCATGCTGGTCCGCCCTACCCAGGCCACCACCACCAGACCGATTACTGCTGTAGCGATCAGCAATATAATTTTCTTTACGACAGTCATGTTCATTTTCTTTCCCCTGATAAATTTGTTTTAATCTGACGATGAAAGCTGCTTGATTGATACTTAATGGCGCTGTTGATTAATCCCTGTACATCCAAAATCAAAGCAACATTGCCATCACCAAGTACTGTCGCGCCGGTGATTCCTTTAAGATTGTCAAACACTTTACCCAGCGGTTTGATCACTGTTTGATGTTCGCCATGTAAATGATCGACCACAAATCCTGCCTTGACTTGGCCAAATTTAACCACCACCAAGCTTTCACGTTTATTGTTGGAATCGATAATCTGATTGCTGAAATAATCGCCTAGCCGCAGATACGGCAAGACCTGACCGCGTAAATTGATGTAATGCTGAATCTCGTCGATCTCGCATTCCTCAGGATTCATCTCCACACATTCGTCTACCATGCTGAGCGGAATAATGTAGCGATCCTGCCCGGTACCGACCATAAAGCCGTCAATAATGGCCAGCGTCAACGGCAGGCTGATCGTGATAGTGGTGCCTTCGCCGGTTACGCTGTCTATCTCGACAGAGCCACGCAAGGCTTCGATATTTTTTTTCACCACATCCATGCCGACGCCACGCCCCGACAAATTAGTGGCTTGATCTTTGGTGCTAAGCCCGGCAGCGAAAATAAGATTGTAAATTTCTTGCTGCGTCAGGTCGTGATCCGCTTTTACCAAGCCGTTGGCAATCGCTTTAGCCAGAATGCGCTCGCTATCCAACCCCGCGCCGTCATCGGCTATTTGAATGACGATATGCCCTGACTCGTGATAGGCATTAAGCTGCACCGTGCCCTGCGCCGGTTTGCCAGCGGCAAGACGTTGTTCAGCACTCTCGATACCGTGATCCAAAGCGTTACGAATCAGGTGGGTTAGCGGATCGTTGATTTTTTCGACTACGGTTTTGTCCAGTTCGGTTTCACCGCCGCTGATGTATAGCTCAATGTCTTTGTTAAGTTCTTTGCCTACATCGCGCACCATACGCCGGAAGCGTGAGAAGGTTTCGCCTATCTGCACCATGCGCAATTCCAGGGCGGTATCACGAATACTGTTTACCAAGGCATTCATACTGGCTGCGACGTCACCGGCGTCGGTAAGTGCATGCCGTTCCACGATCAAATTCATCGCAGCGCTGGAAATCACCAGTTCGCCGACCAGGTTGATCAAATGACCGAGTTTGGCGGCATCAACGCGAATGTAATTGGCCTCGCTGGCCAATTTTTGTTTGGTTTGTTCCTGTTTTTTCAGGGCTTGATCGACCAAGGGTTGCTGAACTACATGTTGCTCAACCAGGATTTCGCCCAGGGGTTTGGCTGGTACTTCAATTTCGGTTAGCGAGTCGGCATGCTGATGTTGCAAGGCATGGTCGACATCGTTTTTTGTCAGTGCGCCCACATTGATCAGCATGTCGCCCAAGCGCTGTACATGGGTATCTGCCTGTTGATCCAGCAATCTTAAGTACTCTTCAATTTTGGAATTGGGCGGCAGGATTTTAATGTCGCAATCTTCGGCGGCGAATTCGAACACGGCTTCTATCGTTTGCTTGGTGGCATCACTTTGAAATGCGATTTTGATGTGTAAATAGCAATTCTCAGGATCCATGTCGTCGCCAGTCGGCATGTCTGGAGCCAAGGTTAAAATCTCTTTGACCTCACCCAAGGTTTTCAGATAGCGGATAAACGATAAGGGGTCCATGCCGTCGCGGAAGGCGTCGTAATGAAAGTCCAGGGAAATCAACCAATTGTCGTCAGTTGATATGTCACCGCCTCCTTCGCTTTCTACTGAGCTTTTCTCGGCAGCTTGTTGTATGGCCGTCTCTTGTCGCCCAGTCAGTTGCTTGATCAAGCGTTCGCTGACCGCAGACAATTCGGCGGGAATCGGCGTATCCGGTTGTGTCAGGCAATGCTCGACCAACTTGGCGGTGTGATCTTTACTGTCGAGCAATACCGAGATCAACTCAGCGTCGATGACTCGTTCGCCGTTGCGGACCAAATCCAGTACCGACTCGGCTTCGTGGGTAAAGGCAACGATGCAATTAAATCCAAACAATCCGGAAGAGCCTTTTATGGTGTGCATGGCTCTGAACAAACTATTGATGGTTTCGCTATCGTCTGGATTGGTCTCCAGCAATAGCAAAGCATCTTCCATGTCGGTCAATAACTCTTCGGCTTCCTGGGAAAATACCGTTAGGGCCGCGTCTAATTCGCTCACGATGTTCTCCAATCTGCGGAGATAACGATAGGATCGCCAAAGTGATTACTCAGATGCAGTAATTCAAACACTTCGACGACTGCTTTGCTGTGTTGGCTCAAGCTCAGTTTAATACCTGCAGCGAGTGCTTCCTGCTTAAGAAACATCAGCAGTTGTAAACCGGCGCCATCTATTTCGGTGACATCTGCCAAGTCGATCTGTACTTCCTTGGCGGTCTTGAGGTACTTGAGTAACTCCTGCTTTTGTTCCAGTACCGAGTAAATCGTCATTTCATCCTGTATGGCTAGATGGATAACACCATTTTTTTGTTGTTTTACTTCGATAGCCAAGGTTTTCCCCTTTCATTTAAAGCAGGAATCGTTAAGGCAGCACCAGTTTCGAGACAGCGTCCAATAAGGTTGGCGCCTGAAACGGCTTGGTCAGCCAGGCTTTTGCGCCTGCCGCCTTGCCTGCTTGTTTTTTATCGTCGGCGGCTTCTGTGGTCAGCATCATCATCGGCGTAAATTTATAAGCGGCCAATTTTTTTGCTTCTTGCACAAAAGTAATGCCATCCATGTTCGGCATATTGACATCGGTGATGATCAGGTTGATTTTTTGCCCGGTTAATTTGCTCAGCGCATCTCTTCCGTCGCAGGCTTCAATAACGTCGTAGCCTGCACCTTTGAGGGCAATCCCGACAACCTGCCTGATGGACGCCGAGTCATCAACAATCATGATGGTTTTAGCCATTAGTTAATCCTTCTTTGTGTATATTTAGAAAAATGTAAGTTCATCGCTAGCCGCGTTGCTTTGGTGACTAACCGCCGCATTGGACGAGTGATTCAACAACTCTTCCGGCATGGTGTAGCTGAGTTCCATCTGCGCCAGGGTCGCGCCAACATCGAGACTGTTGGATTGCCGCTCACCAGCACTACGACTTTTCTCGACCGCACCTTGCAGACTATTCAGATTATTTTCGACATGAGAAAGCATTTGACTGACGCGGTCCTGAAACTGAAATGCCGTCAGCACCGAAAAGATTTCGTCACGAATCTCTGCGCTATTACTACGTAATTGATCGGCATCGTTTTTGAACATATCCAAAGCAGCACGCAAGTCATCAAGTGCAGTGCGGATAGCATGTTCGGCGTCGCGTATAGACTTATCGTCGGACGAGCCAGACGCTTCCGACATTTTTAAAGTGGCAGCCATAGCTTTATTGATGTCTTCGATGGCATGACTGATCTTTTCGCCGGTGGAGGATGAAAAGCCGGCCAGCTTTCTGACTTCGTCAGCCACCACCGCAAAGCCGCGACCATTTTCGCCTGCGCGGGCGGCTTCGATAGCGGCGTTCAGCGCCAATAAATTGATTTGTTCGGCGACCTTACGCACTTCTTGGGCCATTGTGTCCAGTTGACCGGTGTGCGCAGATAGCTTACGCACTTGATCCACAACCGCGTGCTCAACGTCCTGAATTTGGCCTAACACCTTTAATACGGCGGTTAACGCATCACGCGAATCGCTAAACAACACGTCAACGCTACGCCCTTGTGTGCCTCGACTGTCACCAGAAATGAGTTTTTCAAGTTGGTTGACCATCGCCGCGAAACGATTGGTTAACACTGTAATTTCCTGCTCGGTATGAGACCGCGAGGTTTGCACCTGGCGCAACAATATCGGAACTACCTGCAGAAACAAACGTTCCAACTCTATGGCGTAGCTTTCAAGGTCTTTGAGCTTGACATCTTCATCACCGCGCCAGGCCCGGTTGAGGTCGTTCAAAATTACTTGTTGTTTGTTAAACAAGGCAGCGCCTACCATAACCCCGGCAAAACCGAGTAAAACAGTGGCACCCAAGCTGATCAGGCTAAAGCCGGTTTGTAAACAAGCCACCAAGCCGCCGCAGACTCCCAAGCCGACCGTTAATCCATAAACACCCAGCGCACTAGGCGTTTTTGCGACTGGATCCTTGCTTACACGGGCCATAAGGATTTTCCTTACATTTGTAATTATTTGATACTAGGATAGTAGAGATTTTTTCAGTGTCATTCAACCCAGCTACACAATAGGTTTTTTAGGTTTGTTAAGAAGTCAGCATTTCAAAAAAATATCTTCTGACATAATTCAAACAGTCATACACCAAACAGGAAATTTGTTATCGCTATCACACCGATCACGCTAGAAGAGTTCGAGCGCTTCAGAAAACTGATATACGACCACGCAGGTATCGCGCTGGTACCGGAAAAAAAAGTGATGGTCGCCAGTAGACTGGCAAAGCGGCTGGATTATTATCATCTGGATAACTACGGCGACTATTACGCCCTGGCTACCAGTGCAGACTATCCGCACGAGTTTCAAATGATGGTAAATATACTGACCACCAATGAAACCTACTTTTTCCGCGAGCCGAAACATTTTGAGTTTTTCCGCGACACCATTTTAAAACCTTGGCGTGGCGACAACTTCCGAGTCTGGAGCGCCGCCAGTTCGACAGGCGAAGAAGCCTATTCCTTGGCGATGGTGCTGGCGGAAAATCTGGGGATGCGTAATTGGGAAATATTCGCTTCCGATTTAAGTACCCGGGTACTGGATATAGCCCGCCAAGGCGTTTACCTGATGGACAGACTTGATCACATGGACAAACGACTGCTGGATAAATACTGCTTGAAAGGCGTACGCAGCCAGGAAGGTTTTTTTCGTGTCGATACCAAATTGCGTAGTCGAGTTAAATTTGATCAGGTCAATTTGATGAACCCTTTGCCGCCCGCTTTAGGCAAATTTGAAGTAATTTTTCTGCGTAACGTACTGATTTATTTTGACCAAGACACAAAAAAACATGTCGTCGAGCGCTTGGCCAAAGCATTAAAGCCCGGCGGATATTTCATTATCAGTCACTCGGAAAGCCTGCATCGGGTGACTGATCAACTGCAAATGATCAAACCCTCTATTTATCGCAAGCCATGAAATCTGTGCCATTTAAGCAGACTCAACGTGTCATCATAGATCCCGGTGAGTTTTATGTGTCCCGCCAGGTGGAGGTTATCTCTACGCTGCTGGGTTCTTGCGTGGCCGCTTGTTTGTTCGACCCGGTAAATAGGGTTTTCGGCATGAATCATTTTTTGCTGGCTTACCGGCATCACGCCCAAAATATGCCTATCATCGAGTCCGAAGAGGGTCGCTATGGCGTCTATGCCATGGAATTATTGATCAACGACATGATGAAGCTGGGGGCCAATAAACAGCATATAAAAGCCAAGTGTTTTGGCGGTGGCAATGTACTGAAACTACGCGAAGATCGGGAAAACCGAGAAACCGTTGGTGATGTTAATGTATTGTTTATAAAAGAATTTCTAAAAAAAGAAAGCATTCCCATACTCGGTGCTTGTCTGGGCGGCAATATTGGCAGAAACGTGCATTTCGTCGGTAGTGATTATTCGGTATTTATCAAGAAAATTGATCGTATCCAGCAACAAAACCTGGAAAAAGAAGAACGTCGCTATTGGAAGAAAAACGTCGACCAACTGGAAAATACTAAAAGTAGCGCAGAATTCTGGTAAGCAACGCCAGACTCTTAACCGACCAACCCCAAAGGCTATATGGCAGATACAAAAGTATTTATCGTCGATGACTCCGCTGTCGTCAGACAGGTTTTAACTGGCCTGTTGGACAGTCTGCCTGGCGTTACAGTGATTGGTGCGGCACCTGACCCGATTTTTGCCATGACGCGCATGGAGAAAGATTGGCCGGATGTCATTATCCTGGACATAGAAATGCCGCGTATGGACGGCATCACCTTTTTGAAAAAGCTGATGCATGAACGGCCGACGCCAGTGGTGATTTGTTCGACATTAACCGCCAAAGGCGCGGAAGTGACCATGCAAGCCATGAGCGCTGGGGCTGTCGACATCATCACCAAACCTACCGTCAATCTGAAAGGCTTTCTGCAAGATTCCAAGACCTTGCTGGCCGACGCTATTAAAGGTGCTGCGCACGCCAGGCTGAAAAAAACCGGGCCTCCACCGAGTAAATCTCAGATAGACGGTTCACCAAAGTTAAACGCCGACGCGATATTGGCACCGAGCAACCGCACCGCGATGTCAGAAACCACTGACCAGGTCGTCGCAATCGGCACCTCGACCGGTGGCACACAAGCGCTGGAGTATGTGTTAACCCGCCTGCCCCGCACGACGCCGGGTATTGTGGTAGTGCAGCATATGCCTGAAGCATTTACGGCTGCCTTCGCCAAGCGCCTGGATAGTCTGTGTCAAATTACCGTTAAAGAAGCCGAGCAAAATGATCGGGTAATTCCCGGTTTGGCTTTAATCGCCCCGGGCGGCAAACACATGCTGTTGCGTCGCAGTGGCGCGCAATATCGGGTAGAAATCAAAGACGGACCGCTGGTTAGTAGACATAGGCCGTCTGTGGATGTGTTATTCCGCTCGACAGCCCAAGCTGCGGGTAAAAATGCCTTGGGCATTATCATGACCGGCATGGGTGACGATGGTGCGCATGGTTTAAAGGAATTGCACGATACCGGAGCGCTGACCATCGCCCAGGACGAAGCCAGTTGCGTGGTATACGGCATGCCCAAGGAAGCGGTAAAACTGGGCGGCACCGACGGCGAATTGCCTTTGTCGGCTATCCCCAACCTGATTATCCAGTCACCTAGTCGCGGCAAATTTCTGAAAGGTTGAGATTACACGGCGTGCGCATTGTCTTGCAAAAACGCTAGCCTAATCGATAAGGCACACAATTTTGGATGCTGCTATCAGGCGCAAAGCAAAATCCTGGATATGCGCAGAATTGGCCACTTGATCTAAATAATTCTTTTGGCGTGAGCTGATTTTGGTGTGGTTTCCCGGGTTCTGCTTAAGCTGCAGGGCTTAAAGCCGGATGCAACGATAGCCGTAATAAGCGATATACAGATAACAAGTCAACGGCACGAAAAACGCGTGTTGAATACCGATATGATCAGCAAGCGCGCCCTGCGCTACCGGCAAAATGGCGCCACCGACAATCGCGGAACACAAAATGCCTGACCCTTGGCCAGTGTGAGTGCCCAAGCCGGTCAAAGCCAGGGAAAAAATGGTCGGAAACATGATTGAGTTACACAAACCCACGGCCAGGATTGTTGCCATAGCCAACTGACCGCTGCCCAGCATCGCCGCCGCCACCAACACCGCCGCCAACAAAGCATTGAAAGCCAATACTTTAGCCGGGTGAATTTTCTGCATTACTGCGGCACCAATAAAGCGACCCACCATCGCCCCACCCCAGTAAAACGAAACATATTTGCCCGCGTCTTGTTCGGCCAGGCCGGCAATGCCGGGTTCTCCTAGAAAATTCACCAAAAAACTGCCAATCGACACTTCGCCGCCGACATAAACAAATATAGCCACGGCTCCCAGCACCAAGTGCGGATACTGCCAGGCGTTGGCCCTATCCTCTGTCGATGCTAGCAAGGTCTGCGGGGTTTGGGCGCCAATTTCAGGTAATTTCAGCAAGGCAAACACAGCCGCCATCAAAAACAATACCGCTGCCAACAGCAAGTACGGATTTTGCACCGCCGCCGCTTCCGCTGCCTGATAAACCGACAATTCTGCGGCGTTAAGCTGCTTTAATTCATCAGCGCTTTTTACCGCATTGGACAGGATAAACAAGGCGCCAAAATACGGGGCCAGCGTGGTGCCCAAGGAGTTAAACGCCTGAGTCAAAGTCAGGCGACTGGATGCGGTTTGTGGATCGCCCAATACCGTGACATACGGGTTAGCCGCCACCTGCAACAAAGTAATCCCCGCAGCCAGTACAAAAAAAGCGCCTAAAAACAAGGGATAAGCATGCAGTCCGGCTGCCGGATAAAATAACAGACAGCCGCCACCGGCTATGGCCAAACCGGTGATGATGCCGCCTTTGTAGCCGATTTTTTCGACCAGATAACCGCTGGGTACCGACACCATAAAATAAGCGGTAAAGAAACAGAACTGAATCAGCATCGCCTGGGTATAACTCAGGGTAAATACGGCTTTTAAATGCGGGATTAAAATGTCGTTTAGACAAGTGATAAAACCCCAAATAAAGAACAAGGAAGTCAGAATGGTCAAGGGGCCGCTGTACGACTGTCTGCCCATAGTGTGCTGATCCGGCATGTCATTACCCCTAGTGTTTAACGACTTTGAACTCGGCGGTCTCATGGCCGACCATCACCTTAAACTCACCCGCTTCGACTACCCTCTGCATATCAATACCAATCAACGACATATCTTGCGGCGTTAAGGTAAATTGCAAACTTTGTTCCTGGCCAGGTGCAAGCTCGACTTTCTTAAAGGCTTTTAATTGCTTGACCGGGCGTGTTACCGAGGCGGCGGCATCATGCAAATACACCAGCACGGCTTCCTTGCCGGTGCGCGCGCCGGTATTTTTGACATTCACCGTCACGTCGATTGACTCGCCCAACTCAATTTGGTCGGTGCTCAAACGTAAGCCATTGGTGGCGAAGCTGGTGTAACTCAAACCATGCGCAAATGGGTAAAGCGGCCGGTACTGATTGCCCTCGTAAGCTTCCAGCGGTTTGTGATCGTAAGGCACCACGTCGTTGGTTTGTCGCGGATAAGAAATGGGCAATTTACCGCTGGGATTTACATCACCAAACAAAATATCCGCCATTGCCGACCCACCTTCCATACCTGGCAAGAAGCCTAAAACAACCGCCTGGGCTTTATCGGCAATTTCGGTGATGATGCGCGGCCGCCCGCCAAAGGTGATCAAAACCACCGGCTTGCCAATCTCAAAAATGGCCCTGGCCAGTTGCAACTGCAGCGGATCCAAATTCAAAGACTCGATATTACCTTCGGTTTCGGTATATGGTTTCTCGCCTAACGCCAGCACCACCACATCGTGTTGCCGCGCCGCGTTTACCGCCTGCTCGATGTTGATCTCGTCGCTGAAGTTTTTGCCGCCGACGTACGTTACTTTGCCGCTGGTTTTTTGTTGAATGGCTTTTAACAGTGTCAGTTTGTCCTGCGGATATAACTCTTCTTTGCTACCCTGCCAGGTGATAGTCCAGCCGCCGTTCATCACACTCAGCAGATTTGCGGTGGGCCCGGTAACCAGAATACTGGCCTGTTTGCTCAACGGTAAAATTTGCCTATCATTTTTAGCCAGCACAATGGCTTCGCGCGCTGCTTGCCGATTAACAGCCACAGCTTCATCGGTAACAAAATTGCCTTCCACAGCCAAAGCCGGCTCAGTTCTATCAAACAAGCCGCTTTGATATTTAACCCGCAAGATGCGTGACACTGCTTCATCGATACGACTCATCGGCACCTCGCCGGTTTTAGCCAAATCCAGCAGCAAGTCGTAAAACGAAAAATCAAACGGCACCATGCTCATATCCACGCCAGCCATCACTGCTATTTTGACGGCTTGGCGCGGCGAGGCTGCCATTTTATCGCGGGTGTACAAGCGGATAATGTCTTCCCAATCCGATACGGTAAAACCTTTAAAGCCCATTTCGCCGCGCAAAATAGTCGTCAGATATTGATAATTGGCGTGACCGGGAATCCCGTCCACTTCCGCAGAATTAATCATCACGGTCGGCGCGCCCGCTTTGACACCGGCAGCAAAGCTTGGCAGAAAATATTCGCGCAAAGCCCGTTCGCCGATCCAGGCCGGACTGCGGTCTTTGCCGTTTAAGGGATAACTGTATCCCACATAATGCTTCAGGCACGTCGGGGCTTTATCGGCCTGTGCAAAATCATCGCCCTGATGGCCTTGAATGAAAGCACTGCCTAATGCGCTGGACAAATGCACATCCTCGCCATAGGTTTCCCATAAACGCGGCCATAAAGGCTGACGGCCTATGTCCATGACCGGCGAGAAATTCCAATCCAGACCGGAGGCTTTTACTTCGCGGGCAGTGATTTCGCCGGTTTTAAACGACAACTCGGTGTTAAAGGTGGCGGCCATACTGATCGCCTGCGGAAACAGCACCGAGTTTTGCGTGTAAGTAGCGCCATGAATCGCATCGATGCCGTAAATCACCGGGATTTTCAAGCGGGTCTTAGCCGCCAACTCACGAATGGTTTGCGTCATGTGCCGCCATTTTTGAATCGGCTGCGCTTTGTTGTTGGGCGTGGTGGGGGTGTTTAGTATGGAGCCGACGTGATGATTAAAAATCGCATTTTCCAGTTTGGCGGGATCGATCGGATTCTCGGCATCCTGGCCGTTTTCGACCGAAATCACGCTAAAATCGATCTGCGTCATCTGCCCGACTTTTTCTTCCAGCGTCATTTGCGCCAGCAAAGTCCGCACTTGGTCTTCAATAATCTCGTTTGCTTCTTGCGCACTCACGGCCGACTCCAACACAACGAATAAGGAAAGGATTACAAAGGGTAGTTTTGTTTTCAAAGGTTTGCTTCTGTTTTCGGGCGCGTCGCTTAAATAAACCTCGCTAAAACGGCAAAAACGTTACTGGCGAGCATGGTAAGGCGACACGGGTAAATAAAATTAGTCAAAAAATTACATGGCAAAAAGCGGCAGGCGCGCTCAAAAAATGCCAAGTTTATTTAAGGCAAATGTTTTAAAACTAGCGCGATAGTTTATCCAGAGCGCGACGAGATGTCGTGTAATTTGTGACAACTGCCCTTTTAACACCTCTAATTTGTTAAGCCAGTGCCTGATTAAAGGTCAAAAACCGGCCTTTGTACGGATCGCCGTTTTCATTGATTCGATTGGCGCGTTCGCTGGTAAAGCCATAACCCAGTGCCGCCATTTCCCGACAAAACCCCATCCTGTTGCCGCGATCAGGATCGACAATAATGATTTGAGCATCAGGTGCGGCATGTTCGGCGATAAATGTCGCCAACTGTAACGGTTGCTGGCGTTCGTAAAGTATGTCGCTGCCTATGATCAAGTCAAAGCGGCCCAGTTCCGGGTTATCGCCAGCCCAGTTGCCAGTTTGATATTTAAGCGGCCCCAACTTGTTCAGCAGCAGATTTTCGTTCAAAAACGCCTGACTCAAAGGGTGCCAGTCGCTGACTGTAATATCACCGGCGCGGCGATGAATCACCAAACTGGCCAAGCCCAATCCAGCACCGATTTCCAGTATGCGTTTGCCGACCAGATCATAGCTGTGCATCGCCAACGCTAACACCCGAGCCGACGGCCAGATATGACCAAATAGCGACCAGCTTGCCGAAGAAATGCCGGTACGTTCGGCTTGGCCGTCGGGATCGGCAAATTGTTGTAAGTCGGATAAGGAGCGGATCAGGTAATCGATACCGGCAACGGTGACGGTCTCGAATTTGACTCGATAATCGGGCATGAAAAGTTCTCTGCGAAACAGCATTGTGCATCAGGAAAGGTTCTGATCGAAGGGCACAACGCTTACAGAGAAGGCATGCAGGCCGAAAAGGCACTCGCGGAGCCGCGGTTGGAGCAGCGACAGTGTGACAGGTTAACACATTGGCTTTGGATTGGGCTGGAATCAGAGCCGTCTAAGCAAATCCCCGGATTCCGCTGCGCTGCATCCGGGCTGCGAATTAACCTACGAAATATCAACAGCAGCGTTTAATTCCGTTCCACTTACGCTGGGTTTCGGCGGCGAAAAACGCTTTACGACTTAATGGCGCAGTAGGCTCGTCGCTATGATGGCTTTGCCAGTGTTGCAGATAACGCTCATAGGCTGCGTCGCCATTCAGGCTGCGCCAGAGTGTTTTTAGCGTTGTCATTTTCATGCCAAGTCTGGGCTTGGTCGGGGTGCCAGTTTGACGCACTCGAACATCAGTTCGTCCAATTCGTCTTCGCTGTGTTTTTCGGGATTGTATTGCAATCCGCAGTCGCGTTTTTCGCAGATATGTTTGATGACACCGTGGATAAGCAATTCCACCCCCGATTCAGGTAAAACAATAGAAATTCGCAGACTTGATTCATCAACGACCTGAGCCAATGGCTCTTTCAAGCGAATTTTAATGCCGCCATAACTCATATCAACCACTTGGCCATCGACAATAATTTCCGGGCCGGGCGGCGGCGGATCAATGATGATATGCGCCACCAGTCCTGCTGGGGTAAAGCGTATTCGGTTACGGTTTTCGTTCTCCACAGCCATGCTCCATGTTTGGTTGTCGAGAGTATAGGCAGAAACCGCGCGCTGGAAAAGTTAATCTGTTAGTGCACCGGCATTGGCGTCATCCAATAGCGTTGCTTTTGGCTGCGGGCGGAATGCGGCTGCAGGGTTTCGCTGTCGCTGTCAATGCTGATAGCGCCCTGCTCTGCGGTGTTGAGCCAGGCTATGCCAAGTTGCTGATAACGTTCTATGACCTGCCGATGTGGAAAGCCAAAGCGGTTTAAATAGCCTGCCGGAATTAAAATCAATGCAGGATTGACCTGTTCCAGCAGTGCCAGACTGGATGAGGTTTTACTGCCGTGATGCGGCGCTATCAACACAGCGCTTGCCAGTTTGTCGGCATTTTCTTGCACCAGCCAGTGTTCCGCAGATTGTTCAATGTCGCCGGTCAACAAAAAACTACGCCGCTGGCTGGCTACCCGTAACACACAGGAATTGTCGTTTTCGCTGCTAAAGCCAGTGTTTGGTGGCGACAGCACACTAAAATCCACACCATCCCACTGCCAATGCTGACCCGCTCGGCAGTAACTGCCATGCGCGAGTTGCGCCCATTCAGTAACGCTGCTGAATAGTGTATCAACTGGTAGTGCTTCCAAAATGGATTCCGCGCCACCAGCGTGATCGTTATCGCCATGACTGATCACCAAGGCATCGACCCGCGTTATGCCGTGCTGCAGTAAAAACGGCACGACTACCGCCTCGCCCATATCGGAATAATCTGAATAACGCGCACCGGTATCGAACACCAACGTATGCTCCGCAGTTTGCACCACCGTCGCCAGGCCTTGTCCTACATCAAGTAATGTCAATCTGGTTTCGCCGGGTTTGGGTTTGTCCACCGAAACAAAGAACAAAGGCAAAAACAACACGACGCTTAAATACCGATTTGGAAAACCGCGCGGCGCTAACAGCAACAATGATCCAAAACCGGCGAATACCAAGGCGTACCAGGGCGGTGTTACACACGACAGGCTTGCCAAGGGCAGCGCCGCCATTTGCTTAAGCATCCAGTCAACGGCTTGCAAAATATAATCCAGCAGCGTTAACAACAGCGCTGCCACCTCCGGCCAGACAAACAACAAAATCGTTGCCAGTAGCGCTGGCGGCACCACCAATAGGCCAATCAATGGCACCACTAGCCAATTCGCTACAGGTGAGATCAAGGACACTTGCTGAAAGAACACGACCAGTAACGGCGACAAGCCAATGGTGGCTGCCCATTGCGCGCGGGTGGCTTCTCGCCATACGCTCGGACGCGCCAATCTGCCGGCGGATACGTAGATTAATAAAGCCACGGCTACAAACGACAACCAAAATCCAACCGACAATACAGCCAAGGGATCGAACAGCAATACAGTCAGCAGTGCCAGAAAGAGAATCTGCATCGGCGCTGTGTTACGTTGCCAGGCGATGGCGGCCAAGGCCACGCTTAGCATGATTACTGCCCGCAAGGTGGGTATGGTGTAACCGGCCAAACCGGCGTAAAACAGCGCAGCCAGCCAGGCCAGCAAGGCGGCGAGAGATTGCGGGGCGACGCTTAAAACCCCTGTCCAGGCCCACAGTCTGCGGCTCCAGACAAACACCAGCCCTGCAATCAGGCTGATGTGCGAGCCGGAAATAACGATGATATGTACCACCCCGGTTCGACGATATACCTGCCATTGCTGCTGGGTGATCGAGTTTTGGCTACCAACAGTCAACGCTTTGATGACGCCGACTTGCTGGCTTGCGGGCAATGCCGCATCCAATCTATCGGCAATCGCCTGTCGCCAGCTGGCAAAATAACGCGCAATATTT
>CAIOHN010000194.1 GCA_903858105.1 uncultured Pseudomonadota bacterium | reverse complement strand
GATCAAACACGCAGATCCGCCACGCTAATACCGCATCTAACTCAGCAAATAACATGCCCAGTTAGATAGTGCATAACCAGCAGGCATCGGGTAAAAAATCATTGGCTTGAAACAAGGGGTTTTATGTCAATTCACTCACAACATAAGTGATTTGGCGCAACTACAGCACTTACGCCTCAGCATTAAGTTAAGGAAAATAGTCCTTTTCCCAGGAAGAGATTGCGCCAATCCGCTCTCAACTTGCAGACTGTAGGGTGCATTTCATGCTCCCAGTCTGCTATCTGACTCTGAAAGAATCATTGGGATCAATACGCCAATACTGCGAACACCCTGGATTCCGTTGCACTTCATCCAGGCTACCCTTAAGCCTGCATTGCTTCCAATTCATCCCACCGCTTATAAGCCTTGCCTAGATCAGCCTCGGCAGTTTGCAATTGCGCTAGCTTGGCGGCTACCGCATCCGGGCTTTGTTTGTAGAAATTGGCACCGTTCATTTCGGCGGTGATCTGGGTTTGCAAGGTTTCCAGTTGTTCGATCAGCGCGGGCAATTGTTCCAGTTCGCGTTGCTCCTTAAAGCTCAGCTTCTTGGTGGGGCTAGTTTTAGGTTTTTCTTTTTTAACCGTTTGTTCGGCGATTTTTACCGCTTCGGCTTTTTTGTTTTGCTCCATCAAGGCAAACCAGTCTGCGTAACCGCCGATGTACTCTTCCACTCGGGCGTCGCCTTCAAATACCAATACACTGGTCACCACGTTATCCAGAAACTCCCGGTCATGGCTGACCAGCAGCAACGTGCCCTGGTACTCGACCAGTTTTTCTTCCAGAATTTCCAGAGTTTCCAAATCAAGGTCGTTGGTTGGTTCGTCCATTACGATCAGGTTGGCGGTTTTGGTAAACAAGCGGGCCAACAGCAGCCGGTTTTTCTCACCACCGGACAAGCTTTTAACCGGCGAACGGGCGCGCGCTGGCGCAAATAGAAAATCTGCCAGATACGACATCACATGGCGTTTGCCATCGGGGGTATCGACAAACTCGCCGCCGTCCAACACACTGTCTGCCACTGAAATCTCTGGATCTAGCTGTTCGCGCAGCTGATCGAAATAAGCAATTTGCAGATTGGTGCCCAATTCGATACTGCCGGTGGTGGGCTGTAATTGCCCCAGCAAAAGCTTTAGCAAGGTCGATTTACCGGCACCGTTATTGCCGATCAAACCGATCTTGTCGCCGCGTTCGATGCGCAAGGAAAAATCTTTGATGATGGGCTTGTCTTGATACTGAAAATTAACATCAATAGCTTCCACAACTTTTTTACCGGAGGCCTCACCTTTATTCAGGCTGAGCTTGGCAGTGCCCTGAGTATTACGCCGTTCCGAGCGTTCGTCGCGCAGCCGTTTCAAGGCTCTGACGCGACCCTCGTTACGGGTACGCCGGGCTTTGACGCCTTGCCTGATCCAGACTTCTTCTTTAGCCAGTTTTTTGTCAAATTCGGCATTTTGATTGGCTTCGTCTTCCAAAGCCGCTGCCTTGCGCAGCAGATAATCCTGATAATTACCGGCCCATGAGGTTAATTGACCACGGTCCAGATCAATAATCCGGGTAGCCAGTTTTTGTAAAAAGGCCCTATCATGCGTCACAAACATCACCGCGCCCTGGAAAGCCAGAATTTGCTCTTCCAGCCAGGCGATACTTTCAAAATCAAGATGATTGGTCGGTTCATCCAGCAGCAGCACTTCCGGATCGATGACCAGCGCCCGGGCCAGTGCCACCCGGCGTTTCCAGCCGCCAGACAAACTACCGACCAACACGTCCGCCGGTAATTGCAATTTACTTAACACCGCTTCGACTCTGGTTTGAAACTCCCAGCCATTGTCGGCTTCCAATTTATGCTGCACATCCCCAAGCGCTTGCAGGGATTGCTCACTGCCATCCATGTGCTGCAATAGTTCGTGATAACGGGCGATCAAATGACCCAATTCGCCCAAACCGCCAGCTACTGCTTCGTAAATGGTTTCGTTTTCATCCAGATTGGGTGATTGCTCCAGCCAAGCCAGACGTAATTCCGGCTGTTGCCAGATTTCGCCGTGATCGGCATGAATATCGCCAGCGATGATTTTCATCAGCGTCGATTTACCCTCGCCGTTACGCCCTAACAGGCCGACCCGCTCACCGGCATCGAGTTGAAAAGCCGCGTTATCAAGCAGCGCGTGGGTGCCGAAGGCGATAGAAACATTGGTTAAGCGGATTAATGGCATTTGTTTTGTAGGTAACGTCTAAGTAAGTCCAGCGCCAATAAAGCGGCCTGGTTTTGTTTGGATTTGATGGCACCAGCCAAACTGTGCTGACTGGCAAACAATCCGTCCGGCGTGAGCAAGGCATTATAAAGCACGATGGACTGGTTCTTGTCGCGATATGCGGCCAGATCGCCAGTATGAATCTGCACCAAGGCTAAATCGGTAGTGCGGCGGCTTTTAAGTTCGGAAGCCAAGCGTCTGGCAAACCCGGGATAATCGTCTTGATCGATTGACACCTGCCAGTCTGTCGCTATTTGACGGGCATCCAGGCTGACGAAAGCCGCTTTCAACCAATCGCGAGACACGCATTTGGCCGCCAGCAAGCCTTGGCTGGCAGTTTCCAATACAGCCAGCGAGTAGGCTTTTTTGCCAAGCAAGCCATCGACCACGTCCAGCAAATCGCCTTGCGGCTGATGCAAGCCATCAACCGCGAACACATAATCGCCGATCTGGCGTTCAACCTGCTCCACAAAACTGTGCTTAGCTGATGCAGAAAAGCCAGCGGGGAACAGTAATTTAGTTTGCACTTCGTCGCTGGCGGCGCGAAAACCCAATTGCACACCCTCCGGCAGCACCAGGTTTTGCAGGCATTGCTGAATCGCCGACTCGCCAATACCGACGCTGCGTAAAGTCACCAGACAATCAGGCTGCAAGCTAAAGCCTTGCTTTAATTGCTGCTGCACCAAAGCGCCAAACATCTGCTTCATTTCCGACGGTACGCCGGGCAAACAGATGAACCAGCAACGTTTAAATTGCATAGCAAAACCTGGCGCGGTGCCAAAGCCATTGTCGATGCGCAAGGCGGTTTTGGGTAGCATGGCTTGCTTGCGATTTGCCTCCGGCATAACTCGGTTTCGGCAAGCGTAATACTGCTGAATCTGCGCAAACGCCTGTTCGTCAAATTGCAAACTCAGGCCGCTGGCGGCGCTGATGGCTTCGGCGGTCAAATCATCGATAGTCGGCCCCAGCCCGCCGGTGCAAATACAACAATCGGCTCGCTCGGCTATTTCTGAAAACAAGCCAATCAAATCATCAAGATTATCGCCGACTGCCGTATGCCGTTTTAAGCTAAACCCCAGTTCGACCAGTTGTTGGGATAGCCAGGCGGAATTGCTATCGACAGTCTGACCAGTGACGATTTCTTCGCCTTGCGAGAATATTTCGGCTATCGGTTTCATAAAAATTGATACCAGAGTGGCAAGCTGAACAAACTAAGGCCGGTCGTGACCGTGACAGACATGGCGTATAAGCCGCTATCGAGTTTATAACGGTCGCACAACACAATACCCAGCACCATGCTGGGCATGGCGATATCCATCACTGCCGCGGCTTTGAACTGGCCTTCCAGATTAAGATACGCTGCCAAGCCTAATGCCAACAGCGGCATCAGCAATAATTTGATCAGCGCCACCGGCAATACGAAAGGCAAATTGCGGATATGTACATCGCGCCAGCTCAAGGCCAAACCCAGGGAAAAAATCATTAACGGTGCCACCGCAGCCGAGCATTTTTGCAACAAGCCACCCAGCCAGAACGGCGGAGATATGTGATTAAGATTTAAAATCACCGCTAAAAATGCCGCCCAAAACGGTGGTGCGTTAAAAAACGCCCATGCGGATTTGGGCTTGGCAGCATCGGACTCGCCATAATGACCGGCCAACATGATGCCCAGGGTATAGACCAAAGGCGCTACTGCAAATAAATCGATCTGAATCACCACCGACCGCGCCCAAGCACCGTAGGCTTGCTCCAATACCGGCAAGCCCAGATAGGTGACATTAGGAAAGGCGGCAGCCAGAATCACCGCCCCGGTTTGCGGATTTTTGAAACGAAACAGGCGGGTGATTAACCAACTGATCGCTATCGCGGCCAACACACTGATACTGCCCAATGCACTAAATTGCAGGGATTGCCAACCGATGTCCGCTTGCCACAGCACGTCCAGCACCATGGCCGGCAGAAAAAAATAATAAACAACGCTGGTTAACACCAGCCGCGTCTGCGCCGCGTTTAGGCCGTTGGGGGTCAACAGCCGCCAACCGGCTCCGCACAGCATCAGCACGGTCATTTGGATCAAGGTGATATTCATAGCCACCATTTTAACAGGCTGGCCAGGCTGGTAGTGGCTTAAAGCGCGTTGGGAGTTGATTTTGATGCGGTAGCTAACAACTGTGCAAATTGATCGACTGGCACCGGTTTGGACATTAAATAGCCTTGGCCGTAATCGCAACCCATCGCCTTGAGTAGCTCATATTGCTCCTGGGTTTCTATGCCTTCGGCGACCACCTCTATCCCCAGTTTATGCGCCATCACCACGATCGCTTCACACAAGGCCATATCGCTGGAATCGGCTACCAGATTCCTGACAAAGCTTTGATCAATCTTGATGTAATCGATATCGAATTTCTTTAAATAGGCCAAAGACGAATATCCGGTACCAAAATCATCCAACGCCACCTGTACGCCAGCATCGCGAAAAATCAGCAGTTGGTTGCGGGTGACGTTACTGGCATCCAGTAGCAGCCCTTCGGTAATTTCAACCACCATGCTCTGGCCGGGTAAATCCAGTTCTTGCAATAATTTCAGCCATTGATTTTTTTCAAAGGTTTGCTTGCGAAACTGTACCGGCGATTTATTAACGCTAATCTGGAAGTCGGGGTCATACGTTTGCCGCCATTGCTTGACCTGGTGCGCCGCAGTCGCAAACACCCAGTCGCCGATCTCGACTATCATGCCAGTATCTTCGGCGATGGGGATGAACTCTGCCGGGCTTACCATACCCATAGAAGGATGCTGCCAGCGCAGCAAGGCTTCTGCTTTGGTAATCCGTCCGCTAGCAAACTCGATAATCGGCTGGTAATACAACAAAAACTGCCGTCTTCTCAAAGCGCCATGTAAATCATTGGCCAAGCGCATGCGCAGTTGCGCCTTTTGCTGCATCAAGGCGGTGAAATAATGGTAGCGGTCACGGCCCTGGTTTTTGGCGGCATACATGGCCTGATCGGCATTTTTTAGCAAGGCATCAATATCCATTGCATCGTCGGGATACAGCGCAATCCCGATGCTGCCGGAAATATAAGCGGTTTCGTTGCCCAATCGAAAAGGTTCTGCCAGCCGCTGCAAAATATTTCTGGCGACCCGATCCACGCTGTCGATCTGTTCCAGTTCGCCCAGGATGATGGTGAACTCATCGCCGCCCAGCCGCGCAATGCTATCGCAATCGCGCACACAACCGCTGATGCGCCGAGCCGCGTCCTTAAGCAACACATCGCCCATAAAATGACCCATGCTGTCGTTAACGTCTTTGAACCGGTCCAGATCCAAAAACATCAAGGCAACCCGCTGACCGTGCCGAACAGGGCAATCGCGCTTAAATTCCCCCGATCACCCGTAGCAGGTAATCATTATCCCAGCCGGCCTTCAGTCGCTTAACCTTGACGCCGAGTTTGCGGTATTTTTCGTTTTTGATCAGATTCAGGGCCATGTGGCGTATGGTAGCCAGATTGGCGGCGCTGTGGCCCTTGCGGGCGCGATTGCGATCTTCATCGAAGGCCATGTCCAGCACCCAGTGCAGGTTGTTTTCGATGGACCAGT
>CAIOHN010000193.1 GCA_903858105.1 uncultured Pseudomonadota bacterium | reverse complement strand
CCGGAGAGGCTGACGGTATGCGTCAGATACGAGCGCAACTCATCAGCCAGGGGCTTGAGTTGGTCTTCCTGTAGCGCGCGGACGTCAGCGGGGCTGTGGATGTCTTTTAACAAAGGGTAATCTTCGGTAAGTTTCATAATCAGTACAGGGGTTCACGATAGAACATCAGGATGACGCCAATCTGGAACAAGGCGAACACTGAAATAAAACCGGCAACGTTCTTGCCGGGCGAGTCGAGCTTGAGTTCCAGCCAGCGGCCACAGGCCAGGATCAGCGAAAATACGCCCATCATGGTGTGCCCGACTTGAATTAAAAACGCAGATTTAGCTTCAAACCCGACATGCGAATGGGCCAGCAACATCATGCCGCCAAACGCTGCCAATAGCGGAAACATAAAGGGCATGAAACCGCTGTTATTGTTCAGTCGTGCTCTCACTTCAATCATCCCCAAAACAAACACCAGCAGCGTAGCGATGCGATGTTGCAGAATTTCGCCGTTGTTAAAGGTGCTTTCCCAGAAACCGATAGGGCCCAGCGGCCAGCTTTCCGCATCGCTGCGGAAAAACAGGAAGATTCCCAATGCCATGAAACCAACCGGCCAGAAGCGCGCCCAGCGATGAAAACGGCTGGAAAACGACAACATCGCGAAGAAGCTCATGGTGGTCAAAAAGATGCCGGAAATATTGTGATTGTAATCAGACCAGGCGGTGGCAGCTTCTGATGGAATCTGGCCAACGATGGCGACACGTCCGGCTTCACCGGCAATCAGCGCTTCGTGAGTAGGCGATTCCCAGCGTGGCACCCGCGGGTGGAACATATTCAATACTTCATCTACGGATGCAGTCAGATGCGGAATGTCGACTGCTGGCGGTTGTGAGGCCAGACTGGCGGCAGTGAACAGTATGGTCAGTAAAATCAGGGTTTCGGCTTCGATATAAAACGGCACCCGTGCAGTTAGCGCATACAAGCTGCGGCTGCTGAAATACGCATTGACCGCCCGCCGATTCAACCAGGCAAAGCCCAACGCCAGTCCCAGCATGATAATTTTAACCAGCAGCAGATTGCCGTAACCAGCACCAATAAAGCCTTGGAAGGTGCGGATGTAATACCAAGCCAACGGGGTGCCGGTCAGGAGCAAGACTGCGACGGCGGCCATGCCCAATGCCGAGAAACGTTTTAACAGCAGCGGCCACAATTCAACCGCTATCGCATTACGTTTTTTCAAACCCCACAGCGCCAGGATTTGAAAAATACCACCCACCCAAGTTGCAGCGGCCATTTGGTGGGTGACAGTCAACGTCATAAGCAGACCGCGATCTTCCAGGCGACTGGCTCCATGTACCAACCAGGCGGCGGAGATTGCCAACGGTACGATGATTGCTGTCGCCAGTAACCAAGCCTGCTTGGAACGGGGGTTACTTTTTAAGACTTGTCTGATAAACAGCGCCAGTATGAAAGCGCAGCTAGCTCTCGCCAGACCGGCCTGGAATTGCACGGTCTGAAAAAAGGCCGGGAATGGCGATTTGCCCAAGGTCACCGCCATTAACCAGATCTTTAAGCCGATTTTGGACAGTTGCGTGACCACCAGGGCTTTGCTGCCAAAGTGGATCAGATTGACTGTCTTAGATAGCAGCGTACTGTTATACAGCGCGTCTTCTTGCCAGGGACGTAGCACGAACAAGCCCCATAGCAAGCCACCGATAGCGATGGAGTAGAAGGTGAGATCGACGCCGCCTATCAGCGAATCGAGATAATTAGCAATGCCTTCCATGATGGTTATTTAGGTTGTTTGACAAAAAAGCGCAGCAGGTCTTCGCTAAGATGACCATCGGCGGCGAAAATTTTTAATTTGATGGCATATTCGCCCGGTTCCAGGGCGGGTAAATCCAGCACCACCTGACCTGGTTTTTCGCCGGGGCTGGCAGTAATGGTTTGCATTTTGTCGCCAGCACTGACCAGGAATACTTCCGATAGGTCCAGTTCCACTTTGGAGTTAAACGACAATTGCACGTGGCTAGCCTGATTGACCGGCACTGGATTAAGTTTTAAGGAGTTATGTGTGACGACGGCGTGGCCGAAGGCGGCGTTACTCGCGATCAGGGCTAATCCGCAAACAGCATGTCTGAAAAAATTCATGAGAGACACCTTATTTTTTGTTTTTCAAAGCGTGACCGGCCAGATTTTTGCCCAGCGTCCAAATCGAGCCAGTGACGTTGTGGGTATCGGCAATGGTTTTTTCGACAGAACTGATAATCCAGTCGCGGTCTTTTTGGGTTAAGGTCAGCGGCGGCAAAAACTTGACGACATTCATGCCGTGGCCGGCTACTTGTGCCAGCACCCGGTGTTCTTTAAACAATGGAATCAGGATCATTTGGCAGTATAAGCCCTTGTTAGCGGCTTCCAGCATGGCCCAGGCGGCTTTTAAGCCCAAGCTTTTTGGCGACTGGAATTCGATGGCGATCATCGAGCCTTTGCCGCGCGCTTCTTTAAGAAACTCGTATTTTGGTGCCATCGCATTGATGCTGGCGATAATGTCTTCGCCGACTTTCGCGCTGTTTTCCACCAGTTTTTCTTCGTGAATCACATGCAAAGCCGCCAAACCAGCAGCCATCGCCATATTGTTTTTGGAGAAGGTCGAGCCGTGCACCACCGCGCGATCCATACGGTTAAACACGGTGTCCATGATGTGTGTGGTCATGGCTACGCCACCGACGGGCACAAAGCCACCCGACAGGGCTTTTGCCATCAGAATCATGTCTGGTTTGACGTTCCAGTGCTCAATCGCCCAAAATTTACCGGTGCGACCAATGCCGGTCTGAATCTCGTCGGCGACGAACAAAGTGCCGTATTTTTTACATAGCCGTTCAACTTCTGGCAGGTAATTGTCGGACGGGATATTAACGCCTTTGCCTTGAATCGGCTCGACGATAAAGGCAGCCACATCTTTGCTGCTTAATTCTCTTTCCAGCGCTTCCAGATCGTTAAACGGTACGGCTGTGCATTGCGGCAGCAGTGGGCCGAAACCTTCACGGAAAATTTCTTCGCCGGTCAGCGACAACGAGCCCATGGTCAGGCCGTGGTAACCGTGTTCGCAATGCACGATACGCGCGCGTTTGGTGGTGTAACGGGCGAATTTGATCGCCGCTTCCACGGCTTCGGTGCCGGAATTGCAGAAAAACATTTTTTCCAGATTATCCGGGCAGGTGGCGAGGATTTCTTTAGCCAGCAAACCGCTGAGTAAAGATACATCCATTTGCACCAGGTTTGGCAGTTCCAGGGTCAGGGTTTCCTGCAGGGCTTTAACGATAGTGGGATGGTTGCGTCCCATGGCAAATACGCCAAAACCACTCAATAAATCCAGATATTCGTTGCCGTCTTGATCGTAAAGATATTGGCCGACCGCCCTTTTATAATTTCTGTCGTAACCAATCGTGCGCAATACCCGCACCATCTGGTTATTTAGATAATGCTCATGCAAGTCGAATTTTTCTTCGAAATGTTGAGTAAAAAGATCGGCAATGCTAAAAGACATGTAATACCTCGTAAGTGCTTGGTTTATTGAGAAATTGCCGATGGCTCCTGCCCGGCAATGTCTCAATGGTTTTCTGATCTGCTACTAAAAATTGATAATTTCGTTTAAATGTTTGGCAATGGTTTTTAGCGTTTTTTGCGCAGCGTGAAAGTGCAGCCCTAATCTGATCAGGCCGGGAACTTCCCAGGGGTGGCTTAGCAAAAAAACCAACAATTTGCCAAGTTGTACCTGTCCTTGGCTGTTCAAAGATTGGCTTACCGCTTGCGGTAAATCCATATTGGCCGGGTCGGCAATTACGCGGATGACTAAGCAGGGTAGGCCTGCTTGTTGAGCGGCTTTGGCAATTGCGTAACTTTCCATATCCAGGGCGATAGCGCCGGTTTGCTGGTAAATCAGCTTTTTGTTATGGCTTTGGGCAACGATTTGCGCGCTTTCTGTCAGTCTGCCGACGGAAATTGGCAATTCAGCGCTTAGCAATTTCTGTAAATGTTGTCGCCAGATCGCGTCCGTATTGAAAGGCTGTTGTTGCGTGGCGGTCAATTGATCAGCCAACACCAGATCGCCTGGTTTTAAGTCTGGCGATAAAGCCGCCGCGCAACCCCAACTGATTAACTGGTCAGCACCATTGGCGATTAACTGCTGAGCAGCGCGTTCCGCATTCGATGGGCCAGCGCCAGCCAGAGTCAGCAGTATGTTGTCGGCAATGCTAACGCAGTCACCCTGAGCCAGCTTGCGGCTGGTCAGGGTGGTGACTTCTTCCGGGAGCGCGACGACAATGCCTATGCTCACTTTTTGGCCAACTCGTTACGGTATCTGGCCAGCGCCCAGAGTGGGAAGAATTTGTCGTAGCCGTGATATTTCAAATAAAACACCTTAGGAAAGCCGGGTGCGGTGTAGCAAGGGTCGTTCCAGACGCCGTCGGCCTGTTGGCTGCGCAAAATAAACTCGATACCGGCTTTGACTTCCGGGCTGTTGACTTCGCCAGCGGCGATCAGACCCAATACCGCCCACGCTGTTTGGAACGCGGTGCTGAAGTCGTAGCGACCACGATATTTTTGATCGTCGTGATAGCTTAAGTTATCTTCGCCCCAGCCGCCGTCTTCGCGTTGTACGCTTTTCAACCAGGCAGCCGCTTTGCTGTACATAGGGTCGGATTTTGGTACATTGGTTTGTTCCAGGCCCAGCAAGGTAGACCATGTGCCGTAGATATAATTGGTGCCCCAGCGACCGAACCAGGAGCCGTCTGCTTCTTGTTCGCTGCGGATGTATTCGATGGTGCGTTTCAATGCTGGCAGGTACTCGTCGTGATCTTTGGCGACCCGTGCCATCAGCATGGCGCAGCGCGCGCTGACGTCAACAGTAGGCGGATCAAGTAACGCACCGTGGTCGGCGAAAGGAATTTCGTTTAAGTAATAGTAGGTGTTGTCGACATCAAAAGCGCCATAGCCACCGTTTTGCGATTGCATGCCGACAATCCAGCGAGTCGCTCTGTGGATGGACTCGTCCAAACCAGGCAAATTTGAGTCTGCCATGGCGAAACCAACAATGGCGGTATCGTCGACATCAGGATAATGCGGGTTAGCAAATTGAAACGCCCAGCCGCCACCTGCCAAATCAGGGCGACGCACGCGCCAGTCGCCTGGTTCGTCGGACAATTGGACGCTTTTCAACCAATCGTACGCCTGTGCAAGGTTGGCGCTGTTGCCTTGTTTATCGGCTTCTTGTAGTGCCATTGCCGCCAGCGCGGTATCCCAGACCGGCGATAGGCACGGTTGGCAATAGGCGTAATCGTCTTTAATGACCAACAGTTTATCGACTGATTTGCGGGCAATCAGCACGTTGGGGTGATCAGCCGGAAAACCTAGTAGTAACATAGATAGGTAAGCATTGAGCATGGCCGGAAAAATCCCGCCCAAACCGTCTTCACCGTTCAATCGTTCGGTGAACCATTCGACGGCTTTTTGAATCGCCAGTTTATGCATGCGCTCAGGAATCAATGGCCGAGTCACGCGCCCCAGTTTGTCCAGCCCCAGGAATATTTTGTTAAGCAAGGTGCGTTCTGGAAAATAGTGCTGTTCCAGATCGGGATGCACGACAAACAATTCCAGAATATTGACGTTGTGCGGATTTTTAGCCTTGGCTTTTAAGGTGCACATGATAAACAGCGGCACCATCACCGTCCGCGACCAGTAAGATACTTTATCTAAATGGAACGGAAACCAGGATGGAAACAGCATGATTTCGACAGGAATATAAGGCACGCCGCGCCAAGGCAACTGTTCAAAAATCGCTAAGGTAATCCGGGTAAAGACGTTGGCGCGCGCCGCGCCGCCTTGGCTCAAGATCCATTCGCGCAGTTTCACCATATGAGGTGCGTCGATAGAGTCGCCGGCCAATTTCAGGGCGTAATAGACTTTTACGCTGCCGCTGATATCGCCGGGGCCACCGGTAAACATGGGGAAACTGCCATCTTCTGCCTGACGGCTGCGCAGGTAAACCGCAATTTTGCGTTGCAGTTCTTCGTTGATGTCGTCCAGGTAATGCATCATCAGGATGTATTCGGACGGAATGGTACAGTCTGCTTCCAGTTCAAATACCCAGTAACCTTCCGGGCTTTGCAGGCTAAGCAATTTCTCTTGAGCGCGCTCAATTGCGGCATTCAGCAAGCCGAGCGTGTGTTTGTCTGTACTTGTGCTGTTAGACATGTCTTGGCTGCTGGTCTCTATATGGGCTTCAGTAAACATAGCGGTTCCTTATTGTCCAGTGTGCGATATAGGCGAATAC
This sequence comes from uncultured Pseudomonadota bacterium, assembly GCA_903858105.1. GTDB lineage: Bacteria > Pseudomonadota > Gammaproteobacteria > Methylococcales > Methylomonadaceae > Methylomonas. Next base: position 20,963 of record CAIOHN010000193.1, on the reverse strand, counting down.
TGCCAGTTTGGTGTTTTTAAAGTGCGGCTGGTCAGATTAAACAGCAGCGATAACAGCATATTGCTACGCACAGTCAGCTTGGTGGCAAGGATGGTGGCCTTGACGCTGTTGCGGCTGATTTTGACCTGGTTGGATTCGTTGAAATCAAGGTTGGCCTTGATTTTTTTAAGCGTTAGTACCGCCATCCCCAGTGCCCAGAGGCAAAAGTTGCGGATGCCGGTCTCGTTGCTGGGTAATAGTTGGGTGTAGGTCAGGGCGTTTTGCAAGTGGCCGTGGGCGATGCCGATCAGATGGTTCAGGCCTTGTCTGAAGCGCTCGTCGTCTGTCGCAGGCGTCAGTTCGGCCAGGTTAAATCCTGTCTCGGTGAAAATGTCTTGCGGTAACCAGCACACGCCGCGTTTGGCATCGTCCCAAATATCTTTAAGGATATTGGTCATTTGCAGACCTTGGCCGAACGATACCGATAACTTTAATAGTTCTTCGCGATGGGCGGCAATTTCCGGGGAATAGTGACAAAACAACTTGGCCAACATTTCGCCAACGCATCCGGCTACGTAATAGCAGTAGTCGTCCATGTCCTTCATGGTTTTTAAACCGGCATGTAAATCCATTGCCTGATACACAGGCATGCCGTTAGCCATGGTTTCCACGCAACAGGCCAACGCTTCAATTTGCGGAGCATCCAGCGAGCGGGTAATGGCAATGACTCGGGGTACTAGATGAATCAGGCTGTGTTCGGCCGGAATGGTTTGGTCTGACAGTAAGGGGGCTAATTCCACGCTGAAAGTCTCAGCGTTTTGGCCAGTTTTAACGATGTCGATAAAAGCGCTGCAAAAATACTTTTTTTGTTCAGGACTTAGGGATATTTCGTCTTCAATAGTGTCAACAATTCGGCATAGTAAATACGCATTAGCAACGGCTGGGTAAAGTTCGCCGGGTAATTGCGGAATGGTGAGTGCAAAGGTGCGCGATACGCCTTCAAGCAATGTTGCTTGCAGATCGCTGTCGGATAGTTGTCTGAGCAACTCCGGATTGTTTATTGTTTTTTGAAGTCCGTTCATCTGCTTTCTAAGCTAACTATTAGTAGGCTCAATGATAGACTGTTTGTTGGTGTTTTGCAAAGCGATGTTGCTTTATTGCAAATTCATGAAAAAGTCGCTTGCGAGTCGTCGTTTCTAGGGGGTATTTTTTTATGTTTGTTGTTGTTTTAAAAATATAATTTTAGGTTTTTAGTCGGTTTTGTTTGTGTTTCTGTTGCTCAGGGCTGGTGTGGTTTTCAGTGCTTTAGCATCCAATGGTGTTGTTTTTTGAGCATTTAAACTGGAGTATGTTGTAAAAAAGTAGTATTCTAACCACATCTGTTTGTGCGCGTTTGCGCCAGTTGCTGCCTTGGCGGGCTTTAAGCTTTATCCTGGCCAGGCTGCTGAAGGGGTTTGCAGTTGTTGTTTTTTCGTAACAATTGCGTTTGCTAGGTGTCGTGATAGTTTTTGGAGAATAATGCTGTGAGTGTTCCTTTACGTCAGCAATTGGCTGTAGGTAGTTATCTGATCAAACAAAAAATCAAAGGTGTAAAAAAATACCCCTTGGTTTTGATGCTTGAGCCGCTGTTTAGATGTAATCTTGCTTGCGCGGGTTGCGGTAAGATCGATTATCCAGACGATATTCTAGATAAGCGTTTGTCAGTTGAAGAATGTTTGGCTGCTGTCGATGAGTGCGGCGCACCCATGGTTTCAATTCCAGGTGGCGAGCCACTGATTCATAAAGAGATGCCGCAAATCGTCGCCGGCATTGTCGCGAGAAAGAAATTTGTCTATCTTTGCACCAACGCCTTGTTGCTGAGAAAAAGAATTAACGATTATACTCCGTCGCCGTATCTGACTTTTTCTGTGCATTTAGACGGTATGAAAGATAAGCACGATAGCTCGGTTTGTCAGGAAGGTGTTTTTGATATTGCTGTAGAGGCGATTAAGCTGGCTTTGAGCAAAGGCTTTAGAGTCACCATCAACTGCACATTATTTCAGGGTGAAACTTCCGAAGAAGTGGCAGAGTTTCTGGATTATGCGATGGAATTGGGTGTAGAAGGTATCACCATTGCGCCTGGATTTAGCTATGAACACGCGCCAAATCAGGATGTGTTCATTACAGGTCTGGACGTTAAAAATCTGTTCCGTGGCATATTCCAAATCGGTAAAAACCGTAAATGGAAATTGAACCATTCTTCCTTGTATCTGGATTATCTGGCCGGCAATCAAAACTACGATTGTACGCCTTGGGGCAACCCAACCCGCAACGTATTCGGATGGCAAAAGCCTTGCTACTTGTTGGCAGACGAAGGCAATGCCGGTTCTTTCAAAGAATTACTGGAAGATACGCCGTGGGATAAATACGGTACGGTAAACAATCCTAAATGCGCAAATTGCATGGCGCACTGCGGTTACGAGGCGACAGCAGTCGAAGACACCTTGGCGCATCCGTTAAAGGCTTTGTGGGCAGCGGTTCGTGGCCCTAAAACCACGGGTGATATGGTTGCGCAAAAGCAACCCGAGTTCGTGGCCTCTTATAAAAAATCCTCGATTTCCGAGATTCCAGTAAAAATTGAGTCTTAATGCGACTTTTGGCAGTCACACTTTCTACGAGGTTTTGGTAACGACTATGTTAAAAAAAGTGTATTTCAGCTTTGGTTTGCTGTTGCTTATGTGTTTGTCGCCGTTGGCTTTGGCGGAAGAGGTTTCCGCCAAGCAAGTGGTTGATGAGTTTCAGAACCAACTTTTAAGCGTCATGAAGCAGGGCAAGGAATTGGGTTTTCAAGGCCGTTATGACAAATTGGATGTGGCGGTAAAAAAGAGCCACGATTTGCCTAAAATCGCTAGAATTGTAGTCGGCAAGCAATGGGAAGATCTGACGCCGGAGCAGCAGAGCAAACTGGAAAGCGTATTCAGTAAGCTCAGCGTTTCTGCGTATGCCCATAACTTTAAAGACTACTCAGGCGAGTCGTTTACCTTTGCATCCGAAGAAGAAACCGGTCGCGGCGGTGTCGTGATTCATACTACTTTGCACATTCCCGGCGAAAAGGATGTCAAGTTTGATTACATGATGAAGAAAAAAGACGATAGTTGGGAAATTATTAATATAATAGCGGATGGCGTCAGCGATTTGGCATTGAAAAGATCTGATTACACTAGCGTATTAAGCCGCGATGGGTTTGACGCATTAATCGCCAAAATCACTGAAAAAATTGAAAGTTACGCAAAACAATAAGATTGTTAGGAATCGTGAGTAATGTATAAACCCACCTATCAAGGCAATAGCCAAGCATCCCTGCTGTGGGCGATGTTATTTACAGGCACATTAGCGGTAACGGGATGTGCCAGTACGGATAAGAAAGGCGTTGAAGCTACTAGTGCTGCCGTCAAAAATGTCGAGCCTACCGATCCGTATGAAGGCTTTAATCGCTCAATGTACGGCTTTAACATGGGCTTGGATAAGCACTTATTAAAACCCGTCGCTAACGGCTATAAAGCGATAACGCCTGGGTTTATGCAAACGGGTGTCAGCAACTTTTTTACCAATCTTAAAGGTATCAATGTTGTCTTAAACGATGTGTTGCAGGGTAAGTTTGAGCAAGGCGCATCTGACACCGGACGTTTTTTAACCAATTCTACGATTGGTTTGCTGGGCCTGTTTGACGTGGCTAGCGATTTGGGTTTGCAGGGTAATGTCGAGGATTTTGGTCAAACACTGGCGGTTTGGGGTGTGGATCAAGGACCTTATTTGGTATTGCCGGTTTTGGGGCCTACCACAGTGCGCGACGGAGCGGCCATTGTTGTTGATAAAGCGGCCAATCCAGGTACTTACTTACCTGGTACCGGGGTGGTTGAGGGTATCAATGACCGTGCTAACGCTGAGGGTGCTTTAAACTTTATAGACGAAGCTGCGCTGGACCCGTATGTATTTACTCGCGAATCGTTCTTGCAATACCGTACTAATTTAATCAATGACGGTAAGACTGATTCGGCTACTTACGACCTGGATATTGACGGGGATGTTGATGTAGGCGAGCTTTCTTCTGCAAAGCCCAAAGACGCTATTGCCCCTCAAAAGCCTAAAGTCGAACAAAAACCTAAAGCCGATAATGCCAAAAAGTCACCCGGTCATGTAGGAAATACTATCGATGTAAAGAGTGGCGATAGTACCGTTCAAGCTTTTGATAGCATGTCGAAGTCTTTTGACGACGCAGCTTTGGCGTTTGAGACAGCCTCAGACAAAATGGATCAATTGAGTAAAAAAAAAAGACGGCATAGACGTCGTTAATGCTGTTTAGCGAGATGCAGGGTTGCATCTCGCCGTTTGTTGTTAGTAATGCAGCAAGGCATGCACCTCGTAATCCGCCAGTTTTTCTCTACCTTGTAAAAAGTCCAGTTCCACTACAAAAGCGCAGGCTACCACGGTAGCACCAAGCTTTTCGATTAGTTCGCAGCTGGCTTTTGCAGTACCGCCAGTAGCTAATAAATCGTCTATCAACAATACTTTGTCGGTACTATCTACGGCATCGATGTGTACTTCCAGTTCTGCCGAGCCGTATTCCAGGTCGTAGGATACACTTTGTACGTCGTAGGGTAGTTTGCCGGGCTTTCTCAGCGGGATAAATGGGATGCCCAACTCCCAGGCGACCAGCGAGCCAAAAATAAAACCGCGCGCTTCCATACCCGCTACGGCAGTAATGTCACGGCCTAAAAACGGCTGTAGCAACTGGTGCACCGCTAAACGTAAGGCGGCAGGGTCTTTAACCAGCGGCGTTATGTCTTTGAAGATAATACCGGGTTTTGGAAAATCCGGAATATCGCGAATTTTGTTTCTTAATCTGTCCATTGTGTCTCCTTAGTGCCTAAGCACAAAACGCCTCAACCTTAGCCAAAATACCCTTGGCATCCAAACCACACAGCGCCAATAATTCCTCGCGGCTGCCTTGCTCAACAAACATATCAGGCAAGCCGATATTCAGCACCGGCATCAGAATGCGTTGCGCTTGCAGGAAGTCATTCACCGCGCTGCCTGCACCGCCAGCCAGCACATTTTCCTCGACCGTGACAAACACATCATGGGTTTTAGCCAGTTCCAGCAACAAGGCTTCATCCAGCGGTTTAACAAAACGCATGTTCGCCACGGTAGCGCCCAGTTTTTTACCCACCTCAATGGCCGGTGTCACCATGCTGCCCCAGGCCAGAATAGCGATACGACTGCCTTTTTGTCTGATTTCGCCCTTGCCGATCGCCAGCGAGCTTAAGTCTTTATCCACACTGGCACCGGGGCCTTTGCCGCGCGGATAACGCACCGAGGCCGGGCCTTGATGATGAAAGCCTGTGGTCAACATCTGCCGACACTCGTTCTCGTCCGCTGGTGCCATGACCAGCATGTTGGGAATGCAGCGCAGATAGCTGTAATCAAACGCGCCCGCATGGGTCGGCCCATCCGGTCCCACCAAACCGGCTCTATCGAGCGCAAACAACACATCCAGATTCTGCAAAGCCACATCGTGAATCAACTGATCGTAAGCTCGTTGCAAAAAGGTCGAATAAATCGCCACTACCGGCTTGGCACCTTGGCAGGCCTGACCGGCAGCCAGCGTCACCGCATGTTGCTCGGCAATCGCCACATCGAAATAGCGGTTGGGGAACTTCTGCGAAAACTCCACCAATCCCGAGCCTTCACGCATCGCCGGGGTAATCCCCAGCAAGCGTTCGTCTTGTGCCGCCATATCCACCAGCCAGCGACCAAACACCTCGGTATAGGTCGGATGCGGCGATGGGGCTGATTTAGGCAAATAATCCTTGGTCGGATCAAACGCTGGTACCCCGTGATAAGCCAACGGATCCTTCTCGGCCGGTGCATAGCCTTTGCCTTTTTTAGTCACGACATGCAAAAACACCGGGCCGGTCAACTCTTTCAGATTTTCCAGCGTCGAGACCAACATCTCCACATCGTGCCCGTCGATAGGCCCAAAATAATTAAAGCCCAACTCCTCAAACAACGTACCGGGCACAATCATGCCCTTCACATGCTCCTCGGTTTTACGCGCCAACTCCCAGACACTGGGCATTTTGGCCAGGGCTTTCTTGCTTTCTTCGCGTACTGACGAATAAAACTTACTGGACAACACCTTGGTCAGATAATTATTCATCGCCCCCACTGGCGGCGAGATCGACATATCGTTATCGTTCAAAATCACCAGCAGATTGGCATTCACATCACCGGCATGATTCATCGCCTCAAACGCCATCCCGCCGGTAATCGAACCGTCCCCGATGATAGCCACCATCTTCTTGTCTTCGCCACGCAACTGCGAGGCAATCGCCATCCCCAAAGCGGCACTGATCGAAGTGCTGGAGTGGCCGACGCCAAAGGCGTCATATTCGCTTTCGGCACGGCAGGGAAACGCCGACACCCCGCCCTTGGTACGAATGGTGGGCATCCTGTCCTTGCGCCCGGTCAAAATCTTGTGCGGATACGCCTGATGCCCCACATCCCAGACCAACTGATCGGACGGCGTATCGAACACATAATGCAAAGCCACCGTCAGTTCCACCGTCCCCAGGCCCGCCGAGAAATGGCCACCGGAGAGGCTGACGGTATGCGTCAGATACGAACGCAACTCATCGGCCAGGGGCTTGAGTTGGTCTTCCTGTAGCGCGCGGACGTCAGCGGGGCTGTGGATGGTGTTGAGGAGGGGAAAGTCGGAGCCAGTCATGTTTAAAAAAATCCTTTATATGTTTGCGGCGCAATATTCAAAGCCCGTTGCCGGACAAATAAAATCAAACTGAAATATTGCGCCGCAAGAAGTATAAGTCGTGCGGGTAAGGCCGAGCTTAGTGCGAGCGTTCGATAATATACAGTGACAAATCGCGCAACAAATCCGCTTCACTGCCGAAGCCGGTCAGACTGGCTACGGCCTGTTCATGCAGTTCCTGGGCTTTTTCTTTCGCGCCAGTCATGCCCAGCAATGCTGGGTACGTAGGCTTGTCGTTATCAACGTCTTTGCCTTGGGTTTTTCCCAAGGTTGCTGTGTCGCTTTCAACGTCGAGAATGTCGTCTTTAACCTGAAACGACAGGCCTATGCACTTAGCATAATGATCCAGTTTTTTCGCCACATCGACATCAAGATCCGGCTTGGACAAAGCCGCCAGATTGACGCTGGCACGGATCAACGCCCCAGTTTTGTGGATATGCATGTTTTCCAGTTCTGGCAGCGTCAGTTTGCGGCCAACGGATCCCAGGTCGATGGCTTGGCCGCCGACCATGCCTTGTGAGCCGCTAGCGCGGGTTAGGGCGGCGATCATTTTCAAGCGGGCGTCAGAGCCGACCTGGATCGATGGATCGTTAGCCAGCAACTCAAAGGCCATGGCTTGCAAGGCATCGCCGGCTAGAATAGCGGTCGCTTCGTCAAACGCTTTGTGGCAAGTCGGTTTGCCGCGGCGCAGATCGTCGTTATCCATCGCCGGCAGATCGTCGTGGATTAAAGAATAAACATGGATAAATTCCACGGCGCAGGCTTGGGCGTCCAGCACATCTTCGCTCAAACCCAGAGCCTGTCCGGTGGCATAAGTCAGCAATGGTCTGGTGCGTTTGCCGCCGTCCAGTACGCTGTAGCGCATAGCCTGGTGCAGGGTTTGCGGCAGAATGTTTTCGCCGGGCAGTCTGGCATCCAACGCACGTTCGACGCGGCTTTGACAGGCGGTAAGATAGGTTTTTAGGTTACTCATCGGTAAAGGGCTCCAAAGTTTGCTGGCCGTTTTTTTCTAATAAAATTTGGACTTTCTGCTCGGCGTCTTGTAGCGCTTGCTGGCAGGTGCGGGTTAATTTAATACCGCGCTCGAAGGATTTTAAGGACTCTTCCAGAGAAATGTCGCCACGCTCCATTTGTTCGACTAATTTTTCCAGTTCTTCCATCGCATCTTCAAATTGGGATGCGTTTTTGCGTCTCGACATATAATGTGGCTTGCGGTGCTCAAAAATGACCGAGCATTATAGTATGAATCAACAGCAAACGATGAGTAACAATGAGTAACGAATACAACGCCGCGGCGATTGAAGTACTGAGCGGCCTGGACCCGGTGCGTAAACGGCCGGGCATGTACACCGATACCACCCGACCTAATCACCTGGTTCAGGAGGTAGTGGATAACAGCGTCGATGAGGCTTTGGCCGGCCATGCCGATAGTATTGACGTGACTTTATACAAAGACGGCTCGGTGCGGGTGGTTGATAACGGCCGCGGTATGCCGGTGGATATTCACCCCGAACAGGGTATTCCCGGCGTGGAAGTGATCCTGACCCAATTACATGCTGGCGGTAAGTTTTCCAATAAAAACTATCAATTCTCCGGCGGTTTACACGGTGTCGGGGTATCGGTGGTCAATGCCTTGTCGGAAAAATTGCTGGTCGAGATCAAGCGCGGCGGTGGCGTGTATCAGATGGAATTTGCTGGCGGCGACAAAGTCAGCGAATTGCAGCAAATCAATACCGTCGGTAAAAACAACACCGGCAGTACCGTGCATTTCTGGCCCGATGGCAAATATTTCGATTCCAATCGGGTTTCCGTATCCAAGCTTAAGCATGTATTGCGCGCTAAAGCCGTATTGTGTCCGGGCTTGAAAATCAGCCTCAATTCGGAACTAAGCGACGAACAGTACGAATGGTGTTACCAAAACGGCTTACAGGAATATTTGCTGGACAGAGTCGGCGACGTGGAGATTTTTCCAGAGCAACCCTTTATGGCCAATATGGCGGCCAGCAACGAAGCGGTGGAATGGGGCATCGTCTGGACGCCTGACAGCCTGCCGGAAACCATCGCAGAAAGCTATGTCAATTTGGTGCCTACCGCTCAGGGCGGTACCCACGTTAACGGCCTGCGCGCAGGTTTGACAGAAGCGATGCGTGAGTTTTGCGACTTTCGCAATTTATTGCCGCGCGGTGTCAAAATCGCCCCGGAAGATGTCTGGGAGAGCTGTCATTTTGTGTTGTCGGTAAAACTGGAAGACCCGCAATTTTCTGGACAGACCAAAGAGCGGCTGAGTTCGCGCGAGTGCGTGACCTTTGTGTCAGGAGTGGCTAAAGACAGTTTTAGTTTGTGGCTGAATCAACACCCGCAAGAAGGCGAGAAAATCGCCGAGATTATTTTGGCCAGCGCCCAGAAACGTCTGAAAGCCGGCAAGAAAATCGTCCGCAAAAAAATCACCAGCGGTCCGGCCTTGCCCGGCAAATTGGCAGATTGTTCGGCGCAGGATATTAACCGCACCGAGCTGTTTTTAGTGGAAGGCGATTCGGCTGGCGGTTCTGCCAAGCAAGCCCGTGAGCGGGATTTTCAAGCCATCATGCCGTTGCGTGGCAAGATATTAAACACCTGGGAAGTGGATTCTTCGGAGGTTATGGCCTCGCAAGAGGTGCACGACATTGCCGTGGCGCTGGGGATAGAACCGGACAGCGACGATTTGCAAAACCTGCGTTACGGCAAAATCTGTATCCTGGCGGATGCTGACTCCGACGGCAATCACATCGCGACCTTAATATGCGCCTTGTTTTATCAGCATTTCAATGCGCTGGTCAGGGCCGGTCATGTGTTTGTGGCAATGCCGCCCTTGTATCGGATCGATGTGGGTAAAAAGGTATTTTATGCCCTGGATGAATCCGAGCGCCTGGGGGTGTTGGCGCGGATCGAAGCCGAAAAACTGACCGGCAAGATTAATATTCAGCGTTTCAAAGGTTTGGGCGAGATGAACCCGTCGCAACTACGAGAAACCACCATGAACCCGGATACCCGCCGCTTGGTGCAGTTAACCATAGAAGAAAACGACGATACCCGCGAACAGATGGATTTGTTGTTGGCAAAAAAACGCGCCGGTGACCGCAAGAGTTGGCTGGAAGATCGAGGTAATTTGGCGCAAGTTTAGCTTGGTAATGTGGCATGTAGGCCGGAATAAGCGTCAGCGTTTCCGGCTTTTCATTTGCCAAGCCTATTTAAATATCCATCAACAGCATCGGTATGCCGTAAGTCATTACAAAATAACCAAAGGCGTAAATCACGCTGACGCTGGTGGGGTACTTTAAGAAGCCGCGAAAGATATAGCTAACGATGGAAATATACCAAACCACCAAAAACACCGCGATACCAATGCCGATCTGCTCGCGATTGGCGTGATGATTAAGCACCAGCCAATAGTCCAGCGCTTCAGCGGCGATGGCCAGCGTCATGATCAAGTTCTCGCAGACGAAAATCGATGTATACAACTGGTTGAAGTATGCCCATTTTTTTTCTATCAACAATAATGTGGCAACGCTGCTGAATGCCATGATCGTGCGACCCAAAACTTCCAGCGTGCCGTCGGCCGGGTCGGAGATCAAGCCTTCGACGATCATGCCGGAGATCAGATAAAACGCCACGTTTTTCCACATAAAGGATTTTGGCGGTGTTAAATCGGCTGGATTATTCAGGAACCAGCACGATGATAAGTATTTAAGGAGTAAAGTCATGGTTTTCAGTTTTTACGCAATAAAATCAGGTTTTATTGACTGGAAAAAACCGGTCATTATAGCCGCCTAAAGCAATAACGGTTTTTTTGCCGCGCGGAACTGCTGTTGAACGCGACAAATCCAGTGTTTAGCGCCCGTGCGGCAGCGGCAATAGTATAATGCTGCTCATAACATCAACTCGGATCCCCCATGATCGAATTAGGTAAACTCAACACCCTAACCATCAGTAAGCAACGCGATACCGAAGTGTATCTGGACGGCGGCGAGCTAGGTGAGATTGCGCTGGCGGACAAAGAACCGCCCGCTAATTGTCAGGTGGGTGATAGTCTGCCGGTGTTTGTCTATATCGATGGCAAGAACCAAACCATTGCCACCAGCCAAATTCCCAAAGTGCAAGTCGATGAAGTTGCCAGTTTGAAATGCGTGTCCTTGAGTCATGCCGGCGCTTTTTTGGATTGGGGCTTGCCCAAGGATTTACTACTGCCGTTCAGCGAGCAAAAGGGCAAAATCGTCGAGGGCCGATCGTATGTGGTGCGCTTGTTTTTAGATGAAAACAACCGGATCGCGGCGACGATGATGCTGGACGATTTTATTCAGGATCAGGCGTTTTATTACAAAGACGGGCAGGCGGTGGAGTTGCTGATTGCCGATGAAACCGATCTGGGTTTTAAAGCCGTGGTGGATAACCAATATTGGGGTGTGTTGTATAAAAGCGAGACATTCCAGCCGCTGCAAAAAGGCCAGAAATTGAGCGGGTTCATCAAAAAAGTCCGCCCGGATAACAAACTGGATTTAATTTTAAGTCAGGAAAAATACGGCCAAAAAGTCGATGCGACCTCCGAAAAAATCCTGGCTGTGTTGGAAAAACGCGGCGGTTATGTAGCGCTGACCGATAAAAGCGCGCCAGAGATTATTTACGATACCTTTGGGGTGAGTAAAAAAGTCTTTAAACAAGCCATTGGCGGCTTGTACAAACAGCGGCGAATTGTGATCGAAGAGGCGGGTATCCGGCTGGTCGATCAAACGCAGTCGTAGGGTGCGTTTGACGCACCCCCTCCTGTCCTAAATCGATGCAGGAAATTAAATCTTGCCGTCCAGCCCCATCTGAAAATACTTATGGGTGATCTTGTCCTGGTTTTCCAGCAGCCAGTCGATGTCCGGCGTGTTGGTCATGGCTTTATGAATGGCTTTGGCCATCGCCTCGCGGTGGATGTTGAACAGAATCTGATGATCCAGTTTGTCGTCTTTGATCACGCTGGGGTTTAGCCAAACCGAGCAAATAATCCCCAAGTCGTTGGCTTTTTCTTTCGGAATATCGCCAGCGCGCACCGCGTCCAAAACCCCGTTAGCAATCGCTGCTTGTACCGTACCCATCAGGATATTGGTGTAGCGGCTGTTTTTGACGGTGACTTTACTCACCATCAGCGTAACCGGCCGTACTTGAATATCGGTATTTAAAATCGCGAATACCCGGGTGTGACCTTGTACCTGGTCGCCGGTTAATGTCGCAATCGCCGTGCCGACCGGGCCATCCAGTTCGCCGATGATAATTTCCGGTTCCGCAGCCGTTCCTGCCGGGCCGCCAGCTACCAGGGCTTCGCCGGTACGCATTACAATTCTGCCGCTCATGTTTGTCTCCAATTTAAAGTCTGTGGTTGGGATTAAGCATCGCCGTTAAAAACCATCGCGCCGTATTCTTCCATCGTAATGCTGCCGCCGAGTTTCTCGGCAATCTGCCGGTCACAGGCCGGTAATACATCCTGTACTGCATCGATGCGTTTCCATTGCGCCGCCGGTGTTTCCTTATCGGCTTGTGGAACGTATTTTGAGGCGGTAAGGCGCTGCATTTTATGAATATAGCGCGGGCAATTGATGAAAATCTCGCTGATTGCCACCCGCACCATCAACTGCGCGCCCGGGTATTGGCTTAACAGTGGATCGTTGGCTTCAATGCGGGCATCGCCGTGCAAGCGGATGCGATGCGGCGTTTCAAAGTCGATGAACAGCATGCCGATTTTAGAATTGCCGTTGATATTACCCATCGACAAAAACATGCCGTTGCCGTCGTAACTGGGGAAGGCTAGTTCTTGCGGATTTACCACTTTCACCAGGCCGGGATTGCCGCCTTTGTAGGAACACGTGGGGTAGCCGCGCTGGTCGATTGTGGTCAGGAAAAAGAAATCCCGGCTTTCGATAAACGGCTGATGCATCTCGCTGATCTGTTGTTCGACGATCATTTGTTCCAGTCGATCAGCAAGGTTGACGGTGTCGTGCTGTTCCTGGAGTTGACGGTGTTGCGGGCTGTAAAAGTCGCTCATGGGATGGTGCTCCTTGATGGGATGTGGTGGCGATTTTAGCAGGTATGGCGATTAGGTTGGCTTTAAGGGTTGATGACGCAGAGCGTCTCTTGGGAACGATAATACTTATCAGCATTGCCGCAATGACAAATGTGGCTCCGATCTTCCTGGATTCCGCGTTGCTCCATCCAGGCTACGGAGGGGTTTCCCGTATGTCGCGCCGAGTGCCAGAGCGTTAGCCAGTAGCCTGGATGAAGTGAAACGTAATCCAGGATTTCACAGCCAAGTTCTACCCGATACAACTAATGTTTCATGTTCAGCAAGAGCACATCAATCGGTATCTACCTGTATTCCGCTGCGCTGCATACAGGCTACGATTTAACATTCCCCCCATGCAATCCACATTCCTTCTTGGTCGCTTCCTCCCACCACCAGCGGCCAGCGCGCTCATGCTGGTTAGGTAATATAGGTTTTGTACAAGGCTCGCAGCCTATGCTGATGTAGCCGTGTTTATGCAGTTCGTTAAACGGCACCTGATACGCTTCGATGTAATCCCACACCTGCGCCGAAGACCAGTTTAACAACGGATTGAATTTGATCAATTGCTTGCCGGGGCCGGAAAAACCGGCGTCCGATTGCACTTCCGGAATATCGCCGCGGGTATCGACACTTTGGTCTTTGCGTTGGCCGGTGATCCAGGCGTCCAGTGTCGCCAGCTTGCGTTTTAAGGGCTCCACTTTACGGATACCGCAGCATTGTTGATGGCCGTCTTCGTAAAAGCTGAACAAACCTTTTTCTTTGACAAAGGCATCCAGAAGTACGCGATCCGGGCTCAAAATATCGATGGTAATGCCGTAATGCTTACGCACTTGCTCCATGAACCGGTAAGTTTCCGGGTGCAGGCGACCGGTGTCCAGAGAAAACACTTGAATGTCTTTGCTGATTTGCAAGGCCATGTCGATCAGTATCACGTCTTCGGCGCCGCTGAAGGAAATGGCGATGTTGTCGAAATTAGCCAGCGCGTTTTTTAGGATCGTGCGCGGGTTTTTGCCTTGTAGCTCGGTTTGGGCGGCAGATACGTCAAATGTGGTCATCGGCTTAACTCTGGGCAAAGTATTGGGTTAAAAAGTCGTCAAAACTCAGGGTGTCGCTGGCTTCGATTTGGGCTTGTTTTTGCAGCGAGGCTGCAGCCATGTCTTCAAATTGTTTTTGGGTTTGCGGGTCCAAGGGTTCGGCGTTGAAATAATGTTTATTCAATGCCGAGGTGTTGCTGGCAAAGCAGCCAAACTCCTGGTTGTTTTCGTGCATGCAGGCCAAAATCCGCGCCGACGGTGTTAGCGCCGGATTGTCGATCATCGCCAGTTGTTGCTGTAGCGCTAATTGATATGGCTTATCCAGACTGCCTTGATCCAGCAGCGCGCAGATCGGTTGCATGGCATGCAGGATGTCATGCGCCCAATCGTGCAAGCTGATTGATTGGCCGTTGCGATTCAGTTGCAAGCCAGGGCGACGGCCCTGGTTGGCCACCAGTAATTGATTGCTGTTATTGATTTGCAACTCGTCGCTGGCTTGCGCGGGGCTGTCGTGCAGCAGACAGCTCAATAAAAAGGCTTCGACGAAGCGCGCAGTGCTTTCGTCTATGCCGATTGGATTGAACAGATTCAAGTCCAGCGAACGCATTTCCACATACATCACGCCGCGTCGTTTCAAAGCCAGCGTCGGTTTTTCGCCGGATTTGGCGATCTGCTTGGGGCGCATGGTGCTGTAAAACTCGTTTTCGATCTGCAGAATGTTGGCATTTAACTGCTGATACTCGCCATCGACTTTAACGCCGATAGTTTCGTAGTCAGGGTAGGGGGTGTTGATGGCGGCGCTCAGGCTGGCCACATAGCCGTCCAATGAGTTGTAATCAATTTTCAAACCCGCCTGATTTTTGCTTTTATAGCCAATATCGCTCATTCGCAGCGAGGTGGCGTAGGGATGATAGAGGGTGTGGGCGTCAAACTCTGCAAACTGCTCCATCAACTGCGGGCGGCTTTTGAAAAAGGTTTTGCAGATGGCCGGCGATGCGCCGAACAAATACAAAATCAACCAGCCCTGGCGCTGAAAATTTCTGATCAAACCAAAGTAAGTCTCGGAAATATAGTTTTCCAGGCTGGCATCGCTGCGGCTAAAACTATGCAGCGCCGGCCACAAGGCTTCTGGCACCGAGTAATTAAAGTGAATGCCGGCGATGGCTTGCATGGTACGACCGTATCGGTGCCACAGGCCTTTGCGATACACATGTTTCATCTTGCCGATGTTGGAGCTGCCGTATTCGGCAATCGGGATGCTCAGATCGCCGTCGATGCCGCAAGGCATACTGGTTGCCAGCATCATTTCGTCGCCCAGTTGCGGATAGACGAACTGGTGCAACTGGTGCATGTAATTAAGGGTTTGCTTAATGTCTGCGAACGGCGGGGTGATAAATTCCAGCAGTGCTTCCGAATAATCGGTGGTGATATACGGGTGGGTCAATGCCGAGCCCAAGCCTGTGGGGTGCGGTGATTGCGAGATGATGCCGCGTTCCGAGATACGCAGACTTTCTTTTTCGATGCCTTTCAGACCTTGTTTCAGCAGCTGATGCTGGTTTTGATCGATCAGGTATTTAAGCCGGTCGGGTATGGTGCAATTGATAGTATTCATTCTAAAAGGTTTGCGCGCCTTGGGCGTCTTGAGTAAGCGGCGCATTATAAAGGCTGGCGATTGGTTTGTTGTAATTGGCTTACATGGGGGCGTGATTTTATTGTGTTGTTAGGCAAGATTGACGGTAAGGTGAATAATTCGCTATTCTTTATTCGCAAATCGCGAATAAAGAATGCCGGTTAAACCTATGCTTAAGCCCCAAGACATTGTCGTCGTCATTAAAATCCTCAGCAAAAACGCCGAGCCATGGGCTCAAGGTGCTATTGCTCTGGAATTGGGCATGAGTGCCTCAGAGGTTAATGCGGGTATTCGCCGGGCTTTAAATGCCGGTCTGTTAAGGCTAAAAGACAAGAAAGTCATACCGGTTAAATCCGCACTCGAAGAGTTTTTAGTGCATGGTCTTAAATATGTGTTTCCGGCAGAGCGCGGGGAGCCGACCCGTGGTATCGCCACCGGCTATGCGGCCGAATTTTTTAAAGAACAATTTGTGGCGTCCGATGAGTTGCCGCCAGTGTGGGCTGATGCCGAAGGCACGGTAAAAGGCTATGCCCTTAAGCCCTTGTATAAGTGCGTACCCAATGCGGTCAAACTCGATAAAAAACTGTACGAATATTTAGCGTTGATAGACATATTACGTTGCGGCAGAGTACGGGAAGTGCAGGTGGCCAAACAGCTGCTGCACACGGCATTGCAGGGTACATGAATAATCAAAGCTTGCTACTGGCGGTTTGCGGTGAAATCCGGCCCTTACTGGATCGCTTATTGTTAGTCGGTGGTTGTGTCGCCGAATTATTGGTGACGGATGTGGCCGCTACAAAGCCGCGTACCACTTTTGATGTCGATTGGGTGGTGAACGCGCTTAGTTTGATGGACTATTACCGGTTGGAAGAAGAACTACGCGGTTTGGGATTTTCGCAAACCGCCGACGACAACGGCGTTATTTGTCGTTGGACAAAAAATGCTCTTATGCTGGACATCATACCGACTGATGAAAAGATACTGGGTTTCAGTAATCGCTGGTACAGGTCGGCAATTGGCTATGCCGAACAGATAAATTTGCAGGGTATACTGGTTAAGCATATTTCCGCGCCGTTTTTTATCGCTGCCAAACTAGACGCTTTTAACGCCAGAGGTGGCGGCGATTACATGTTGAGCCACGATCTTGAGGATTTAATAACAGTGATAGACGGTAGACGTAGTGTGTTGACTGAGGTGCAGGCTGCACCGCAATCACTACAACGTTATATTGCAGACTGCTTTAGTAAATTACTGCTTGACGAGGCATTTGATGAAGCCTTGCCTGGGCACTTGCCGCCTGACGCAGCCAGTCAGGCGCGTTTGGGGTTACTGCTGCAAACATTAACTGACTTATCCAACCTGGTTGACCCGGTATGACCACTAACCCCGCCCTGCAAACCCTGCGCAGCGTGTTTGGCTACGACAGTTTTCGCGGTCAGCAGCAGCAGATTATCGAGCAGTTGACCAGCGGTCAGGATGTGCTGGTGTTAATGCCGACTGGCGGTGGTAAATCGCTGTGTTATCAGATTCCGGCGCTGGTGATGGATGGCGTGGGTATTGTGATTTCGCCCTTGATTGCCTTGATGCAGGATCAGGTCAGTGCCTTGCATCAAGTCGGAGTCAGGGCTGCTTACCTTAATTCGACTTTGTCGCTGGAACAGGTACGCGACATCGAGCAGCGGTTGCAAATCGGCGAACTGGATTTGTTATACATCGCGCCGGAACGCTTATCCAATACCAGAACTCAAGCCCTGTTTGCGCGTTGCAAAATTGCTTTGTTTGCTATTGATGAGGCGCATTGCGTATCGCAATGGGGGCATGATTTCCGGGCCGATTATCTGCTGTTGTCGGTATTGCATCAGCAATTTCCAAAAGTGCCGCGCATTGCCCTGACTGCCACTGCAGATGAGCGCACCCGTCAGGAAATCATCACCCGACTGGCGCTGGAACAGGCACAGGTATTCATCAGCGGTTTTGATAGACCCAACATCCGCTATCGCATTGTGCAAAAAGATAATCCTCGGCAACAATTGCTGACTTTTATCCGCAACGAGCATGCTGGCGATACCGGTATCGTCTATTGCTTGTCGCGCAAAAAAGTCGAAGAAACCGCTGAGTGGCTGAATCAAAAAGGCATAAAAGCCCTGCCGTATCACGCTGGTATGGAGCATCCACAACGCCAGAAAAATCAGCACCAGTTTTTAATGGAAGACGGCTTGATCATCGTCGCTACCATCGCCTTTGGTATGGGCATAGACAAACCCAACGTGCGTTTTGTGGCGCATCTGGATTTACCCAAAAGCGTTGAGTCGTATTATCAAGAAACCGGCCGGGCAGGGCGCGACGGTTTGCCGGCCAATGCCTGGATGGCGTATGGTCTGCAAGACGTGTTGACCTTGCGGCAAATGCTGGGTTCATCCAACGCCGACGAGGCACATAAACGGGTTGAGTTTCATAAACTGGATG
The DNA here is from genome assembly GCA_903858105.1 of uncultured Pseudomonadota bacterium. Taxonomy (GTDB): domain Bacteria; phylum Pseudomonadota; class Gammaproteobacteria; order Methylococcales; family Methylomonadaceae; genus Methylomonas. The sequence continues at coordinate 2,973 of CAIOHN010000193.1, read as the reverse complement.
CCATGTTGGCGTTATGCGAAATGGTCAGTTGTCGGCGGCAGGCTTTGTTAGCGTACTTTGGTGACACCCTGAAACAAGGCTGCGGCAATTGCGATACTTGCCTTGAGCCGGTGCAAACCTGGGATGGTAGTGTCGCCGCTCAGCAGGCATTGTCGTGTATTTATCGTACCGGTCAGCGCTTTGGCGTGGCATATTTGATTGACGTATTGCTGGGTAAAACCGACGAACGCATCAAGCAGTTTGGCCACGACAAACAATCTACCTTTGGTATCGGCAAGGCGCTGGACGAAAAACAATGGCGCTCGGTGTTTCGGCAGTTAGTGGCTAAGTCATTAGTCGAGATTGATTTTGAAGGGCACGGTAGTTTAAAACTGACTGATGCCTGTCGGCCGGTATTACGCGGCGAACAAACCTTGATGCTGCGCAAGGATGTACATACCGAAAAAACCAAACGCGCGAAAGGCGAGAAACGGCAACTCGGTAATAGCGCCGATAGCGGCTTATGGAACGCCTTGCGCGCAAAACGTAAGGCATTGGCCGACGAACAGGATGTGCCGCCTTATGTGATTTTTCACGATGCAACTCTGATGGCGATGGTTGATGCCCGGCCGCATAATCATCAGCAATTAGGCATGATTTCCGGCATAGGGCAGCGCAAGCTGGAATTATATGGCGACGAGTTTTTAGCGGTGCTGGCCGAGTTTGACGACGAGATGCCTGCATCAGCCACCGACACCGTATCTGAAAGTCTGGATTTATTCAGGCTGGGGTATAGCGTGGAGCAAGTGGCCAAACACCGGGGATTGAGCGAAGACACCATCTACAACCACATGGCGAAGGGCCTGGAATTGGGTGCGGTGGCGCTGGGAGATGTGTTGGCCATATCGTCGGCAGAAGTCAGTGAAATTGAAGCCGTATTGCTGAGTTTGCCGGAAGAGCAACGCAACGCCTTAAAGCCTATCTACGAGCAGTTGGGCGGCGCTTATAGCTACGGCGTATTGCGCTGCGTCAGAGCAGCTTTGCAACAGCAGCTTGCTTGAGTTTGGTGGTGTTAAAGCGATATTCTGTTTTTAAACAATGATCCAGCCACTTTTGCAGAAAATAGTTTAAACGCCATTTGTAATTGCGGATTTCAATCAGGCTGCCGGGGTTTTGGTAGACCTTGTCCACGGCGGGCCTGTCGATGTCGCGCAGCACTTCGGCTAGTTGCGCATCCAGATAAACTCTAATTTTCACTGCCGGTACAATTTGCTCAGCGGGTTGCTGCTCAAAGCAATGACTTAATTCGATGGTTAAAGTGTAAGGATTACGTTCCAATACCTCTAAATACAAGGCCGGTTTGTTATTGGTCAGGCCAACGGCGGTTTTATCGAAGGAACGCAGATTGGGAATTAATCTAAACAGCTTTTGATAGTTGGATTCGCAGATTTTTTCCAGGCACAGGGCCGTGTTGACCGGTTGCACCAGGCTCATGCTTAATCTTCCCGATAGCAAGCGTTGGCGCTTGCTGTCTCCCATAACACCACTTGATCGACGTTAAAGCCTTGTTGTTTAACGTGTTGATAAATCATTTTGCTGAGTACTTCGGCAGTGGGATGCTCGTCAATTGCCAAAAACTGCTCGTTATTGGCAAGCAAGGCCGGAATGATGGGGTCGTTTTTGTGCAGCAAAAAATTGTGATCCAGCACCTTGTCGATAAAGCCTTCCACGCAATCTTTCACATCCGCAAAATCGCAGACCATGCCTTGTTCGTTAAGGCTTTCCTGCTTGATGGAAATGCTGGCTTTGACGCTGTGTCCATGCAGATTACGGCATTTGCCCGGATGATTCATCAAGCGGTGGCCGTAACAAAAATAGACTTCTTTGGTAATTATGTACATGCGTCGCTAAATCCCTGCTTGGTAGCGGTTAAATCCTTAATTGCCTTTAATGCTTTTGATCGATGCGGCGATTTCGTAACTGCCGTCGCCTTGTTTGACGCTACGTACCACCTCGATAAAAGCGGTCATCGGCGGCGTAATCTGATTTTTTGGCAGGATACTGACTTCCATTGCCAAACCAACATCAAACGCCTGGGTAGCAATAAACGAGACGCCGGCGCCACTTAGCGTCGTGCATTTCCCTGTATTGACTGCGCTTGAGCCCGCCAACTTATAGGTAATGTCACAGTCTACATCCATGCGGATGTAATCGCGTTTTTCGTCATGGCTCAGCATTGGTTTCCCCCATAAAATAAGGATTGATTGACTAAAAAGTCCGTGCCGCGAAGTTTACTATAAAAAACCGCGAGCCCGGTTAGGAAATAGTAGCTGCTTGCTGCAGGTTTTGGGATTAATTAAGCAAGCTGTGATGTAGTTGGCAGCTTGGTCCTTAACCGGTCAGGATGGTTTTAGTGCCTGACTATCCCTGGCTATTTGTGTAAAATTCCGCCACTTTTCACTTTACAGACAGCGCAGGCAGCAGTATGAGTAAATCCATTGTTCTTACCGGCATTACCACTACCGGCACTCCGCATTTAGGCAATTATGCCGGAGCGATTCGTCCGGCGATCAATGCCAGCAAAGACGAGCACGTCAGACCGTTTTATTTTCTGGCCGATTACCATGCGCTGATCAAATGCAACGAGCCAGCGCGAGTCAAGCAATCCAGTCTGGAGATTGCCGCCACCTGGCTGGCGCTGGGATTGGATACCTCCAACGCGGTGTTTTATCGGCAATCCGATGTGCCGGAGATTCTGGAGCTGACCTGGATGCTGACTTGCGTCACCGCCAAAGGCTTGATGAACCGCGCGCATGCCTACAAAGCGGCAGTCGCTGAAAACGAAGAAGTCGAAGGCAACGATCCGGACAAGGGCATTACCATGGGCTTGTTCAGTTACCCGATATTAATGGCGGCCGATATGTTGATGTTTAATGCCAATAAGGTCCCGGTCGGCAAGGATCAGATACAGCATATTGAAATGGCGCGCGACAT
>CAIOHN010000192.1 GCA_903858105.1 uncultured Pseudomonadota bacterium | reverse complement strand
TGTTTGATAATTTATCCGATCGCCTGAGTGGCACGCTAAAAAAAATTAAAGGTCAGGGCCGCCTGACTGAGAGCAATATTCAGGACACTATGCGCGAAGTGCGGATGGCGTTGCTGGAGGCCGATGTTGCCTTGCCGGTGGTTACTGATTTTATCGAGCAGGTTACGCAACGCGCGCTGGGTCAAGAGGTTCAAGCCAGTTTGACGCCTGGGCAGGCGCTGATAAAAGTGGTGCAAACCGAACTGATTAAAGTGATGGGTTCGGCGAATGAAGAGCTGAATCTGCGCACCAATCCTCCAGCTATTATTCTGATGGCAGGTCTGCAAGGTGCCGGTAAAACCACTACGGTGGCAAAATTAGGCCGCCATTTAAAAGAAAAGAAAAAGAAAAAAGTTGGGGTGGTGAGTGTTGACGTTTATCGTCCCGCCGCTATAAAACAATTACAGACTTTGGCTGACGATGTTGGCTTGAAGTTTTTTGAAAGCGACATCAGCGAAAATCCAGTTGATATTGTCAAACGGGCAATAGACGCCGCTAAGCGACAATTTCTGGATGTAGTGATTGTCGATACCGCCGGTCGTTTACATATCGATGATGAAATGATGGCGGAGATTAAAGCCCTGCATGCGGCGATTAATCCAATCGAGACCTTGTTTGTGGTCGATAGCATGACAGGTCAGGATGCTGCGAATACTGCCAAGGCGTTTCATGATGCCTTGCCGTTAACCGGTGTCATTCTGACCAAGGCCGATGGCGATGCGCGCGGCGGTGCGGCGTTGTCTATCAGGCATATTACCGGCAAGCCGATCAAATTTATCGGCGTTGGCGAGAAAACCGACGCTTTGGAACCGTTTTATCCTGATCGGCTTGCCTCGCGTATCTTGGGAATGGGCGACATGTTGTCGCTGATCGAAGATATTGAACAAAAAGTTGATAAGAAAAAAGCCGAGCAACTGGCTAAAAAACTGCAAAAAGGCAAAAGCTTTGATTTGAACGACCTGAAAGAGCAGTTAGAGCAAATGCAGAATATGGGCGGGCTCGGGGCGATGATGGACAAGCTGCCCGGCATGGGTGGGGTGCCCAAAGAAATTAAAGAAAAGGTCAACGACAAAGATTTGGCGCATCAAATTGCGGTGATCAACTCAATGACCAAGCAAGAAAGACGTTTTCCGGATTTGATCAAAGGTAGTCGCAAGCAGCGGATTGCCGATGGTTGCGGCTTGGATTTGCAGGCGGTCAACCGCGTGTTGAAGCAGCACCAGATGATGGAAAAAATGATGAAGAAGTTCAGCAAAGGCAATATTGCCAACATGGTGCGCGGCCTAAAAAGCAATATGCGCGGCATGAGAATGTAACTATTGTAATTTGTCCTTCACTTATTGTGAAAATCGCGTAGAATAGTTTGATTAAGTATTTTTGATTCAATGTTTTTTAAGGTATCCAAATGGTAAGCATTCGTTTGTCCAGAGGCGGCGCTAAGAATCGTCCTTTCTATCATGTTGTTGTTACCGACAGCAGAAGCAGTCGCGATGGTCGTTACATCGAGCGCGTAGGTTTTTTCAATCCTTTGGCTCGCGGTGGTGAGCAAAGATTGGTATTGGACAGCGAACGCGTCCAATACTGGAAATCAAACGGCGCGCAACCAACTGACCGCGTTGCCAGATTGATTAAAGACGCCGATAAAGCTGCAGCATAAATTTAGTTTTGCCAGCAGGGGATTATTTGAACGTTGGACAAGTGTCCGGCGTTTTCGGTGTTAAAGGTTGGGTAAAAGTATTTTCTTTTACCGATCCGCGCGAAAATATATTGCAGTACTCTCCGTGGTTTTTGCAGAAAAACAACCAAGTCAAGGAATATAAGCTGATTGGCGGACGTCGCCAAGGCAGTTTGGTGGTTGCCGAGTTGCAGGATGTGGCTGATCGTGATCAGGCCGCTGAGTTAATGGGGTCAGAGATTCTGATACTTAAACAGCAGTTGCCAAAACCTGAGTCTGGCGAGTATTACTGGGCGGATTTGATCGGTTTGGACGTGCAAAACCAAGAAGGCATTAGACTGGGAACGGTTGATAACCTGATGGAGACCGGTGCCAATGATGTGCTGGTGGTGGTTGATGGCGATACAGAGCGCTTGATTCCATTTTTGCAGCAGAGCACCGTCATAAAAGTCGATCTTGATAACGGCCTGATAGTCGTGGATTGGGATCCGGACTTTTAATCCAGGCATGCATTTCGATGTAATCAGTCTGTTCCCGGAAATGGTATCCGGCGGTGCAGGGTACGGTGTTACGGGTAAAGCCATAGAGCGTGGATTGGTTGGCTTGTCAGTTTGGAATCCTAGAGATTACACACATGACAAACACCGAACTGTCGATGACAGGCCTTACGGTGGCGGGCCGGGCATGGTAATGAAATACCAGCCTTTGCTTGATGCGGTAAACGCGGCCAAGCAGCACAATGTTTTCGCTAACCGAAAAGTGATCTGTCTAAGTCCGCAAGGGCGATTGATCAACCAGAATTTATTACAAGAAGCCAGTTCGTATGAGCAGGTTATTCTTGTCGCTGGCCGATACGAAGGGATAGACGAACGATTTGTCCAACATGTTTGCGATGAAGAGTGGTCGCTGGGTGATTATGTCATTAGCGGCGGCGAGTTGGCGGCGATGATAGTGATTGATGCGATATCGCGCTTGATACCGGGTGTATTGGGCGACGAAGATTCCGCAAAACAGGATTCACATGCTGACGGTTTGTTGGATTGTCCGCATTATACTCGGCCAGAACGCGGCGAATTTGGTGATGTCCCCGAGGTATTGCTCGGCGGAAATCATGCAGAAATCAAACGCTGGCGCATGAAACAGGCCTTGGGTCGCACTTGGCTGAGGCGGCCGGATTTGCTAAATAAAGTAAAGCTAAGTGCAGAGCAGGACGCTTTGTTGAAAGAATTTAGAACTGAAGTTGTTTAATAGGGTGTGGTTATGAGTAAAATTATTGAAGAATTGGAAGCTGAACAGCTGAAAAAAGATGTGCCGGATTTCGCCCCTGGCGACACAGTCGTGGTGCAAGTTAGAGTAACAGAAGGTACTCGCGAAAGATTGCAGGCTTTTGAAGGTGTCGTGATTGCGAAACGTAATCGCGGGTTGAATTCTGCGTTTACCGTCAGAAAAATTTCGCATGGCGTTGGTGTTGAGCGTGTTTTCCAAACTCACAGCCCATCTGTTGGCAGTATCGAAGTAAAACGTCGCGGTGATGTGCGTCGTGCCAAACTGTACTATCTGCGTGATTTGGCTGGTAAAGCTGCGCGTATTAAAGAAAAACTTTCTTAATCCGCTGCTATCTGCTTCGGCAAAGCCGAACCAGATAGTTAAAAAAGGCAGCCTGCTTAGCTGCCTTTTTTTTTGCCGATAGTCAGGAATAGCTATGCCCTTACAGATTCTTTGGCAAGATGTCGTGGAAGGCGAGACAACGCAGGTCAGTGTGCCTATGTTGGATGTCGAATTAAAGCTTACTATGCTGGGCGACGTGATTATGGATGCCTCTTGGGTTGTCGGTAATGATTCGGCCAGGCTTTCGTCGCCATTTGCGGCCGAGGTACAACGCTATCTGTTAAACCCCGGGCGCACTTCATTGCATGTAAAGTTGCTCAGCCAGGGCAGTGCTTATGCCAAGCGCGTTTGGGACGAGTTGTTGGCTATTCCTGTTGGTGAAGTGCAAACCTACTCGGCATTGGCGGCGATCTTGAATTCCGGGCCACGGGCGGTGGCGGGCGCTTGCCGCAATAATCCTTACGCCGGTATTATTCCGTGTCATCGCGTGGTAGCAAAGGCTGGGATTGGCGGTTTCATGGGCCAGGCACATGGAGAGTTTGTGGCGTTAAAGCGCCGCTTGCTTGAATTTGAACGTGATGTAGCCGTAAAGGCGTGATGAATTCCGCGCAGACGATAGAGGCATTTTTAAATGCGCTCTGGCTGGAGTTTGGCTTAAGCGACAATACCTTGTCAGCCTATGGCAGCGATCTTAGACTGTTTGCCAAGTGGTTAAAGCATAAGGATTTATTGGCGGTTGACGAGGTTTGCATCAAGGGCTTTCTGCTTAGTCGGCAACAAGATGGCATAAGTAGTCGCTCTTCTGCCAGAATATTGTCCTGTTTGCGTCGCTTCTACGGTTATATGCTGCGCGAAGGTAAAGTTAGCGTAGATCCGACGCAGTTAATCGATGCGCCGCAACTGGGCAGGGGCTTGCCGGATTCACTATCCGAAACTGATGTTGAGTCTTTACTTGAGGCTCCAGAAACAAGCGATAGCTTGGGTTTTAGAGACAGAGCGATGCTGGAGATGCTCTACGCAACCGGGTTAAGGGTTTCTGAGTTAGTGGAGCTTAAGTTCAGCCAGATCAATTTTCGGCAGGGCTGTGTGCGCGTCACCGGCAAAGGCGATAAGGAGCGCTTGGTGCCGGTGGGTGAAGAAGCTATGGATTGGGCTGAGCGATATATAACCGGAGCCAGACAAACCATCCTCGGCAATAGGCAAAGCGATTACTTGTTCGTTACAAAGCGAGGTAGTTGCATGACCAGGCAAGCGTTCTGGCATATCATAAAAAGATATGCGCAATTGGCTGGCATCGATAAACACTTGTCGCCGCATACATTGAGGCACGCGTTTGCCACGCATTTATTGAATCATGGTGCCGATCTGAGAGTCGTACAATTATTACTCGGTCATTCCGATTTATCGACAACCCAAATTTACACCCATATTGCGCAACAGCGCTTAAAAGAATTGCATACCAAACACCACCCAAGAGGCTAACCATGACAGCATTGATTCATCCAACGGCTTTTATCGACACTGGCGTTACCCTGGGAGAGAACGTCTGCGTGGGGCCGTTTGCCGTAATTGAATCGGGCGCTAGCATAGGCGCGAATAGCCAAATCGGTGCGCATGCGGTTGTGCATGGTCAGGTAAAAATGGGCACCGGCAATGTGCTGCATCCTCATGCGGTATTAGGTGGCTTGCCGCAGGATCTGGGATTCCAAAAGCAGACAGAATCTTGGTTGGAAATTGGTGATAACAATGCATTTAGAGAAGGATTTACTGCGCATCGGGCGACTGTAGCGGGTTCTGCTACCAGAATTGGTTCTGGTTGTTATTTCATGAACAATAGTCATGTGGCGCATGACTGTTCGGTTGGCGACAAGACCATCTTTGCCAATAATGTGGCAATCGGCGGATTTGTAGAGGTTGGCAACAACGTGTTCATGGGCGGCGCGGTGGTGGTGCATCAGTTTTGCCGGATCGGAGCGTATGCCATCGTGCAGGGCACTACGGGTATTAATATGGATGTAATACCGTTTATGTTAATTGGTGGCCGTCCGGCAAAACATTACCGGCTGAACATAGTCGGCTTGAGGCGTGCAGGCATAGTCGGCGACAATTACAAGGTACTGTCAGCGGCGTTCAGATTATTAAAAAATAAAAAAAGCCTGGAAGAATTGCAATCTACCGAAGAACTGCAATACTTAAAGAACTGGCTGGCTGTAGATTCCAAGCGCGGGTTGCATGGATTCATAGATGTGAGCAGCTGATTTTAATTGATAGTGGCGGCTAAACTGGCGAAGGAGCCAGTCATGCGCTAGGCCATTTAGGTAAACAGACAAGTCTTATCATGAAAATTCAAGTAATCGATAACATTGGGCAAATACAGCCGTTACTATTAATGGCCGAAGCGGATGTTGATTTTTATTCAGATGAAATTCAAGCGCTTAATGCAGCAGAGCAGCATAGGCCAAGCTTGATTTTGCTCAACTTTGCCTTACGCGGCAGCGAAACCCCTGACTACACAAGCATGCTGCTGGCAGCCAGTCCGACGAGTAATATCGTGGTTATTGGCGACAGTTTAAGAGACGAGCAGATTGTGCAATGTATCCTGGCGGGCGCTAAAGGCTACCAAAATAGTGGCTCATTGACTACCTACATCAACCGGATGATAGGCGCGGTCAGTGCCGGAGAAGCCTGGCTTAGCCGCAAATTAGTGGCGTATCTGTTGGATTCTATCCATAAACATAATTTGGTTCAGCTGGCTTAGCGGCGACCGTTAAAAATGTAGCGCAGCTTCAAAGTAAAAAGTCTGGCCGACAATCGGCAGATTATTGGGGTAGCTGGAGGTCGCCGGTTCCTTGCCCTGGCTATCGAATACATTGCGGGCTGAGGCGGTCAGGTCGAGATAACCCATCAGTTTTCTTGCAGTCAGCGTCATATCCAGGGTTTGATAATCCTGTAAAACCCGCGTATCGTCTGGGCTGCTGAGCCTATGTCCTACCCAGTTCACTTGAGTTTGTATCTGCCATTTAGGCATAAAGCTCCAAGCCAGCGCCGAATAAACATGATGTTCCGGTACGCCGCTAACCCTGACGTGGGATGCTTCGTTACGGGCAAATTGCCAGGCGTAATTACCGCGTAAATTCCATTCTGGATGAAACTTCCAGTCCCATTCAAATTCGCTACCGTAGCCATCCTGTCCGGGTGTATTTTTCACGGTCAGCGTAGACGTGCTTGCAATCGGGCCGGTGATTAAGTCGTGGATCTCGTAATGATACAAATTCAGCGCGGTTCTCAGGTTTGTCGTGGGACGATAATCAAAAGCCAGTTCCGTTGTCGCGATCGTTTCCGGGCTTAAATTAGGATTGCCGAGGAATAGCGGACTATTTTGCTGATATTGCTCCAGAAAGCTTGGGGCTCTGTAAGCTTGCCCATACAGTAGTTTGCTGGTCAACTGCTCATTGATATTCCAAACCAAAGCGGCGCGCGGATTCCAGGTGCTGCCAAAATCCGAATAATGGTCGTACCGCAAGCCAGTAGTTAAGTGCCAGTCTTGGGCAAACTGCCATTCGTCCTGAACAGCCATCGACCAAATGTCTCTATGATGATCGCCGATGATTGTCAATGGGGTATCGGTGACGTTTTGCAAACCGCTTGCAACTAAAGGTAATGTTGGTTGATCCAGTATGCCTGCCCCGTAATTTCTGGATTCCTGGGTATTCATTTCTTCATAGCGAAAGCCGGAGATCGTGCGGATTATGTGATTGGAAAAGCCTTTGTAAATGCTGGTAAATTCAAAGCTGGGCACAGTGTTTTTAAAACCGGCAACAAAACGCATGCCGTCTGGGAATTGTACCAGTCCCCTGGTGGAGGCTAATTGACCCGCCACATTGCCGGTGGCGTCGATAGGTAAAACCGCACCTGCAGGAAAGCCGTAGATATTAGCGTTGACATCGGTATGCAAAAAGCTGGCATGTGCCTGTAACTCCCAGTCTTCTAAATCATCCTCCGTGGAATAACGCATATCGGCCAGATAATTGGAGCCGTTGCCACTACCTTTGTTATCCAATGCGCCGAAAGTACCGGCGCGGAAGCCGTAATTTGACTCGTTGAAGGCCCAAAATCCTAAATCCCAGTGTTTACGTTGTAAGTTAAGATGCCCGTTCCAGCGCTCATTTTGGGTTTGCATAGCACCCGGTGCTAACGAGGAATTCGTATGCAGTGCGCTATCTATCTGAGTTTGCGCGTCTGCGGTAATTATTCTATTGGGATCTGCGCCGTTATCGCTATATTGCAAGCTAGTCGCCACATCCCAGCCTTGCCATTTGCCGCCATATTGTCCCCAGGTGCTTTTGGTATTGGCATTTCCACCGCGGGCACCCACAGTTACGCCATCAATATCACCGGCTTTTTTGGTGACAATATTAATCACCCCGGCAAACGCGTCAGCACCATACAGTGCAGACCCAGGCCCTCGGATAACTTCGACACGCTGAATATTCTCGACAGGTATGACCATGCCGGCCATATGGGTGCCTTGATACGGCACCGAAAAACGGGTGCCGTTCAGCATCAACAACACCTCAGCATTTGTCGTGTTGCCGATGCCGCGCATGGTGTAATTATAGTCGTTGGTTACCGGCTGGATAGTGGCATGCAAGCCAGGCACGGTTTCCAATACTTCGTGCAGCTCGGTAGCGCCCATCGTCGCGATTTGTTCGGCGGTGATGACGCTGGTGACTGCCGCAGATTGCGATACCGGCCTGGCGGTGCCGGAGGCGATGGTGATCGAAATATTGGCGAGTTCCGCTGGCGATAAGTCCATCAAATCAGTGACGCTTTGTTCGGCATAGGCGTAGTTCTGCAGCAGGCTTAGCAGCAGCGAATGTTTGAAAAATGGTTTTTTCAGAGCGTCCAACATAATTGTTCTCATAATTCGCGCAACGGTACTGGTTTGGCTATGCCGTAGCCTTGTGCGTAATTCACGCCCAAGGTTTGTAATAGATCAAAAATATCCTGGTTTTCCACAAATTCGGCGATAGTCTTTTTACCCATGACATGCGCCACCTCACTAATGGCTTTAACCATAGTCAAATCTACCTGATCTTCCACTATATCTTTAACAAACAAGCCATCTATTTTTAAATAATCCACCGGCAGGTTTTTTAAATAAGCAAATGACGACAAACCGCTGCCAAAATCATCCAGGGAAAATAGACAGCCTTTTTTGCGCAGAGAGTCGATAAACTGCCGTGCGTAAGACAGATTACTGATAGCGGCGGTTTCGGTGATTTCAAAGCATATCTTATTGGTCGGTATCTGCCATTTGCGGAATTGCTCGTCTATAAATCCCTGCATGGTTTGATCCGACAAAGACAAACCCGACAAGTTGACCGAACACATTTCCAATCTATCCAGGAAACCTGGCGTAGTCGACAAGTATTCAAATAAGCGAGAGATTACCCAACGATCCAATGGTGACGCCATGTTGTAGCGTTCAGCCGCCGGTAAGAACGCACCGGGCGGAATAATCTTGCCTTGATCGTCGCTATAACGGATCAGGGTTTCAAAGTGCAGGCCTTCTTTGGTATCGGAAATCGGCACAATTAATTGGCCGTATAGCTGAAAGCGATCTTGCTCGATACCCATGCGGATTTTTTCCACCCACTGCATTTCGCCTTGGCGCATGGTCAGTTCTTCGTCGTCCGGGCTGAATACATGGACCCGATTTCGACCTTTCTCTTTGGCCGCGTAGCAGGCGGCGTCGGCTTCTTTCAAAACATCGACAGCGTTGCCGCAAGCGCGATTGATGGGCGCGATACCAATGCTGACACCAATGTTGAAACTGCGATTTTCCCAACCAAATTGAAAATCGCACACTGCTGCCCGTAATTTTTCGCCGGTGATGACAGCCTGCTCCAGAGAGCAGTAAGACATCAGTATGCCAAACTCATCACCACCCAGGCGGGCCAGAATATCCATTTTACGCACTTGCTGCCGCAGCACGTCGCCCAGTTGGCGTAGCAGTTCATCGCCGGCCAGATGCCCACAGGTATCGTTGACGATTTTGAACTGATCCAAATCCAGATAGCACAATACATGACAGCTATCGTCGCTTTGTGCTTGAAAGACCAAATTTTGAATGTGGATGTCGAACTGTCTGCGATTGACCAGGCCAGTCAATTCGTCGTGGCTGGCCTGGTAAGCGATTTTCTCCGACAAGCGGCGGGTTTCAGTAATGTCCTCGCAAACCAATAGCAAGTGGCGGCGATTGTTTTCGTCCTTAACCAAACGCGCGGTTTCCCTGGCCCAGATTGTATTGCCGTTGCGGCAAATAATGCGGCTTTCCAGTTTATGAACTTGTTCGGGATAATTGCGACAGACTTGCAGGAACTGTTGGCAGTCTTCAAGATCCTCAGGGTGGGCAAAATTGAATATCGAACAGCCTTGCAACTCCTCAACGCTCAAACCCAATTGTTTGGCACCAAACCGGTTAACCGAGATAATTTGGTTTTGCATATCCAGATTGAAAACCATGGTTGGATTATTATCATAAAGCGCCTGGAAATTGTTTTTAACGCTAACCAGGGCTTTATTCTGCACCTCGACGGTATCCAACATCTCGTTGAAGGCGTCTACCAAAATACCCATTTCATCGCTGCTATGTTTAGCGGCGCGTAGTGAGTAATCGTGCTCGTCGCTGACTTTTTGCGCGGTTTTGGCCAACTGAGCAATAGGTTTGGCCACCCGATTTAGCAGTGGTGCTGTTAGCAAAAAGGTAATGAATAGCGCCACAAATAATACGATCAGCACTACACCGATAAATTGCAGTTCTCGCCAAAATGCCGCGCTAAGATCGGCCGATAGAAACACTGCACCGACAACGTCCTCGTCCACCCGCATAGGTTGATAAACATAAATTTTGAGTTTGTCGAAATAATTATGCAAACCGTACGAAGCGACAGGACAAGGGGCTGCTTGTTTGTCCAGCGAAGTAAATAGCAGGCCTTTTTTGGTATAGACGCAAGCACTTTGCAACGCCGGCAGGTTATTCAAAGATATAAGATTTTCTTTCGCCAAATTGGCGTCGTCAAACATCACTGCGGCAACACTACGATTGGCGATTAAACTGGCCACGGCGACTAAGTCGCTTTGGGCTTTGTTTTTTACCTCGGTGATGTTGACTGTTACCAAAATAATCAAGGCCAGCAACATCGAAAACAAACTGGAGGTGATCGCGATGGCAAATAGTTTGCCTTTGATGGACAGTCGGGCGAAAGCTTTACTCATGCTCGCTGCCTCCCACAATAGTGGCTACTTCGATTAACTTGGCGCTGATAGTCAAGCCGCCTTGCTTTAAGGCTTTGAGATTAATATGCAGTTTGACTTTGCCGTCATCCAGCGCAAACCCTATCATGCCTCCGGTTTCGGCAAAAAAAGGATCACTACTGACTGTCAGGGAGTTTTTTAGGGAGCCGACCATTAATACGCCCGGCAATGACAACTCGGCACGCTGATCGGGGTTGTCGAAATAGACTATATCGCATTCCTTGGCCTGCTTGATCGAATCTATTCTGCGCAGACGAATTGGCTTGTCCTGCACGGTTTTGCTTTCCAGCGTGTCCAGTAAATTACCGAAAGGATCGTTACCGATAATACATATATTAAATGTGGCGCTGCTTTTTTCCGGCCAGGTGATGAATTTGGTGAAATTGTATAGATAGGCAGCCTTGACTTTATATTCCAGACCACGGTCATCCGCCTGCGACTGACTGAGGACGCAGCAGCACAGTAAGCAGCATTTCAGCAACACAAGAACACGCCGCAACCACAAGGCATCTGCAGCGAAAAGGACGGAGACCAAGCTTATTCCCTACCGGATAAAATCATCAGGCAAGGATAGTTGAAAAATCAGTGGTTGCCGAAAAATCCCCGCAGTGCCTGGATCATAAAAAGGTGGTCGGCAACTCCAGCACTTTCGCGCAGACTATGCATAGCCCACATGGGTGATCCTACATCCACGCTACGGATACCCAATTTGGCCGAGGCTATTGGCCCGATGGTGCTGCCGCAGGGCAGGTCGCCGCGATGCGCGTATTTTTGATAGGGTACGTCGGCTTGTTGACAAATACGCATAAACATCGCTTCAGAAATGCACTCTGAGGCGTAGCGATGGTTAACGTTTAACTTGATTACCGGCCCATGATTGACCAGGATTTTATGATTTGGCTCGTAAGCCGTCGGAAAGTTTGGTTGATAGGCATGCGCCATGTCGGCGCTGATCATAAAGCTGTTAGCCAGCACGCGCCGGTATTGGTCAGGCTGATGACAAACGCCTTGCGCAATGCGCTCCAGCACGTCAGGCAGAAAGCTACCCGCCGCACCTTTGCAGCTTTCGCTACCGATTTCTTCATGGTCGAAAAATGCGCAAACCAAGGTGCTGTCGCTGTTGAGAGATTTTTCAGCCAGTAAAGCACTCAAGCTGGCGTGACAAGAGGCTAAATTGTCCAGTTGGCTGTCGGCGTAAAACTGTTGTTCTTCGCCCCAGAGCACGCCTTTTTGGGTGTCATAGACATTTAATTCCCAGCTTAAAATGCGATCAGCCACTATGCCGCTTTGGTGTTCCAGGAGTTGTCGCAAGCGATCAGAGGGTAGTTGCTGCTCCACGCTGCTGGCGAAAATCGGTGCCAATTCGTTTTGTTTGTGCAGCTTTAAGCCGTCTTCGTTGACGCCGCGATTCATATGAATCGCCAGATTGGGTAAACGCAGCAGCGCTTCGTCAAAGCGCAGCAAGCGGCTGGCGATAGTGCCGTCATCGTCAAGATAAGCAATCCGGCCCGCCAGACTCAGGTCGCGGTCAGTAAAGGTGGCTAAAATCGGCCCGCCATAGACTTCCACCGCCAGACGCAGTAGTTGATCAGATTCTAAAACGGGCTGAGGCTTGACGCGTAAGCCAGGAGAATCGGTATGCGCACCCAGAATTTTAAAGCCGGTTTCAGCCAAATCCTGGCGACCGACCACAAAGGCGGCGATGGACGAATCGTCACGCACTACATAATAACGACCGCCCGGATTTAAACACCAGGCATCGCTTTCGTTGAGGCGCTGGAATTGAAACGCCTGTAAACGTTGTTCAATCGTAGCAACCGCATGCCACGGGCTGGGGCTGGCGTCGATGAAATCCAGCAGATCTTGCACCTGTTGACTGGCGATCATGATTTTTTTTCCAGGGTTAGCGCAACCGAATTGATGCAATAGCGCAGGCCGGTGGGTTGCGGGCCGTCTTCAAATACATGACCGAGATGGGCGCCGCAGGATTGGCAGGTGACTTCCACTCGGCGCATACCGTGGCTGGTATCCGGTTGTTCGTTAAGGCTATTAGAGTCCAGCGGATGCCAAAAACTCGGCCAGCCGCAACCGGAATGAAACTTCTGTTCGGAGGTGAATAAAGCATGGCCGCAACACACGCAGCGGTAAACGCCAGCTTCATCGCAATCGGTATATTTGCCGGTAAACGGCGGTTCTGTGCCTTTTTCCCGGCAGACATGGAATTGCTCCGGGGTCAGCTTTTCGCGCCAGGCTTGGTCTGAGTCGTGTTGATTGGTCATGATGTTATTCCGCTTCGGCTAGGGTAGGTCATTGTACTCAGTGTTAAACCGCATCAAAAGCCAGAAAGGGCGGGAATATTTAAGTTGATTATGTTAGAGAGTTCTAATACTCTTGAGTTGCTCGTTATTCAGGCATATAACAATGCAAAAAATAATAATTATTTGATAACGGTGTTCATCTAAATAGCAGCGAGGAGATTGTCATGGCGAGAATTGTGGTGTTAGGCGCAGGGATCGGCGGAGTGCCGATGGCTTATGAAATGAAGGAAACTGTGGGTAATGCGCACGAGGTGGTGGTGATATCCGATTCACCGACCTTCCATTTTGTCCCCTCCAACCCCTGGGTGCCGCCTAAATGGCGCAAACCGGAAGATTTAAAAATCGAACTGGCACCGGTGATGGCCAAAAAAGGCATTACTTTTATTCAAAAAGCCGCCACTAAAGTCGATCCTGCCAATAACAAAATTGATTTGGCCGATGGCTCGTCTGTTGAATACGATTTCCTCATCATCGCTACCGGCCCGCGGCTGGCGTTCGACGAAGTACCGGGTTTAGGCCCGCACGGCGGACATACCTCATCGGTTTGTCATGTCGATCATGCGGCTGTCGCGGCGCAGGATTGGGATAGATTTATGACCGACCCCGGCCCGATTGTAATCGGTGCGGTGCAAGGCGCGTCGTGCTTTGGCCCAGCATACGAATATCTGATGATTCTGGAAACCGAACTGCGTAAACGTAAAATCCGCGACAAAGTGCCGATGACCTTTGTTACCGCCGAACCGTACATCGGCCATTTAGGCCTGGGCGGCGTTGGCGACACCAAAGGTTTACTGGAAAGCGCATTGCGCGACAAAACCATCAAATGGATCACCAATGCCAAGGTCGATAAAATCGAAGCGGGCATGATGTATGTCACGGAAGTGGATGAAGATGGCAATGACAAGAAAAAGCATGAAGTGCCGTTCAAACATTCGATGATGTTGCCAGCCTTTACTGGTGTAGATGCCGTGCGGCATTGCGGCGCAGAAGGTTTGACCAATCCGCGTGGCTTTGTGATTGTCGATCAACATCAGCGCAATCCGACTTACAAAAATATCTATTCGGTGGGTGTTTGCGTCGCATTGCCGCCGGTGGAAAAAACGCCGGTACCAACCGGCACACCCAAAACCGGCTATATGATCGAGTCTATGGTAACTGCAACTGCGCATAATATTCGCGACGAACTGGCCGACAAGCAACCGACGGATATTCCAAGCCTCAGCGCATTATGTCTGGCCGATTTGGGCGATACCGGTGTGGCGTTTTTGGCAGTGCCGCAAATTCCGCCCAGAAACACCACCTGGTCCAACCACGGCAAATGGGTGCATCTGGCTAAAATCGGCTTTGAAAAATACTTTATGCGCAAAATCAAAAACGGCATCAGTGAGCCGTTTTATGAGCGTCTGATTCTGAAGTTTTTAGGTGTGGTACGTTTGAAATAGGAGAAAATTATGTCTATTGATCGCATGGTAATGGCATTTGCCGGCTCGTTTGTTTTGCTTAGTCTGGCGCTGGCGCATTGGCATTCGCCGAATTGGTTGTGGTTTACCGCCTTTGTCGGTGCCAATTTATTGCAAGCCTCGTTCAGCGGCTTTTGTCCGTTGGCGATAATCTTGAAAAAGTTTGGTATTAAATCGGGCTGCGCGTTCTAGTTTGTTCCCGCGAGTTAGGATTGCGGCAGACTTGCCGCGATAAGCAAAAGCTTTTAAAAACACCTTCTCCCTCAGGGAGAAGGTTGGGATGAGGGTATTAAAATTACTCTTTTACTGCCGATCAATAACATAAGCCTCGACAATCCGGGATTCCCAACGGCCATCACTCAATTCACCGGGCGGTTTTAAACGCCAGGTCCAGCCAGCCACGCGGCGCGCTGGCTGCAAAAATTCTCTAAGTAGCGGGCGATAGTCGATGACTTCCTCGACAACGTTATGCCGATTGAAACGTTGATCTTCAATTTCTGTAATCAAACAGACCGGTGTCTGCCAGGCTCTCAACCAATTAAGGTGGGCTTGTATCAACTTTTGGCCGAACCACTCCAGTTCTGCTTGATTGACGTCGTGATCATATAGCCAGTCAATCGGTAGTAAAGGTAATTGGCTCAAGCAATTTACCGATGCCACCCAGCGGGGGTGAGGCGAAAAAGCCGGTAGTTCAGGCGTGCTAAACAGTATTTCTGGCGGTAGTTTGCGGTGCTTAGCCAGCCAATCCACCACACTAGTGACATCGTGCAGGCAGCAGACTACCCGGCCTGGCCAGCGAGCGGCCAGCCGCCGAGTCGAATAGGCAAAAGCAATATCCAGCAGTACGATCTGCTCAAAACAATTCAGTAATTGCCTGACGGGCAGATCGTGGACATTGCCGCCGCCGATGATCAAAGCAGTACCGCCCGCATTTGGCAAGGCATGCGCGGCTGTCAGCAAAGCCTTGTGCGTTGCCTGGATGTGCGATTGCCACGCCGCCCGGCAACGCCGATGCCGCACCTGCAGGGCGGCGGCCTCGTGTGCATATCCCAACAATCGTGCGCCGCGACCGCTAGTACGTACCCCTAGATAATGAAAATATTCCTCTAACATGATCAAACAAGCTAAACAGTAACGCGAAATCGCACACGCTTTGTCAGACGCTAAAGCCGGATTGTCGGGTTTGCTACAAAAAATATCAAGGGAAAACTTATAAGATTCATAGGCTTATGATCTGGCATATCCGTTGCATTATGGATATAAAAACCTTGAGGTTGTGCCATGAAATCGACCAAAGACATTGCGGAACTGCTGGACGAACCGGCTTGCGAGCATAACAAGAAGGAAAAATCCGGCTGCGCCAAACCCAAACCCGGTTCTGCGGCGGGCGGTTGCGCTTTTGATGGCGCACAGATTGCTTTATTACCGATTGCCGACGTGGCGCATATCGTCCACGGCCCGATTGCTTGCGCCGGTAGCTCCTGGGATAACCGCGGCACGCGTTCATCCGGGTCAGAACTTTACCGCATCGGCATGACCACCGATTTAACCGAACAAGATGTGGTGATGGGCCGTAGCGAAAAGCGCCTGTTTCATGCCATCAAACAAGCCGTGGAAAGCTACAACCCGCCAGCCGTATTCATCTACAACACCTGCGTACCTGCCTTGGTGGGCGACGACATTAATGCCACCTGCAAATCCGCCGCCGAACGCTGGGGCGTGCCGGTCGTGCCTATCGATTGCGCCGGTTTTTACGGCACCAAAAATCTGGGTAACCGAATTGCCGGTGACGCGATGGTCAATCATGTGATCGGTACTCGCGATCCTGATCCACTGCCGCTGGGCACCGAACGCCCCGGCATTACCGTGCATGACGTGAATTTGGTCGGCGAATACAACATCGCCGGCGAGTTTTGGCATGTGCTGCCTTTACTCGACGAAATGGGCTTGCGGGTGCTATGTACCTTGTCAGGCGACGCCCGGTTTAGAGAAGTGCAAACCATGCACAAAGCCGAAGTCAACATGATGGTCTGCTCCAAAGCCATGGTTAACGTGGCGCGCCGGTTGCAACAACAATACGGTACGCCTTGGTTTGAAGGCAGCTTTTACGGCATTACCGATACCAGTCAAGCTCTGCGCGACTTTGCCCGGGTGATTAACGATGCTGATTTAATCGAGCGCACCGAAGCGATTATCGCCCGCGAAGAAAACCGTATCCGCGAGGCTTTGGCCCCTTGGAAAACCCGATTAAAAGGCAAGCGGGTATTACTGTTTACCGGCGGCGTAAAAAGCTGGTCGGTGATCTCGGCTTTGCAAGATCTGGGTATGGTAGTGGTCGCCACTGGCACCAAAAAATCGACTGAAGAAGACAAAGCCCGGATTCGCGAACTGATGGGCGAAGACACGCTGATGATAGAAGACGGCAGCCCGAAAGCCTTGTTAAAAGTGGTTGCAGATTACAAAGCCGACATTCTGATCGCCGGTGGTCGCAATATGTACACGGCCTTAAAAGCGCGGATTCCGTTTCTGGATATTAACCAGGAGCGCGAGTTTGGCTACGAAGGCTATCAAGGCATGCTGGAGTTGGTGCGTCAGTTGGCGCTGACGCTGGAAAGTCCGGTTTGGGAAGCTGTGCGTGCGACACCACCCTGGAAAACACCAAAGTCATTGCCAAGTCTGGCTGTTGAAGCGGCGGCCAACGATACAACTGAGCAGCAAGTTCTGCAGGCCGTTGGAGTCTAAACCATGGCCGAAATCGTCAAACGCAATAAAGCCCTGTCGGTCAATCCGCTAAAAGCCAGTCAGCCTATGGGCGGCTCGCTGGCCTGCTTGGGATTTGATCGGGCCATCCCGATGTTGCACGGTTCGCAAGGCTGCACGGCTTTTGCCAAAGTGTTTTTTGTCCGGCATTTCCGCGAGCCGATTCCGCTGCAAACCACCGCCATGGATCAGGCCAGCTCGGTACTGGGTGCTGACGAAAACGTCATCGAGGGTATTCGAGCTATCGCCGAAAAATCCAATCCAGCCCTGATCGCGGTATTGACCACTGGCTTGGCAGAAACCCAAGGCTGCGACGTTCATCGCAATCTGCGCGAGTTTCGCGATAAATATCCCGAATACGCCCATGTCGCGGTGGTCGCGGTGAATACCCCCGATTTTACCGGCTGCGTGGAAAGCGGTTTTGCCGCCACGATTTACGAAATCGTCAAGGAACTGGTGCCAAATGCCGAAATCGCCGGTACCAAGCCCGGCAATCGTAAACGTCAGTTGAACGTGCTGGTCAGCCCCATGTTGACCCCCGGCGATTTGGAAGCTTTGCGCGATTTGATCGAACAATTCAATTTACGCCCGGTTCTGGTGCCGGATTTATCCGATTCCCTGGATGGCAGTCTGACCGACGACGATTTCTCGCCGGTAACTATCGGCGGCACGCCGGTTTCTGAATTGGCCACGCTCGGCGAAGCCAGAGCCAGCTTGATAATCGGTGCTTCGCTGCGCAAAGCCGGTGATTTGCTACAGGAAAAAACCGGGGTTCCCAGCCACTTTTTCGATCATTTATACGGGTTGCAAGCCAACGATGCCTTGATTGCCACCTTGGCCGAGATCAGCGAGCAACCGGTGCCGCAAAAAATAGAACGGCAACGCGCGCAATTGCAGGACGCCATGTTGGATACCCATTTCATGCTTGGCCAATTACGAGTAGCGATTGCCGGTGATCCCGATCAACTCAATGCGTTTATCCATTTGGTGCAAGGCATGGGCGCGGAAGTGGTGGTCGCCATAGCTGCTGGCAACGCGCCGGTGTTGGCGACCGCGCCAGTCGATAGCATCAAGATTGGCGACCTGGAAGACCTGGAACTGATGGCTAAAGAGCGCAAAGCGCAACTGCTGATCGGCAACTCGCATGCTGTAGCCAGTGCCGAGCGCTTGGGTATTCCGGTGTTACGCGCGGGCTTTCCTTTATACGACATCATCGGCGGCTATCAAAAAACCTGGATCGGCTATCGGGGCACCCGGCAAGCCTTGTTCGATCTGGCCAATCTGGTGATTAATTTTGCCCACGAAGAGATCGAGGTTTATCACTCGCCGTACGCCCAAAAACCCGAATCCGAACGCCAAACCTGCTCGCCGTCATGTCATTAGCTCGCCGCATGCAGGTTTTGCATACCCACGAACAGAGGATGCCCATGGAAACCGCTATTAAAGTCGCTTTTGCCACCACCGACATGGTTCATGTGAATCAGCATTTCGGTTCTGCCAAATCCTTCGCCGTGTATGCGGTCGATCCAGAGCAGTCGGAGCTAATGGAAGCCGCCCAATTTGGTGAACTGGCTCAGGACGGCAACGAAGACAAATTATCGGTAAAGATTCAATTGCTGGACGGTTGCGCGGCAGTGTATTGCCAAGCCATTGGCGCATCGGCGATCAATCAAATTCTTGCCCAAGGCATTCAGCCGGTCAAAGTTCAAGAAGGCAGCACTATCAAGGATTTGATTAGCGACCTGCAGAAAGAGATGAAAGCCGGGCCGTCGAGCTGGCTGGCCAAGGCGATCAATCAGTATAAAGGCCCAAATCCAGAACGGTTTGATGAAATGGAATCCGAAGGCTGGGATGAGTGATTTGATATTTTGCAATCTGGTTTATGTGGTTTCGCTATCGCGAAGCTTAATTTAAAGCCGGTTCTCGCACCGGCCGGCGAGTTACTTTCTTTTGCTTCGCCAAAAGAAAGTAACCAAAGAAAAGGCGACCCGGATGCCGCTGATATCCTGCGCTCCACAGCGTTTGGCAAGGGTCTGCAGAAGGGGCTTCCTGCCCCTCTGCAGACGTGCGGCATCCATGCCGCACCCCTAGCGGGCAAATCTCGCCAAACACTGCGGTGCTCGGCGCGGCATACGGGGGAAAACCGTCGCGGTTGCGACACAACACAAATACTTTGCAGCGGCCAAGAACCGAAGACCGCTTAAACAAAAACCCATAGGAGAACCACCATGTCCCAAGCAGCATTAGTCGTCGAAGCCGGCGACCCGTTTATGACTTCAGATATCGTTACCGAAATGCTGAAACAACTTCGCGCCCTGGATACTTACGACACCTACGATGGCTGGTCGGATGAGAAAGTTATCGACCCATTGGTGTTGACCAAAGAACGCAAACGCGAAATCCCTATCGTCGGCGATCCTGACGAAATTACCTTGGCGCGGGTTAAAGCCTATTACAACAGCATCGCATCCTTGATCGAGAAAAAATCCGGACTGATGGCGGTGCCGGTTATCAATATTACCCACGAAGGTTTTGGCCGGGCTTTGGTGTTGGTCGGCAAGTTGATTGTGGTGGATAAAGTCTTGCGCGATGTACATCGCTTTGGCTTTCCAAGCCTGGCTGATCTGAACGAAAAAACCGACGTAGCCCTGGAAAAAGCCTTGGGCTTGATCACGCAATACAGAGAAGTAGCCGAAGCTTGAGGTGAGTTATGAGCGACGAAGAACTTAAAAAACTGGAAAAAGACGTTAAAAAAACCAAGCGCCTGGCCAGCGAGGCGGCGATGGAATTGCACGATTTGATCGAAGATAGATTGCCGGATGCCTACGGCGAACTGATGGGTATCGCGCAAACTGCTTACGATGCCTGCAAAGCCTGGGATGAAGCAAACAAAAAATTCTTGGCTGCCAGCAGCGAAGCTGCGTAAGGGGGAATGATGAGTGATTTTGTAACCGGCGTTACCTATGGCGGCACAGTCTGGACACCCTCGTATGTGACCGATATCAACCAACGCACCTGTATTGGTTGCGGGCGTTGCTTCAAGGTTTGTCCGCGCGATGTGTTTGATTTGGTCGAAAAAGACGATGTATTGGAAGCTGAGGATTTTGGCGACGACTACGGCGACTTTGAGGACGATGACAACAGCATGGTGATGAGTTTGAAGAATGCGGCTGATTGTATTGGCTGTGAGGCGTGTTCTAAGGTTTGTCCTAAGGATTGTTTTACGCATGAGCATAAGGCGGCGGCGTAAGCTGCTTTAGTTTTTGTGCGTACTCGGTGATGGTTTTGGGGTGTCGCTATGGCGACGGTTTTTTTTGAAGTCGGTTTTCGGACCGACAGCCGAGATACTTTCGCTATGAAAACCATCCGTGGTTTTCACCCTTCGGGCCAGCCTGTCGGCTGTTCAAATTCGCTCCAGGCGAATTTGTGCTCCGCCAAAGAAAAGTATCCAAAAGAAAAGACACCCCGATGCCGCTTTGATCCTGCGCTCCGCAGCTTTTGCCGAGGGTTGCCGAAAGGGCCATCCCTGGCCCTTCATCAACGCGCCGCATCCATGCGACGCCCCTGGCGGGCTGTTCTCAGCAAAAGCTGCGGTGCTCGGCGCGGCATAGGGGGTAAAACCCGTCGCAGAATTTAATGCGATTGGATGAATTAAGGTGTCGCTATCGCGACACAACTTGTCAGATCAACTAACAAAGGAAGCCATCATGCCACGTCCCGAAAAACACGTCTTCGTCTGTACTCAAGCCCGCCCTCAAGGCCACCCTCGCGGCTCTTGCGCTGCCAGCGGTTGTGCCGAGGTCATGAACGAATTTATGGCCGAAATTCAGGCTCGTAATTTGTTTGAACGTATCGGCCTGACCAACACCGGTTGCATGGGGCCATGCATGTTGGGGCCCAGCGTATTGGTTTACCCGGAAGGGATTATGTACGGCAAGGTCAGTAAAGACGATGTGAAAACCATTATCGAACAGCATTTGCTGGGCGGCACGCCGGTAGAAGCTTTGAAAGCGCCAGCGGAGGTTTGGTAAGTCATGAGCCAGGTTTCCGTTTTTGAAGAGCGGGTATTGTTCAGCCCCAACCTGCCGGAAGAGGTGAATAAACTCTTGCAAATGGCGGTGGCAGCCAGTCATGCCGATAAACCGCTGGCGGAAAAATATTTCAAACAGGCGCAACAATTGGATGGCAGTTGTCTGCAAACCTATTTTGCCTTGTACAAGTTTTATTTTTACCAAGGCCGTCTGCTGGAGGCGGAGCGCGAAGTCATGGCTGCCTTGGAAGAAGCCGCCCGGCAGGGTGGGTTTCCTGCCGATTATCGCCGCTTGGGCCGCGAGTTTGTTAGCTGGGATATGTATGTCAGCGAGATTAGCCTGTTTTATTTGTATAGCTTGAAAGCGCTGGCGTTTATCAAACTGCGCCGGCATTTGGATGCCGAAGCCCAGTTGATTTTGGGGATTATGCGTACCCTGGATCCGCAAGATCGTTCCGGTGCCTCGGTGATTATGGATCTGGCGGACGCCTTGCAGGAGGACGCAGCATGACTACCGACGAGCTTACTGAACAAGTCGCAGCCAAGCGCAGCTTTGGCAAAGCGGTTTGTCAAAGGATGACCGAGAACATCGTTAAATTGGGATTTCCGGTGCAAACCAAGTTAAGTCTGCCGGATTTCGATAACGCCCAATTTAGCGTAGTCATCGATCCGTTTACCCAAAGTCAGGACTTGGTTGGCTATTGGTATAGCGCCAGTCAACAACGGGTCGGGCAGATTAAATTTCATGGTGACGGCAGTTTTTATGCCGAATACGACGTCGTGCAGCCACACCCAACTAAAAAGCGCTGGTTTGTTGAAGCGATCAACGCCTGGGGGCAGCAGGACAACATTAAAACCGAAGCAAAATTGCTGGACATCCCAGAATGAGGAGGGGCAATGGCTAACCCAAAACGACTGTACGAATTATTGCTGGATTATTGCAGCAGCGACGCGGTGGTTGACAACCTGATGATCGGCCTGGTCTGGACACTGTGCCAATGCAAGGGTCGGGCGACCGCTGGCTTGGCGATGAGTCCGGGGCAAAGCACTCGCACCTTACCCTGGTCGGGGACTTTAGGCGGCAAGCCGGTTACCGATCTGGCGGCCTGGATTACCGAATGGGAACCCTACAAATCGACGGTAGCGATGGCAGCAATCAATAGCTGCATCAATGCCCGGCCACTGCCGGAATCGATAGTTTTAGATAGCCATGACGAACACGCCAATCTGGCTGTGTTCGATCATTTCCTGCCGCAGTTACAGGGCAAAAACGTGGTGGTCATCGGTCGCTATCCGGGTATCGAGCGCTATCAGGACAAGATGCATTTAACCATTTTGGAGCGGCAACCGTCGGCTGCGGATTTGCCTGATTCGGCGTGCGAGTTTTTATTGCCGCAAGCCGACTGGGTATTTTTGACCGCCAGCAGCATCCCCAATAAAACGTTTCCACGCCTGGTGGAACTGGCCAGCCACGCCAAAACAGTGTTGATGGGCCCGACCGTACCGTGGTTGCCGCAGTTGCACGAATTTGGTATCGATTATCTGGCCGGCGTGGAAATCGTCGATCCGACCGCCTTGTATCACACTGCTGCGCAGGGTGGCGGGGTGCGGATCTTTAATAACGGATTACGCTATCGGGTGGCTGATTTGGCCCCGCAACGCAGTATCAGTTGGCTCAAACAGCAAATCGCCGACTGTTTTGTCGAGAAAGCGCAATTGACTGAAGCCATGGACAATTGGTATCGCGACGGTAACAAGGCGCGCTTTCCGCATTATCCGCTGTTGGATCAGATCAATAGTCGCTTGGCCCGGCTGGATAGCAGCTTTAAATCCTTATGGGACAATTATGCCCCTGGCTAAGCGATGAACCCCAGCATTCCGGCAGAATTTGAAAATCACAGACTGCTGTTGTTTTACAAAGGCGATATCAGCGCCTTGACCTTATTTACCCAACAAGCCAACGGCAGCGTCTGCTTTCCACAGGCGCTGCCGGCCTTATCCAGTGCGCTTGACGAAGATGCTGTCGCGCCCGGAAACGTCAGCTTGCATCCGGCAATGCTGGTCACCAGCCTTAACAGGATATTGCGATTGGATAGTGATTTATTGCAGGCCGAAGCCGGTTATCAGGCATTGATCGATACCCCAAGAGGTATTATGACCGTCTATATGGCCCGCTTCAAAATGCTGGATCCACCGCATCAGCTGATGCAAACGTTTAATTGCCAAATGCGCACCCTACCGGAACTACGCGGTCGCCCGCCCGCCGAGATGGAATTGCTGCGCCGTGCTTACACGCATCTCATGGGAGGCTGACATGTTCGACATCATGGATTTTAGCCAGGGTATGACGGGCGATAACGGCATGGAACTGCCGACTGGTGGCGGCCCGTATATCCCGGATGCTGGCGAATGTATGCGCTGCGGCATGTGTGTCAGCAGTTGCCCGACGTTTCGCTTATTCCAAACCGAGGCCGAAACGCCCCGGCAACGCATACGCACGATCAGCAAAGTGCTGGTAGAGGATGTAGCGATCAGCGAGGAAGAGCACGAACATTTAGATAACTGTCTGCAATGCCGCGCCTGTGAAACAGCCTGTCCCAGCCGGATGAACTACGGGACGCTATTCGATCAGGCCAGGGAAAAATTAAGCCAAAGCGTTTCGCGTTCCTGGCTGGCAAAGTTGGCGCTGTTTTTGATCGAACACAAGCGCCGGCGACGCTTGCTCTTGCCCTTGTTATCTTTGTATCTGCGTTCCGGTTTGCGCAAGCCACTGCGGGCCAGTGGCTTACTCAAGAAATTAAAACTGGCCAGCGCCGAAAATCTGCTGAGCGAGCCCGCCTTGGGCGGATTGGCCGGAATTTATCCGGTCGGTAGACGCGCGCGTCGCCGTGGTCGAGTGGCCTTGTTCACCGGCTGTCTGGCCGAACATTTCGATCGCGCCACCCAGCGCGCGGCGATTAAACTGCTTAATGCCATAGGCTACGAAGTGGTGGTGCCAGAAAACCAGGGTTGCTGCGGCGCAATTCATCAACATCACGGCTGTT
The DNA here is from genome assembly GCA_903858105.1 of uncultured Pseudomonadota bacterium. GTDB lineage: Bacteria > Pseudomonadota > Gammaproteobacteria > Methylococcales > Methylomonadaceae > Methylomonas. The sequence continues at coordinate 23,747 of CAIOHN010000192.1, read as the reverse complement.
CCGCGCAAACCTTAAAAGACAAAAATATCGCGGCATTTTATGAGCTGGAAGTGGAGGCGATAATTTACGTCGCCAGCGGCTGCGGTGCGATGTTGAGCGAATATCAAGGCGATGATACGGAAACCGCCGGTTGGTTTGGCCGCAGTTTGCAGGACATCAACCAATTTTTATTGGCGCATTGGCCGGATGACCTGCAACTGGCGGCATCCAACTTAAACGTCGCGGTTCACGAGCCATGCAGCCAGCGTAACGTCTTGAAAAACGGCCAGTCCGTGCATGCCTTGCTGCGGAAAATCCCCGGTTTGAATATCGAAGCCTTGCCAGACAATCAGTTATGTTGCGGTGCGGGTGGCAGCTACATGCTGACGCATCCCGATAACGCCCAACAACTGCGGCATGCCAAGCGCCAAGCCATCGAAGGTTCTGGTGCGGACGTGGTAGTCAGCAGCAATTTCAGCTGCGCGTTTTATTTGAATGCAGAACGGGCAGAGACCGCGCGTAAGTTGGTGCATCCGATCAGGTTGTTGGCGGATAGGCTGTAGATCGTCTAATGAGGCCTGGATGAAGGGCAACGGAATCCAGGCTATTCGCTAAAGGTGTCTGGTCGAGGTAACAAGCGCAATCCTATTACCCCGACCCGAACATGAGCTTAGTCTTATTTCACAATTTCAGCGGCAGCGGCTTTTAATTTAGCTTCATCGCCCTGGACAGCCTTCATCATGGGGTTTTGTGAGCTTTTAGCACCGGCTACTAACGCATCAGCCGTTTTGAACTTGGTTTTTAAGGCGTCAACAGCTGGCCCAACCGAACCATTGTGACAACCTTTGCAGGTATCTGCGTCGCCAGCGTTTGACAGGGATGGTATTAAGGTCAATAAAGCGAGCGCAGTGATTGTTATTAAAGTTTTTTTCATTCGCGTACTCCTCAGATTTATAGTTGTTTTTCTTGGTGATAAGGTTTGAACCTTTTGGATGTGGTTTTGAATGTTTAAACCTAGACGCTTACATTCGCCACGCAAGTTTTCTATCACAGCCTAAATTTCAATGCAAATTCTTTACGTCCTTGCGGGCGTTCTGTCGAATGGATGTAAAAGCAGGATTACGCAATCACAGCCGCTTCTTGGAGTCTGTGCAATCAAATATTCTCTACCTCACGCCTAATCAAGCGCTTATTTAGGGCTTGTCGGCTAATACCCAATAAGCCAGCGGCTACGCCCTGATTTCCGTGGGCGCGGCGCAAGGCTTCGCTAATCAGCGAGTCTTCTGCTTCCTTTAATGTCGGTAAGCGATCCGGAAAGCTGCCGGGTGAAGCGTCAATGTCAGGTGCTGCGTCGCCGTCGTCATGCATTGGCGAGTCATTGGCAATGGCTTCTTTGAAGCTTTGTAACGACAGCATCGTTCCCTGACTGCGAGCGACCGCATCGAATATCATGCCTTCCAACTCGCGAATATTGCCGGGGAATGCATAGTTGTGCAGCCATTGAAACAGGCTGGGTGGTACGCTGGGTATCGGTTTTGCCAAGCTTTCGGCTGCTTTTACGACAAAATGCATAGCCAGTTGCGGCAGATCTTCGCGGCGGTCGCGCAGTGGTGGCAATTGAATGTGATGGGTACGCAGGCGGAAATATAAGTCTTTCCGAAATGTGCCAAGCTCGACCTGACGTCTAACATCGCAATGGGTCGCTACGACTATTCGCGCCCGACTTTGCCGCGGCCGGTCAGCGCCTATCGGGTAGAATGAGCCGTCTTGCAATAACCGCAGCAACTTGACTTGCGAGGCGATGCTGAGGTCGCCAATTTCATCCAAAAATAGTGTGCCGTCGCCGGTACTGGCGATCAAGCCGTCGCGGGCCCGCTCGGCACCGGTGAACGAGCCTTTGGCGTGGCCGAACAAGGTATCGGCAAACAAGGTATCGTCCAGACCGGCGACATTAACAGCCACCAAATCGCCGGGGCGGCCCGACTTGCGATGCAAAGCGCGGGCGATAAGCTCTTTGCCGGAGCCAGTTTCGCCTGTGATTAGCGCTGGTTGTGGCGATGTGGCGATTGCTTCGATGTAACGAAAAATCGCGAACATGGCAGGGCTTTGGGTGACGATGTCGGCAAAACTGCTGGCTTCATGCGGGCTGTTAGTCAGCAGCCGTTCTTTCAGCGATAAAAAATCTGTACGCAGGACTCGGGTTTCGATTGCCCTGCGCACTGAGGCAAGCATGCCGCTTTGCTCTACCGGTTTAAGCAGGTAGTCGCTAGCGCCGAGGCGCATGCACTGCACCGCAGTCTGCAGATCGTTGGTGGCCGTCATCATGATCACCGGAATTTCCGGATACTCGGCGGCAATTTGTTCCAATAATTCCCGGCCTGATAGATTTGGCATGGTTAAATCCAGCACGATCACGCCGATAGCCCGGCTTGCCAGCAACGGTAAAACCGCTCGGCTGTCGTCCAGAGTCAGTACCTCGGCAAAGCCGGCGCTACGCAACACCAAACTGGCGCTGTGCAACAATTGCGCTTCATCGTCTACCAGCAGAATCGGCAGGTGGGAGACATCCTTACTGGGCGTAGTCGGTTTCATCGGCTTGTATCGCAGTTGCGGGGAAAATCGCCTGGGCGCAGGTGTCTTGCCCGACTGACGAGATAAATTTTAAGCGGCCGCCGTGGGCGCGCACCAACGATGCCACAATCGCCAGACCCAGCCCGGTGCCGCCGTTGGCCTGTTTGGTGGTAAAGAAGGGATCGCATAATTGTTCGATATGTTCCGCGACAATGCCGATACCTTCATCGCGGACTTCGACGCAGACCGAATCGCCATTGTCGAGTAAACGGGTGGCGACACTGACAGCGTTTTCTGGATCGGAAAGCGCTTCCAAAGCGTTAATCAGCAGATTCACCACCACTTGTTCGAGTTGCTGTGGGTCGGCATTTATCAGTGGTAAAGCTGCGCTAAAATCGGTTTTGAAGCGTCGGGTTTTTTGGCTGATCAAATGGCTTAACAAGCGCACCGCGCGCTCCACGACTGCATTTACTGAGATCGCCACTGACACGCCACTATGTTGCGGGCGGGCATAGTTTTTCAGCTCAGCGACGATGCGTTCTATCCGCTTTGCACCGTCTTTAATATCATGGATCAATACCCCGGCTGTGCCGCGCATCTCTGTGTATGGCAAGCCTCCCAAGGAAAATTCGCCTGTTGTTTGATAATGATCCTCCAGTATATCGAGCGCGTCGCTCCAAATAGCCGCTAACAGCCCTGAGTTAAGTGAAATCAATTGGTTGGGGTTGTTGATTTCGTGGGCGACGCCTGCTACCAAAGTACCCAATGCCTTCATTTTATTCGCCTGAATCAATTGCAGCTCTTGTTGTCTGGCTACTTCTTCCAGGTGTTTACGGGAGCTGATGTCGCGGATAATGGCGGTTATGTAACGCTCTGCGCCTCGACTCCAACTCGATAGCGATAATTCGACCGGAAACCTAGCTCGATTCTGCCGTAGACCTGTCGATTCCTGCATCGCGATTGTCGGATCTGCGGTTGGTTGCGGATTGACCAGTAATTGCTGGAATGGCTGGCCTAGTGCCTGCTCCGATGAATAACCGAACATTAGCTTAGCCCCGTGATTCCAGGAAACAATGTTTCCGGCGACATCAGCGGAGACAATCGCTTCATGCGCAGAATCGGTGATAGCGCGTAGTTGGGCTTCGCTTTCGCGCAACCAGGCTTCGGCCTGTTGCAAATTTGCATGCGCTCGGCGCAAACTCAAGGTACTCGCTCTGAGCATGGCAAATTGATACAGTAAATATGCCAATAGCACAACTGCCACCAGATACAGCGATAAGCGATAGGCTTGTGCCTGCTGTTCCACTGCATCACTGTAATGGCGCAAAGCCTGTTGCAAGTCATCGACCCGGACGATGATAGACTGGTCGAGAATCTCCCGCAGCAAAGTATCCACCTTGGGTAGTACTTCTATAATCAAGCGACCGTGTGCGATCAAAATTTTGTCGTCGTCAGAGCGTGGGCCAAGCCCGGATAGCCGATCCAGTTCCAGCTGAATATCTCTGGCCAATGTGGGTTCGGGAGTTTCCAGAAAAGCCAGCATCATGCGCCACAGATTCTCTAGCGGTGGGGTGTAGTTAGGTTTGGCCTTAGTGCCCAAGCTTTTGCCCATCTCGTTGAAGGACATCAGCGAGTTGCGGAGCAACGCATTGTCCGATTTAAAATACTCGATCATTGCCAATCGTTCCTGAATGGTCGCAGACAGCTTATCGGCCAAAGCCCCCAGCCGCTTCTCAGCCTCGCCGCCGACCGGCTCCAAGTCGGTGCGCAGGCTTTGCGATAAGCGCAGCAATTCCTGGCCGGCTTTGGTTAAGGCATCGTAATTGCTTAACAGACCGGCCCGCGCCATCAATATGTCCCGCATCAATTCCGCGTCATGCAGTTCTATGATCCGCAGCGTGGTTTGCAGGCGATTGCGGCGTTCCAATTCCGGGTTGGCGCTTTGCAGCCATAAATACGTCAATGCCAGCAATAGGCTGGCGACGATCAGTTTGGGCTGCCAGGAAATTGTGGTCATGGTTTGGGTTTGTTATCGACTGCCAGGCTTTTGCCGAGATACTCGCCGGTTAATGTCTGCAGAAACTTAAGCAGCAAAGTACGCTGTTGCTTTGCAAGTGGCTTGCCTAATTGATACTCGGCCATAGTATTTACCGCGGTTTCCAGGTTGGCGGCACGACCATCGTGAAAGTAAGGTGCCGTGACCGCAACGTTGCGCAAACTAGGCACCCGGAACACGCCTCGATCCCGCTCGTTACCGGTCACGCTGTAACGTCCGCCGTCAGCTTGATTGGGAGTAGTTTGCGGGACGCCGAATATGCCAAACTTCTGAAACAGATTACCGCCCAGATTGATGCCCTGGTGACAGGCGACACAGCCCAGCGAGGTAAATAATCGATAACCTTGCTGTTCGTCGGCGTCGAGCGCAGTCGCATCGCCGTTTAGAAAGCGGTCGAAACGCGCATTGGGTGTCAGCAGACTACGTTCAAAATGACTCAAGGCATCGATGACATTGGTTTTAGTCAGGCCATCTGGGTAGGCATGACTAAAAAGCATCGACATAATCACGCTCGGCGCTTAAGCGTTCGATGACCACCGGCCATTTGGCATTCATGATTTTGGGATTCAACATGACTTTTTCAGTGTGTGCTTCCAGGGAAGTCACCACGCCATCCCAGTTAAAAAAGTAGTTAAAACCCACGTTAAACAAACTGGGCGTATTACGCAGCACAGAAACGCCATCCGCCGACTCAGCGCGGATTTTGCCATCCATGCCGCCGCTATCCAGCGGATGACAACTGGCACAAGAGCGTTTGCCCTGATCGGATAATTGGGGGTCGTGAAACAAGCGCTGCCCCAATGCCATTTTTTCAGGGTCGGCGGTCGTGGTCAGTGGCAGCGGCGTCAGCGTTTCAGCCGCAGCACATGTGCACAGCAAAATGCCTAAATATCCCAATGGTAAAAGGTGTGGATTACTCTTCCGGGTCATGTTGGCTTATCGCAGAAAGTTCGGCTTTTAAGTTGGATTTCTCATTCTATCCTTGAATGCAATGGCGGTACGCTTAAATTTTGTAGTCGTTCCCATGATAGTGGTGCATGGCTTCTGCATAACATTATCAAGCATTAGCGTTTTAGGTAATGCGACAGCTAAAGCCGCACTACCAGAGGTTTAAAATCACCGAAGGCAGTGCTTAATTTAGTCTGCGACAAAAGTTGCTGCGGCAGCAACCCGGATTGCTGCCTAGGCCGCTTGCTGTGTGGCTGCATCGCATTTTCAGCTTTTCCTCAGCAACTTTCGTCGCATCCCTGGGTTGCGATCAGTTTAGTATGATTTGTTTTAACGTTATGATTTTTAAGATAAATATTTTTGTTATTACTTTTGGCATGTTACTCGCATTGAGATTATTAGAAGCTGGAATCAGTTTCTTGATATGTGGCACAGCTAAGTGCCTCATTACTTTTATCTGTTTAAGGAGTAATCACATGCAATACAAATTCATACCTATGCTGGCCATTTCGACACTGTTCGCAGCCAACGCCCACCACGCCCAAGCCGCTGCATTTTCTTTCAGCACCGGCGATGCGGATTTTAGACTCGGCGCAGGCGCGCAGATCGGCGGAACCGGTAATGCCGAAATAGAATCGGCTGACGACTTCGTGTTGACGCAGCAAACCCAGTTAAACCACGCCACATTTACCGGGCTATTAACCAACGGCGCCACGCTGGGGGATATTGCCAATGTGAATGTAGAAATCTATCGGGTATTCTCCAAGGATTCTGTAAGCCCACCCTCAGGCCGCGTGCCGACCCGCGTTAACTCGCCGTCAGACATCGCCTTCGATGGCCGCGAATCGGCAGCAGGCTCTTTAAGCTTTAGCGTTACTTCTTTGAATAACAGTGCAACCGCCGCAAATTCGGTACTCAACGGCATTCATCCGCTTCCCAACCAGACTACCGGCGGTGAAGGGCCAGTCAGCGGTCAGGAAGTGCGATTTGAGGTAAATTTTAACAACGCGATGTCGCTGGCGGCAGACCATTACTTTTTTGTCCCGCAGGTGGAACTGAAAAACGGTAATTTCCTCTGGCTGTCGGCGGCTAAACCGATAGTCGGCGGTAGCGGCCCATTCACGCCTGATCTGCAATCCTGGATTCGCGATGGCAACCTGGCACCTGATTGGTTGAGAATCGGCACCGATATTGTAGGCGGCACGGCTTTCAATCAAGCCTTTTCGGTATCTGGGGTCTCCGCAGTGCCCTTGCCGGGCGCAACCTGGTTGTTTATGAGCGGCATGCTGGGTTTGCTGGGTTTGGCTAAAGGCAAAAAAAATGCCGTGTAAGTGATTGTGGGGCGCTGATTAAAGCCGTTGGCTAAGGCCGACTTATTTGATCAGCGCTGACCTTTTCCTAAAGGCCGCTAGCGTTATGCGGCCTTCATCCAAAGTTAAGCCTTTCCTAATTCGATCTTAATCAAACCCGCAGATTTTCCTCATCTTGCCTCTGTAATCTTTGCACCTAAGCGTAACAAACCGGTTTTATCGGTTGGTTATTGGAAAAGGACAACACAGGGGATTAATAGACATGCCACTCGGTTTGGGAAATATTTTCAACGGGCTCTTCAAGCAGTACGGTCATACGGTGATTCTGTTGCTGCGCATCATCGACGTTGCCATGTTGTTTGCCGCTGCCTGGGTGACTCACTATTACTGGTTGCGCGATTATGGCATCGATCAGGATTACCGGATCGTCATCGCGCTGGGCATACTCGGGGCCATCATCTTTTTTGAAATTGGTCAGGTGTATCGGCCCTGGCGCAACGATGCGATGCGCGGCGAGATTGCCCGTATCGTCAGAGCCTGGATTTCGGCTTTATTGGCGGTGGTAACCATCGTGGCATTAGTCAGAATGCACTTTTGGTTTGGTTCCAGTTATCGCTGGATTGCCTCCTGGGGTGTGTTGGGGCTGACGTTTGTATTAAGTGCTCGGGCGCTGTTGGCGCAAGTGTTGGGCTGGTTGCGGGCTCGCGGCTGGTCGCAAGGCCGGATTGTCATGGTCGGTTTAAATCAAATGGCGGTGGCGGTTAGTCGCCAGTTGAATCATTCGTCCTGGGCCGGCTTGCAAGTAGTCGGTTATGTCGATGATAGAGGCGAAGACCGGCATGCGCTGCACGATGCCTCGCTGCCACGTCTGGGCAAATTGGAGGATTTAGCCGCCATCATCGCGGAGCAGTCGATCGACGAAGTCTGGGTGGCGTATCAAGGCGAATCCTTAACTGAACGCGCCCAATATCAATTAAGACATCTGCCGGTCAGCATACGCTTGGTGATTGACTGTTTTGCCTTCAAACAAAGCAAATTTCTTAGCCTTAACACCGTGGCCGGTATCCCGACGCTGGATTTCTCCGTGTCGCCGCTGCATGGCGTTAATCGCTACATCAAAGAGTTGGAAGATAGATTGCTGGCTTTCGTGTTGCTGCTGCTGATCAGCCCGTTAATGTTGTTTCTGGCTATCGGCGTCAAATTGAGTTCACGCGGCCCGGTGTTTTATCGCCAGGAGCGGGTGGGCTGGAATAATCGTTCCTTCACCATGCTGAAGTTTCGCTCCATGCCGGTCGATGCCGAAGCCAACACCGGCGCAGTCTGGGCCAAGCCCGGCGAAAATCGCGCCACACCGTTCGGGGCTTTCCTGCGCAAAACCAGCCTGGACGAACTGCCGCAATTGATCAACGTATTGCTGGGCGATATGTCGCTGGTCGGCCCACGCCCTGAGCGCCCTGATTTTGTCGAAGTGTTTAAAGAGCAAGTGCCCAACTACATGAAAAAACACATGGTTAAAGCCGGTATTACTGGCTGGGCGCAAGTCAACGGCTGGCGCGGCGACACCGATTTGAATCGTCGCATCGAACACGATTTGTATTACATCCAGCATTGGTCGGTCTGGTTTGATCTGGAGATCGCCTTCCGCACCGTGCTGACCGGTTTTATCAATAAAAACGCTTACTAAGGAACCATTGAACATGTTTAGATTGATTCCCATCATGCTGGTTTTAACCTTGCCAGGCTGTTTTCTGGCACCGGGCATGGATATGAACAACGATAACGGCATGACCGAAATCGAGCTGCCAACCAATAAAGACGGGCAGTTGGTAAAAGAAAAAGTCCGTATCGTGCCGATCACCGCCGATTTGATTATCGAGCGGGAAGCCAATCGCCGGCAAGCCATCAACAGCTTGCCGCCGGTAGATCCCAATAAAACCAGTTACCGCATCGGTCCGCAGGACAGATTGCAGATTACCGTTTGGGAACACCCTGAACTAAACGATCCCGGCGGCGAAAAAATCGCCCCGGAAATGGCCGGTAAAGTGGTGGATGAGAATGGCGATCTGTATTACCCCTATGTTGGCGCTATTCATGTGGCCGGCAAGACCGTCACTGAAGCGCGCGCCGATTTGACTCACGAACTGTCCAAATACTTTAAAAAGGTCAAACTGGATATTCGCGTGTTGTCTTTCCAGGCGCACCGGGTGGCAGTAGTGGGCGAGGTTACCCGTCCTGGCGTGCAAACCATGAACGAAACGCCGTTGACTGTGGCGGAAGCCATCACCAGGGCTGGCGGTTCTACCAAAGATTCCGATTTTGCCAATGTGGCGCTGGCTCGTGACGGCAAACTCTACAAACTGGATGTGCAGTCCATGTACGAAAAAGGCCTGACCAGCCATAACCTGCTGTTAAAAGACGGCGATGTGTTGAATGTCGGCGATCAAAAAGACAGCAAAGTATTTGTCATGGGCGAGGCCAATCGCCAGCAAGCCATTCAGATCAATAAAGGTCGGATGAGTTTGTCGCAGGCTTTGGCCGAGGCGTCCGGGGTTGACTTTAATACCTCGCGGCCCGGCGATATTTACGTGATTCGCGCGGGCGACATGCATCCCGAGATTTTCCAATTAAATGGCGAATCGCCGGATGCCATGATTCTGGCCGATCAATTTCCGCTACAAGCTCACGACACGCTGTTCATTGGTACTGCCGGTGTGACGCAATGGTCGCGGGTGCTGAACCAGATTTTACCGGGATCGTTCACCGCCATCATGTCGCAAGCGGCGATGATGGGGATGTAGGCTTACTCAGGTTAAGGGTTTAACAAGATTTTCTTTTCAACCAATTTGGTTTACGAAAAATTATGCAAGCAAAAATTGAAGCTACCCCTGTGTTTTCGCCGCTGAATCAGTCCCGGCTCGAAGAGCAGGGCGTGAGTATTCGGGATTATGTCGATTTGCTGATCGAAGGCAAAAAGACCATTTTTATCGTTTTGTGTTCGGTGCTGCTGGTGACTTCGGTTTACCTGGTACTGGCGCCGCGCACCTACAAAGCCGACGCCTTGTTGCGGATCGATAAAAACAAAGCCTTGCTGTCGGCTAGCTTGCGTAGCGAAGCCAATCAAGCGCCCGCCGAAGCCGAAAGCCCCAGAGCGCAACGCGAAGTGGAGATTTTGCGTTCGCGTTCGGTGCTGGGCAAAGTGGTCGAAAACCTGAATCTGGCTATCGAAGCCGAGCCGTATTTCTTTCCTGTTATTGGTGAAACGCTGGCGCGCAAACACGATGCGCACGATGCGGCATCTGATGCCTGGTGGGGTTTTAGTCGTTGGGCCTGGGGCGGCGAGAAGTTGAAAATCGCCGCCTTTGACGTGCCGGATCGCTACCTGGAAAAAGAATTTACCCTGATTGCTTTGGAAGCAGGGCGCTTTGAATTAATTAGCCCGAAAGGCGACGTGGTAATCGAAGGTAATGTCGGCGATGTGTTAACCGGCGAGGTCGGCGAAAAAACGCCGGTGATGATTAAAATCGATGAACTGGAGGCGCATGCCGGTACACATTTTGAATTGACCCGCAGGACGGCTTTATCGGCTATCGAAACCTTGCAGAAAGCCTTTGCGGTCAAGGAAGTATCCAAAGACACCGACATTCTGAGCGTGGAGTTAAAAGGCCGCGACCCGGAACAGTTGGCCAAATCGGTGAACGATATTGCGGCGATTTACGTCAATGCCACGGTGAACTGGGAGTCGGCAGAAGCGTCGCAAAAATTGGGTTTTCTGGAAAGCCAGTTGCCTATCGTTAAAGAACGTCTGGAAAAAGCCGAGCAAGGTTTGAGCGCTTATCGTCAGCAACACGGCGCGGTGGATATTTCTGCTGAAGCCGAGATTTTGCTGAAACAAGCCTCGGATATGGAAACCTTAGGCATTCAGCTCAAACAAAAATACGACGAGCAAAGCCAGCGCCTGGAGTCAGAGCATCCGGACATGATGGCCACCAACGCCCAGATCAAACGCGTCAACAACAAACTGGCGGCTTTGGAAAAACGTATCAAAGACCTGCCGCGCACCCAGCAAAACATGGTGAGTCTGGCCCGCGATGTGGAAGTTAATACCCAGTTGTATACCTCGCTGCTGAACAGCGCCCAGGAGCAACGTATCGCGGCGGCGGGTTCTTTGGGTAACTCGCGGATTGTCGATTTTGCAGTCACCCCAGAAAAACCGTATTGGCCTAAGCCTAGTTTGTTGTTGGCGATTGCTGGCTTGTTGGGCTTGAGTTTGGGATCGGCGTTGATTTTCTTGAGACATTCGCTGCAACGCCACGACAATTATCCGGCTTTGCTGGAACATCAAGTAGGCATACCGATGTTCGCGGCGATTCCGCATAGCAAAAAACAACACAAGATTGGTCGTTTGTTGGGCAAAGATCGCGACAGCGGGATTTTGGTGAGTCAAGACCCACTGGATATTTCAGTGGAGTCTTTGCGGGGCCTGCGTACCACCCTGGAAGCGACGCTGGCGCAACATGAAAGCAAAGTCATCATGGTCAGCAGTCCGGCACCGGGCATGGGCAAGTCATTTGTCAGCGCCAATTTGTCAGCCTTGCTGGCCAGCATCAAAAAACGGGTGCTGGTGATCGACGCCGACATGCGTAATGGTCGCTTGCACGATACTTTTGGGGTTGGCAAGCAACTTGGTTTGTCGGATTTACTGGCTGGCAGAGCCACGCTGGGCGAAGTGATTATCAGCTTGCCAGGCGTGGGCATCGATTTGATTCCACGAGGCAATATGGTGCTAAACCCGGCTGAGTTATTGGTGTTGGGCGAGCTTCCCGAGATGTTGGAGCAATTAAAAAGCTTTTATAACCATATCGTCATCGATTCGCCGCCGATTTTGGGCGCCACTGACGCGGCGATTTTGGGTAAACACGCCGACGCCACTTTTCTGGTGGTGAAAGAAGGTCGCTATACCGCGCAGGAATTGGAAGTTAGCGCCCGTCGTTTCCAGCAAGTCGGTATCAAACCTAACGGCTTCATCATCAACGATATGAAGGAAGGCTCGTCTTACTATCCGTATTACGGCTATGCCTACCAGCGGGCCGATCAGGAACCCAAGTCCGAGTCTAGTTGGGAAGACAAATATCATGCAGTCGGCGATTGGTTGGGCAAGCAAATGGAGCGTGAGTTGTTGCCGGTTGCCGCTGAAGCCGACGAGCGGGTTTAAGCAGCGCCGATGAAAATCCGCCTGGAAAAAGACCTGCCGATGCTGTTGTTTGCCTTGGTTAGCGCCTCGACAGTGGCGTCATTGCCGCAAGTCGAATCGGCCTGGCTGGGGATTAAAGAAGTGTACGGCGAGCAGGATGTGGGTTTGCGCTTGTTACGCGAAGCCTTGCTGGGGGTATTGATCGTCTACGCCTGGCTGGAACCGCGGTTGCGTAACGGCATTTTTTGTAGTTCGGTGTTGGCGTTTTTGGGCGTGATCGCCAGCTATGTATTGTTTGAAGTGGCCTATGCCTTGTATCTGGATTTGCCATTGATTGTGCCGATGACTGGCTTGCGGGTATTTGAATACCTGCCGCTGGCTTTGATTGGTTTTGTGACCAGTGGTTTGGGTGCTGGCGATTATGTTGTGAGCAAATTTGCCGGTTATCTGCGCTATTACATGGTTTTGCAGACCGGGTTGGCTTTGGCACAGGCTTTATGGGCGCCGCCTTTATTTGGGGTGTCGATGCTGGGCGGCGGGCGGCCATTTGGTAGCTTTGTAAGTCCCAATTTGTTTGGCGCGACCATGGCGACTTGCGCATTGTTGTTTGCTTTGGTGCCCGGCATGCGCCGCTGGTTGGCCCTGAGCGTGTTTTTGGCCTTGCTGAGTGGCTCGCGTACCGCATTTATCAGCGCTTTGCTGGTGGTGTTTTTTCAAGTTTATTGCGCGTTGCGCCCTCGTGATCGCTGGGCCTTGCTGATGCCAGCCCCGATCTTGGCGGTGGGCGCTTTAATTTTAGCCTCCAGCCCCTTGTTAAGTGGTCGCGACGATGCTGATCCTACCCAGGACGGTAGGTTGGATTTGTGGCAACGGGTGTTTGAGCACCATGTGCACGGTCCGATGGACGTGCTGTTTGGTTGGGGTTTGGGCTTGAGTTCCAACACCGTCAATCTGTTGTTTGGGGCCGAGTATTTTCCGGGCCAGTTTGATTCGGACAGCTTGTATTTGTTTTTGTTAAATGGCTACGGCGTGCTGGGATTGCTGGCGTACCTGATGTTTTTATGGACTACGACACGGATGTCTGTCCACCCTAATAAAGGCTTGGTGACGATGTTTATCTTCGTGGCCGGGCTGACATTTAATATGTGGGAGTACTTTCCGCAGAACGCCATTTTGATGTTTTTGTGGGGACTGGTGTTGGGACGTACCGTTAAATCTGAGGCCGCTGCCAGACGGGCGCACATTTTGCCAGTCGATACCGGTTATGTCCGGCAGACACCTTAAGGAAAACGGATATGTTTAAGGCTATCTCACAAACCCAATTATTCGGCGACGCCTTTTGGGCCTTGTTTGGACAAATGGCTTCCGCAGTGGCTTTGCTGCTGGGTACCCGCTTGCTGACCGAGTTGATCGCACCGGATGTGTATGGGCAGGTGGCTTTATTGAACGGTTTTGTGGCGCTGGGGGTGGCGGTGTTTTCCTACCCGTTTATCTGCGCCGGTATGCGTATTGTCCCTGAATGTCAAAACCCCGCCGAGCGCCTTGGCTTGCATGCGGCGGTCGCCGGATTGACTTTAAAAGCCACCGGCCTGGCAATAGCGGCGCTGATTTTGGCGGGCTTGATTTATGGTCAGTTTGCCGATGGCAATATGATTTTGTTTGTGTTGGCCGGCTTGTTGTTGGCGATTACGGTGCAACGCGAATTGGGTATCCAGTTAGCGATAGGCGAGCGTAAGCAGCGCTTGGCAAGTTTGTGGCAAACCAGCGATAGCATTTTGCGACCGCTGTTGGCGATTGGTTTGGTTTGGTATCTGGGCGGCAATGCCGAATGGGTGTTGCTGGGTTATATCCTGGCCAGTTTGTTATCGAACTTGATCTGGATCGTCGCCAGACGTCGTCGCGCAGTACCAGCACAAGCGTCGGCAAGTCGGCATTTTGGTCGCGAGGTTTGGGTGTATGCCTTGCCCTTGATTCCGATGGAATTGATTTTTTGGATTAATGGTCTGGGTGATCGTTATGTGATCGGTTATTTGCTGACCGCCGCCGACGTAGGTTTGTACGCGGCCACCTATACCATCGTCAACGAAGCCTTTAATCGCAGTGCGATGGTGTTGTTACGCACGTTTCAGCCAGCGTATTTTCAGGCGTTTTCGGCCAACAACATTCGGCAGGCCTATGCGGTTTTGTGGGTGTGGATTTCTAGCGTGGCCGGTTTGGGAGTGCTGGGTTTGCTGGTGGTGCTGTTGACTAAAGATTGGGTGGCATCTTTGGTGTTAGCCGAGTCTTACCACACGGCAGTAAATTTGATGCCGGCCATGGCGCTGGGCTGTGCTTTGCATGCCTTGGGTACGGCGCTTGCGCAACCGCTGCTGGCGCGCAAGCGCACCAAAATTTTGTTGAAAGGCCGGGTGTGCGGGGTCGTGAGTGCGGCGATCAGTATTCCATTAATGGTTAGTCAATTTGGTTTGCCGGGCGCGGCTTGGGCTAATCCGCTGTATTTTGGTATTGAAGCATTGGTCTTGGCGCTATTGGCCAAACCTTGGCACGCGGTTGAGCAGGCGCTTGTGAAAACGCCGGGTCTGAATGCAATGTCCTTAACTTAAGTCCCCTTTCCGACTGGATGCCTGCAAGGATGCAGGGTAGTCGAGTAATGCAGGAGCAATTGCGAGAGGGGACTTAACTTAAAGGCATTGGTTTAACAATGGCAATGGATTTAACGCCGACTTTTTAAAACACGGCGGTTTTTGGATTTAGAGAAACCTCTAAAAATCCCCTCTTCATCTGGGAGTGGGTTAGGGGGATAAATAACGGTGACGACGATGGCATATGTAATGACAACAACACAAACTTACGGCGATGTTATTTATAACTGCGTGGCTTGCGGCGCGGATAAAATCGATTTTTGGCGGCAGAAAGATTATCAATACACCGAAGGCTCTACGGCCAAAGTTTTTCATATTTACCGTTGCAAGTCTTGTGGTACCGGGTTTTTGAATCAACCACCGCATCGGCAATGGCTAAAGAGCATTTATCAATATTCCGGGCAGGCTTTGACGCAGGCCATCAGCCTGGATGAAGTGCTGGTGCGTGAAGTTGAATTTCCCAATTGCACGGTAGATGCGCAGCGCATGGCGCAGCAAGCCGATGAGTTGAACAAATCCGGCAATTACCGCGCCCTGGATATTGGCTCCGGGTTTGGTTTTTATACCCGAGGTCTGAGACGCTTGGGCTATCGCACGGTGAGTATCAATCCCGGCGAATATGAAAACCAGGTGTTCAAGGATCTGAACGGCGACGAACCGTTGCCTATCATGTTTGAAGACTATCAGTCTGAGCAGAAATTTGGCGTGGTGGTGATGTCGCAAGTGCTGGAGCATTTGCTGGAACCGGATGTGGCAGTCGCCAAAGTGGTCGGCTTATTGGAAAGCGGCGGTCTGTTGGCCTGTGCGGTGCCTAATTACGCATCGTTTTTGGTCAAGCTATTGGGCACCAGAGACAACGCCTGTTTGTGGGTGCCGGAACACGTCAATTATTTTACCAAGCAAGGTTTAGTCAGTTTGCTGGAGCGCAACGGCTTGCGGGTGTTGAAAACCGAGCAAATCAGTCGGGTACCGACCAATGCCGTATCCAGACGCTTGGGATTAAAAGGTAGCCTGGCCGCCGTTATCGATGCTGCGGTAGGCTTGGCGCAACTGCCGTTTACCGGTTTGATGAATGTATTGGGTCTGGGTATTTACATTACTGTCTACGCGGAGAAGATATAAGGCATGTTGACCGTCGTCATCCTGACTCATAACGAGGCAGATAATTTACCGCGTTGTCTGGCTGCGATTCCTAATCAATATCCAGTGGTTATCGTTGACTCCGGCAGTAGCGATAAAACGCTGGACATAGCCAAAACTAAAGGCTGCGCGATTTATAGTAATCCCTGGCCGGGCTTTGCCGAGCAACGCAATTTTGCGATACGGCAGTGCGCTATCGATACACCCTGGATTTTGTTCGTCGATGCCGACGAAATCTATCCGCAGGCATTTTATGACCGCTTTCAAAGCGATTGGTCTGGCAATGCCGAGTTTGATGTGCTGATGGTGCCGTCTATTTTATATCTGCGCGGCAAGCGTTTAAAGCATGCCCCCGGCTATCCGATTTATCACCCGCGACTGGTGCGGCGCGAGAACGTCAGTTTTGTGCGTAACCACACCGGGCATGGCGAGGCGGTGCTGAATACCTGTCGGCTTGCTAATACGGATATTCCTTACGCGCATTATTTTTATCACGGCGAAATCATCGCCTGGATGCACAAGCATGTCGGCAAGGCCGCGCAGGAAGTGCAATTACAGCCAACCACCGGTGCGGTGATGACCACTCGCGGTCGCTTGAGTGTGATGCTGGGCCGCTCCTGGCTGCGCATACTGGCGCGGTTTTGTTACCACTACTTATTTAGAGGCGGGTTTTTGGATGGCGCGGCCGGTTTGGAGTTTGCGCTGATGTTTAGCTGGTACGAAGCCACGATTTATCTACAGGCAAAATCGGCGCATTGGGCCAAAGGATAACGATGAAAGTGTCACTGGTGTTAGCTACTTTGGGCCGGGATTGCGAGTTACTGGATTTTTTAAAGTCCTTGCTGTTTCAGACCTACAAGGATTTTGAACTGATCGTGATTGATCAAAATAAAGATGGTTTGATCGATTCGATATTGGAATCGTTTAAGCCGGTGCTGGACATTAAGCACATTAAAGTCGACTTTACCGGCAACGCCCGGGCCAGGGATTACGGCATCGCGCTGGCGCAAGGTCGCATCCTGGCGTTTCCCGATGACGATTGCGCCTATGCCAGCGACGTGCTGGAAAAAGTGGTAGCCGAGTTTGCCCGGCAAGAACAAATAGCCATTCTGGTGGCCGGATCTTACGATTTTTCATCGACCCGCTTCAGCATTGGCGTTAATAGTCACAAAGCCGGTTATTTCACCCGGTTTAAGATGATGGGCGTGGAATTTACCCAGTTTTTTGACCTGCAGCGTATTGATAGGGCGCAGTTTCATCTGGATCATGACTTTGGCATCGGTTCCAAATATGCCGGCGGCGAAGGCTTTGAGATGTTGTATCGTTTGTTGCGGGCCGGTGGCCGCGCTTTTTATACGCCGTCGATCAAGATTTATCACGCGGATAAAGATCATTACAAACTGGGCACGGCGCGGATGCTGATGTATTCGACCGGCATTGGCGCGTATATGCGCAAATTTGCCAATCAACATGACGCCTTTATTTTGTATTACATCGTGCGCAAGATGTTTGTCGCCCCGGCCTTGAAGATGACCTGGGCGATGCTGTTATGTAATCGAAAAAAACTGGCGTATTCGTTTTATAACCTGGTCGGAATTTGGCGCGGGTTTTTAGTGTATGGAAAATAAGATGATCGGAGAAATGCAGTGGATGTAGGTATTGTCACGACACATGTGCCACCAGCCAAAGGCTACGGCGGTGTGTCCGTCACCTGTGGTGTATTGACCAAAGCCTGGGCTGAACGCGGTCACAAGTTGGCACTGGTAGCCGCCGATGAATCGATAACCGGTCGCTTGCGCGCCGAGGATGTGCAGGTTGGCGAAGGTGTGGATGTCAGGTTATATCACTGTTACGGATTCAGGCGTTGGGGTTTTGGTTTAGGCGCTATTCCCAAATTATTTAAGCTGTGTCGGGAAGCACCGCTGGTTTACATACACGGGATTGCCACTTGGCCATCTACCTTGGCGGCCTTATTTTGCGTGGTGCTGCGGCGACCTTATATGGTGGCGGCTCACGGCGGCTTGATGCCGGAACATGTGCAGTTAATTCGCGAGCGCAAGCCAGTCAAGTGGCTATTTTATAAATGGCTGACTTTTCCGACTTTGCGCCGTGCCATCGCCGTGCATTGCACTAGCGATACAGAGGTGGAAGGCGTGAGAGATGTGCTGGGTGATACGGCCAGCGTGTTATTGGTGCCTAATGGCATCGATAGCCGGGATTATCAAGTCGCCGACTATCCGACGGCAGAGGGTCAACAACTGTGTTTCCTCGGCCATGTTCAACAAGAAAAAGGCATTAATGCCTTTATCCGCGCCTGGTTGAAAACTCGTCGCCCGGCAGATCGTTTGGTCGTCGCCGGACGTAGCGTCGATGGTGCCTATTTTGATGAATTTCAGGAATTAGTCGCTCAGGCGCAAGGTGCTATCAGTTACAAAGGCTATCTGCCGATTGATGAAGTCAGGGAATTATTGGCAGCCAGCCATTTTCTGGTGCTGCCTTCCGGGTTGGAACAGGCTGGCGGTATGCGCGAAAACTTTGGCAATGTTGTCGCCGAGGCGATGGCCGCAGGGCGACCGGTATTGGTTGCCAAAGGTTTGGCCTGGAATCATTTGCAAGCGCACGGCGCTGGTTTTGTGTTCGAGCGAACTGAAGCATCTGTTTGTGCGGTATTACGCCAAACTCATGTGCTGAACGCGATGTCTTGGCAAAATATGTCGATGAAATGTCGTCAATATGTCGAACAACAACTTGATCCTGTCAAATTGGGCGATAAAGTCTGGCAGGTCTTGACTGCGACTGGTAAAGCCGAATTGTCGGATGCAGTACTTAAAGGCCCTCGGTATGAATAGTAAAGTTGGCTTGATCGTACCCACGCTTAACGCGGGCCAACTCTGGTCATCCTGGCTGCAGGCCTTTGCCGCGCAAACCGTGAAGCCGGATTTTCTGTTATTGATAGATTCCTCATCCAGCGACGATACCGCAGCGCAGGCGAGGGCGGCAGGTTTTGAGGTGCAAATAATCTCCAAGTCAGAATTCAATCACGGCGGTACGCGGCAATCCGGCGTAAATGGCCTGCCAGAAGCCGATATTGTACTGTTTTTGACGCAAGATGCCTTGTTGGCCAATCCTGATGCCATCGAAAAGTTATTGGCGACATTTGCCGATGACAGCGTCGGCGCTGCCTATGGCCGCCAATTACCGCATCGCAATGCCGGGCCGATTGGCGCACATGCGCGCTTGTTCAATTACCCAGCTCAAAGTCAGCTGCGCGGTTTGGCAGATAGTGCCCGATTTGGCATTAAAACCGTGTTTATTTCCAATTCCTTTGCCGCGTACCGGCGTAGTGCCTTGATGAGTGTTGGCGGTTTTCCGCTTAACACCATCATGAATGAAGACACTTTTGTCGCTGGTAAGTTACTGATTAATGGCTGGAAACTTGCCTATAGCGGTGATGCGGCGGTATTTCATTCGCATGATTACGGCTTTGCGGATGAATTCAGGCGCTATTTCGATATTGGGGTGTTTCACACCCATACGCCTTGGTTACAGCAGACTTTTGGCGGTGCAGCGGGCGAAGGTTTGCGTTTTGTCATCTCCGAACTGCGATATTTGCGCAAAAATGCGCCTTGGCTAATCCCTTCTGCGCTGTTAAGAACGGGTCTGAAATGGCTGGGATTTAAGATGGGCGGCGCTTTGCATCGAAAAATGCCATCGCGTTTTAATCGATTTCTAAGTTTGCACAAGGCCTATTGGTTGCGGGCAATGCCCGAAAATTAAGCCTTTGGCGGCAGAAGAAATAAACGCGTTAATCCAATCTTCATCTGATCTTAATCAAAATTGCAGGTTTTCTTTAATCTGGCTTCTGTAAATTCAAGTCAGCTTTGTGTTTTACCGGGCTAGTCCGGTTTTGCTTGCGTTAGTCGTCGGGCTTCCAATTCAATTAGTGGAATAGATATTCTAAGAGAATGGTTGGTTGTAGCCGACCTAATTGATCTGGATAATATCTAGCCATTTAGCGCTGAAGGCCAGTGGCAATCTATTGATTGCTTGGTTTTTATGTGATTGCAGATTGGTTCCTGGTTTTTAGGGACATCGAATAATTATGTTATGGAGTTTCACTTGATTTCTGAAAAGCATTCCTTTGATAGTTGTTTTGAGGTTTTTTTAGCTGATACGCCTGAAAGCAAGCTGATTCACTACAACCTCAGATACCAAGTATATTGTGATGAAATGGGTTTTGAGGATAAAGACAAGTTTCCGGATCAAATGGAAATTGACGATTGGGATAGTCAATCAGCGCATTTTATGGTCAGGCATACGCACACTGGACAATGGCTGGGCGCACTAAGACTGGTTTCGCAAGTTAGCTCTGCTTTTCCTTTTGAAACCAAATGCGTTCCAACAACTCCTATCACACCCGATCAATACCAACACTCAATGGAATTATCCAGGCTGTGCGTATTGCGAGAGGCCAGGCGCTTTGCCCCCAGAAGTTTTGCCGAGCAAGCAAGCGACGAAACCAGCAATATCCGGTATTTGAGTACGCTGAGAAATCAGAACAGAAGCATCATGTGGGGCTTGATCCGCGCTGCTGTGGTGTATTCATCGCAAAATGACATTACGCAAATGTACTTTTTGGTAGCGCCTGCCTTGGCTTTGGCGGTAAAAAAAGAAGGATTTGCCATGCGGCAGGTCGCTGAGGCTTGCGATCACAGAGGACAGCGGATTCCTTACTCACTGGATGTCGCAGATGTGCTGGCTAACTCCCTGTGGGAAACTGATTATAGATTTGAATATCGTCGCTATTCAGAGATGGATGAGTCGAATGTTGACAAGCGGCAACGGGCTTGATCACTGTTAGCGATTGTTGATTTCTGCTTTAAGATTGCGATTTGCCGAATACACAGTGATAAGCGTATTCGGCAAATTACACTAACTACCCGGACGAATTCGTTCGTTTTGAGTAACACGTTATAAAGCTAGCCTTTCTGCAAGGCTTGTCGGCAAAGACAATTCGTTTAGTTATTCCCTTCGTAAAAAACAGTCGGCTCAGTTCTGACTAGTCTGCATTTGGCAAGACCACAGAAGCTTCTTCTAAACAATGCATTGGCAATTTTCTGCCACATTCCATCCTCTTGCGGTAAGTTTAACTATTCAAGCTGATATACTGGCATGCGCTGTGGCCCATGCCTGCAATCAACTGTGCTTAGGTCATTATTATAAAAACTATATTTAGCCAGGATTATTTTATGGAAGTGTATTTGCCCATGATTCAAACCATCCTCTTGGATTGGTATCGCCTGACCCTTGAAAATAAAGAATATGCCGGATGTTTAGCGATTGCAGTGTGGTTGGTGACAGCGGTTTTTTACAGCATCAGGATTTCTTTTTTAAAAAGAACCAATGCGATTAATTTAAAAGCCCGCATGGAGCTAAAAGCCGGTTTGGATAGCGCTCAGCAGCAGCTACAAGGCTTGCAGGAGCAATTGGCGGCGAATACTCAGGAATTGGAAGCGGCGCAAGCCACTGTGGTTAGCGAGTTGCAACGGGCCGCACAGGCAGAGCAGAAAATCGAGCAGGGCAATCGGCAATTGATCGACAGCATCAAAAATCTGGCCAGCAATTTTGAATTGAGTGAACCGACATTGCCAGCCGCCAGCAATCTGGATTCGACTCCGTTATGGCAAAGTTACGCCGCGATTGCCGCGCAAATAGCCGACCGCTTTAAGGCCGAGCAACAGGCTAAAACCGAGTTGCAATTATCGCTTTGGGCGGAAACCTCAAAATTGGCTGAAAAAGATGCCTTGTTAGGGCCATTACAGTTGCGGCTGGAGTCGCAAACCGAACAACTGGCCAAACTGGAACTGGCGGTGGAAGAGCAAAAAATCCTGCGCGAACGCGAGCAAGTCAATGCCGAAAAACTGTTGGCCGAGACCTTGCAAAAACATCAAGCCGAAGCGGCGCGCTCAGCGTCTGCAGTCGCGCAGTCCGTTGTTCAACCCGCACCTAAAATCAGTGTAGCTGAAGCACCGCTTATTCAGCCGCGTCCGGTTGAGATTGTTGAGCCGGTTATCGTACAAGCGCCTGCACCTGCGCCGATTGAGCCGCCAAAAGTGGTTACGGCAGAACCTGCGCCGATAGTAGAAAAGCCGGTGGCGGCGGCACCAGTACAAGCAAGTGCTAAACAGTCATCGGTTGATAAACTGGCTCAGAAAAACGGCGGTTTTGGCAAATTTAAGCAGATGTTGAACAACACCATGCAGCAGGTTGCCAAGTTTGACCAGAAGTTGGGTACGGTGGCTGAGCAGCCCATTGCCGAGCAAATCGAGCAAATCGTCGAGCCGGTTACACAAGCGGTCGCCGAGATTCAGGC
The DNA here is from genome assembly GCA_903858105.1 of uncultured Pseudomonadota bacterium. Lineage (GTDB taxonomy): Bacteria > Pseudomonadota > Gammaproteobacteria > Methylococcales > Methylomonadaceae > Methylomonas. The sequence goes on along the minus strand of CAIOHN010000192.1, from coordinate 1,537 downwards.
CAGCGCCGTAGCGTTAGAGCAAGCCGCTGTCGAGACGGTTAAGGAGACCACGGCGGGTGCAGGCAGTAAGCTGAAAAGTCTGTTCGGTAAAAGTAAACCAGCCGAGGCTGTAATAGCGGCGGTTGCCGTTGCAGAGCCTGAGCCTGTTGTTGAAGCCGCTGCGGCAGAGTCGGCAGTCGCTAAAGCCGGGCTAAAAGGTTTGCTGAAAAAATGGAAATAGTTCTGCGCTAAAAACTCTGACGGGTAAGCCCAGGCTTGCCCGTCAGCAGCATTTGTTTAAACTTCCGGTACGAAAAAGAACGGGCTGCCTTCATGGCCGGCGTGTTGCAGCGGTGCGTATTGCGGAGATTGCTCGAAGCCGCCGCGTGACGCAGATGCGCGCACTTGATTCGAGACATCCCGAAAAATATCGTAATCTTCGATAATCCGCTTATTGCTACGCAACACTTTCAAAAACGCATTGGCAAATACCGAATGATCGCCGCCGCCTTGATCCATAACAGGTTTGACGCCGCCGGAGGTCATCACGGTACGGGCTTTGCGGCTATTCATGGCTTTCAGCCAGCGTTCGCGTTTCGCGTCGTCCATGCCGTCCGGCAATTTTGCCACGGCCGAGCCGGTCAAGGCGCCTGAGTAACAAGAATCAGCCACCACCATGATGTGTCTGGCCGGCATAATGCTTAAAAACTCGGTGATGCTCTGGCTGGAGATCCAGTTGGCGCTATTGCCGGTTTCGGAATCGACCGGCAACCAATACGCGGTCTGGCTTTTTTTATCGATCTCGCCATGACCGGCGTAATACACCAGTAAATTGTCCTGATCGCCTAGCTTTTGCTTAAGTTCGTTAAGCGCCGACATAATGTTGTGGCGATTGGCATTTACCAGTAATTTGGTTTTAAAGCCGTAGCGTTCGCGCAGCAGTAGTTCCAGGCTTTTGGCGTCGGCAATCGGGGTTTTTAAGGCTGGATAAGCACCATATTCGTTGTTGCCGATAATTAGCGCATAAAACTTGCCGAACTGTATATCGCCGGAGCGTTTTAACTCACTGCCAGCCGAAGCTGGAAACACTTCCGCTGCCGATTCGCCGCCAGATGCCACTAGGCGCAGGCTCAAATCGCTGCTTTGATTGCGCTTGTCCGTGGCGACGATGCGCACGATGGATTCTGTTCCTTGTAGGCTAACATCGGATTCAAAGCGGCCGTTGGCATCGACTTTTATGGTTTTGTCGTTTAACAGCAGGCGGCTCAGGCCGGTAGAGGCGTCAATTTTGCCGACAATGCGTTTGCTGCTCTCGCCCAAGCCGAACTGGATGCTGGGTATGCCCCGGGTTACCGTAACGGCGGGTTCCAATAGCTCGATATTGGGGCCGTTGCCGGATGCCACGACTGTGCTGCGTTGTTGTTCCAGTTTTTCTTTTAGTCCGGCAATGTCTTTGGCCTGTTGCTGCAAAGCTTGTTTGCGCAATTCGATTTGGCTTCTGTCGAGTTTGTCCGGTGATGTCAGCCAGGCCGTCAATTCCGCGGATTGTTTTTGATAG
>CAIOHN010000191.1 GCA_903858105.1 uncultured Pseudomonadota bacterium | reverse complement strand
TGCTCCGCTGGCAATAGCCGATCGGTTGAATGATCTGGCGGATGAGGTATGGGAAATGGCCTGGCAAACCGCCAATGAGCGATTGCAACGCGAATATACGACTTTGCAACAAGCAAAACGCGCGAATAGCCCATTATGGCAAGGGTAACTAAAGCCCATTCACAGGCCGGATATACGTGTGCAGTCGTACCATCAGCCAACAGGGAATATGTTTGCAAAACGGGAGGAGTCCATATACGCAATAACCAACGGGTATTGCGCCGTTTCCGTGCGGCGCAATAAGGCTTCGCCTATTGTCGCCCTACCGATTGCGACTTACGGCCTTGCGGGCTTGGCAAAGCTGCTCGCCGCACCACAGGTAGCGGGCTTCGTTGGGGGAGGTGATGCCGATGCTGGAGATGATAGCCACGCGTCGCCCCAAGCCGTCGTAACGAAATTGGGTGCTACGGGTTGGTTGGGCTTTATAGCCGATTTTAAGCAGGCGGTTGGCGGCGTCCCATTGGTAACTGCGAATGCCGTCATCGCTGAGGTTGCCGTTGGCGTCGTAGCTATAGGCCAGGTTGTTGGCACTGCTGATTTGGTTGGCGCTGTTGACGCTCAGGTTGGTAGTGGCTGTCGGCGTGGTCAGTGTGCTTAGGTTGTCGCCAGCGTCGTAGTCGTAGCGGTATTGGCTGCCGTCGCTGGCGTCGGCTTGTTCCAGTCGATAGGCATCGTCGTAGGCATACGCCCAATGTTTGGTTTGCGCCGGTACGCTGGCTGGGCCGGTTTCCTGGATTTCGCTGAGGATGTTGTTGGCAGTCGTAACATAGTCGTAGCGCCGCGAGGCACCGCTGTTGATTATGCCGGTCAGACGTCTATCGTTTTGGTTGCTGTCGTAGTGCCATTGGCTGCCTATGCTGGTTCCGCTTAAGGTCAGCGCACTAGCTTGTGCGGTTTCACCCAGGTAGCTGCGGTCGAAGCTGCCCAGAGAACTGGTGTGGTTGGCGAGGCGACCGAGGGCGTCGTAGCTAAAGCTTTTTTCGGCAATGTCGATGGTACGCTTGGTCTGTCTGCCCAGGGAGTCGTATTGGTAGGCGATGGTGTCGTTGCTGTAGGGGTCATCTTCCAGGATGAGTTTTAAGGCGCCGAGTTGGCCGGGGCTGTGGTATTGATAGGTAGTGTCGCCGTTGCCGTCTGTCATGCTGACAAGGCGCGGAAACCGGGGGTCATAGCGCCAGGTGACGCTGGGGGTGGCGTTGACAGCGTTCAGGTATTCCAGTTTGGTTGGCCGGTTGTCTTTGGCGTAGCTGTAGCGTTGGCTTTGCTTAAGGGCGTCGGTAACCGTTTTCAGCCGACTTGTGGTGGCTTCATAGGCCAACGTGTCTTGGCGGCCGTCAGCGTAGGTTTTGGCGGTGATCCGGCTTTGCAGGTCACGGCTCCAGGTGGTGGTCTGGCCGTTGGCGTCGGTTAGGGTTTTCAGGGTTTGATTGGGGTAGTAGCTGTATTTGATGGTACGGCTCTTTGGATCGGTGACGGCGGTCAGGTTACGCACGGCATCTTAGGTGTACCGGGTGGCGAGGCCTTCGCGGTCGGTTTGGCTGGTCAAATCCAGTTTGTTCCAGGTGTTGGTTTCCTGGGTGCCGTCGGGGTAGGTGACGCTGAGGAGGCGGTCAAAATCGTCGTAGCTGTAGCTCAGCACGTGGCCTTCGGAGTCGGTGCGACTGGCAATGCGGCCGTCATTGTCGTAGCTCAGGCTAAGTTGGGTTTGGCCGTTGGCATTGGTGACGCTAGTTAAATAGCCAAGATTGTCGTAGCTGTAGTCGGTGGTCTGGTTGAGCGCATCCTTGACTTGAGTCAGTTGGCCGGCACTGTTATAGCTATAACTCGTGGTTTGTCCGGCGGCGTCGGCGTAGGTTAGCGGTAGGTGCTGGCTGTTGTAGGTAAAGGCGGCTATGGTGGCATAGCTGCTGGCTGCGGTTTTTTGTGAGATTTTGACGATGTCTATCTGATTGGCGGCGTAATCGATTTGGGTATCTCGACCTAAGGGGTCAATCAGGTGGGTAGGGTTACCCAGGCTGTTGTAGCTGAGTTGGGTGAGTTGGGTGCTGCCATCGTCCAGCACACGGCCGATACGGATGGGTTTATCCAGTGTGCCGGACACGGCGCCCCAAGTGGTTTGACCAGGATAACTGTACCAAATGCGGTTTTCCAAGGGGAATTTAACACTTTCGGTGGGGGCAGCAGTGATGCTGCCGTTAAGCGCCCAATGCTCCCAGTGTTTTATGCGGGCCTTGGTGTAGTCTCCGGCCGCTAGCGCATAGGCTTGCTTGTCCCAGTAAAAGGTATTGCGACCATTAATATAGGCATTGAACGGGGCAATGATGCCTTGTGGCACCGTTGCGCTGGAGTCCGAATACGGTATGCCCGGTGCGGATTGGCGGTATTCGACGCGTTCCTTGGCGCCTTTGGGGTCGGTGATTTCCAGCCAGCGGTAGTCGCCGGATTCGCCAAACGCAAAGCCGGTGGTGCCATACGGGGTGGTCATGCTGTCGATTAACGAGGCGGCGTTGTAATGAAAGCTGGACGTTAGTCCAATTACGTCTGTAATGCTGCTCAAACGACCGGCACTGTCGTAATTTAACTGTGCGCTGCGGCCGAATGGGTCACTGATTTTGCTGATCAATAAGGGTTGCGCGCTTAAACCGTAGCTAAACACCGTGTCGCGACCGCTGGCGTCGGTAATGGATGTTAAGCGCAACTGATTGTCGTAATGCAGGGTTACAGCATTGCCGCTGGCATCGATCAGTTGCGTCAAGAAAACGCGGCGCGGCGCTACCGTGGCGCCGCTGGATTGGGCGTAGACTTCGACACTACCATCCGGCAAGCGGCGTTCATAGCGAATGGGGTTGGTCGAAGTTAATGCCAATACCGCGTTATTATGGGTTTCCGGGGTGAATTGTCCGGTGCTGCTGGTATAGCCGTTGTAACTCACATAGCCGCCACCGGCGACATAACGAATAACGCTGGCACCTGCCACGCTGGGCGAATCCTGGATGTAGCTTAGCCAGTTCAATGTCCATTTGCTGCCGACGTTAAAATAGCCAAAGTTGGCGGGTTGTCCGGCTTCGCGCTGGTTATAGCTGAGTTTGGTAAACACTGCCGGGCCTTTGGGCGGTGCATAACCTACTGGTGTATCGTTAAGGTTTAGGCTGACTGTCATTTCGCTGGCGTTGGCTTCGCAAATGCCGTGGCTGTCGCAGTCGGGCTTGATTTTGGGATCTTGCGGGGTGGTGGCGGATGTCAGCACGCTGCCGGTATAATCCATGCCGTAAAGGCTGTCGGCTTCGGCTAACTGGATTTTTTGCCAGCCGGGTTTTAAGGTTTTGCCGGGTACCAGATAATAACCGCTGGCTTCGCTGTCGATGGCGTCACGGGTGACCCATAAATCGTCGCCAAAAATTGGATCCTGAATGTGATATCGGCCCTGGTTTTCGGCGATGATGGCAGCGTAATGGTTGACTTTCCAATGTACCACCGATGGTACTGGTATCGCCGAGCCAGGTGTGCGGCGAATCAGGCTATGCGGGAGACGGGCTTGTTGGGCCAGACGACCGACTTCAGTCAAACTCACGCCGTGCTTACCTGAGCGATAATCGCTCAAAAACTTGACATGCTGCGGCTTGCTGCCCTGCGACAGCATTAGGTTTTTTAACGCTATTGGGCCGCAAAGGTAAGCGATACCGGGTTCGTGCTGCATCATCCAAAGGCCGTCGCGCGCACCGGCTACACTTTCTGTTGCAGAACCGCTGACGGCTCTATCGCCCATCTCGATAAACAAGGCTTGCAAGCGGTCGGCATGGCCCAGTCTGGCGTGCATGCGCATCAACTCGCCCAGAGCCCTATCTGCCAGCGCTTTGGCGTGCGGTTCTGTCAAGTCTTTACCTAAACCCCAAGCCTTTTCCCAGGCTTCTATTGCCCAGGAGAATCGACCGGCCTGGTAATACGACAACCCCAGGTTAGTCCATAACGCCATCTGCCAGCCGGAGCCGGGATGAGCGCCCAGGAAATCGGTGAGGGCCTGATAATCATCGTCATCGCTGCGTTGCCGATAGTGTTGGATAGCGCTGAGTAAGGCTGCGTCTTCTTCCTGACTGGTAGCGGCAGTTTTGAGCAGCGGCTCTTCAAATTGGGTGGCGCCGAGTTGCGCCAGTGGTGTCGATTCTGTAGAGGGCAAGGACGCCTGGTGTACGTCAGAGTCTAAACCTATAATTGGCTGAGCATCGTCGGCTTGGGCGGGTACACCGATACCTGCAAATAGCATTAGTAACAGCAAGTGGTAACGGCGCAATACGGTGGGTAAAACAACAGGCCAACGGCATATCCAGATCAACAGCATGCCTCCAAGCACCAGGAATAATGATGAGGCTTCAGGAACGGTAACTGCATTTGCAGCGCCAATTGTCAGATTATCGAGTGTGAATTGGCTGCATTCAAACGATTCGCAATAAAATGCCTCGGCGCTATCGGCGCTGAGATTAGCCGAAAACGCTAACTGGTCAATGCCTCTAAAGCCAAAATCAAACAGCGAAGCCGACGATGTGGATACCGCGACTGTGCGGCTAAATAGCACAACACCCTGCAAAAGGCCTTCTACTGTCACCGCTAGATGGTCGTAATAGGCCGCGTTTAAAAAAGCGCTGGAAAAATCGAACGGGTCAGCAGAAGTAATTCTGCCAACTACAGGCAGGGAAGCAGCTGTATTGCCGCCGCTATAAATCGCGTTAGCGGGCGAAACAATGCCTTTATTAAAGCCGTCTAGCCCCTCAATCGCAGAATAGGCGAGAAAATTGCGCCATCCGTACCCTTGATATCTGGTGCCTGTAAGATCTATGTCAAGTTGTCCCGATGCCTCTAAATCATCGAAATTAACCATCATAGCGTGAGTAGTTAGCGCGATTGCACACAACATTGTGGCGCAAAAGACAATTAAGCCATTTTTAATAGCGTTCATGATAAGCCGCCTATTTGAAGATTATAAAACCGTACGGATCAGTAAGCTTGCATATACATGCAAACCTTGCGGTAAATAATCATCCCCTAAAGCGAAATGGCAAAGGCAAATATAATCAGTGCTGGCGTTAGGTTGCAGTATTTATAGTTCGTCTGAAAGTATTTGGAAGGGCCGTGGCGGATAAGCAAAGCAGAATCCGGGGTGAGTCGGCTTCGATCCCCCGTATTCCGTTGCGCTGCATACGGGCTAGCTTTAAAAATTGCATTTGCCTTGTTTCTGCTGTGACCCTGTCCAGTTTGGCGGCGTTATTTTAAGCAGCGTAATACAATACAAAATTTTTAGGTAACGGCATGACTATTACAAAACAAGACGTTTTCAATGCGGCGACAGCCATCGCGGCGCGTGGCAGCAAACCGACGCTGAATGAGGTGCGTTTAGCGTTGGGAGGCGGCAGTTTCTCTGAAATCAGTAATGTTATGAGCG
>CAIOHN010000190.1 GCA_903858105.1 uncultured Pseudomonadota bacterium | reverse complement strand
GGTTTCTTTTCAATAGTGGGTTTGCAGGGCATACATACAGTGCCCGAAATGATTGAAAAATTTATCGTCAAACCCAATTTTACCCGTACCCAAGGCGAGTCAATGCGGCATAACATTGACGCAACCATGGCAGCGTTTGATTTAAACAACATCAAGGTTGTCGATTTTCCGGTCAATGTGGACGCGACCAAAGACATAGAAGCCTGGTCTACCAAAAAGCATTTTGAAAACATTCCGGTTTGGGATCGCGAGTTTTTGATAGACAGCTATATGCAGTTGCAGGGTATCCGGCCCTATTACGGCTTTCCGACGGTCGATGAAGATCGCTATTTCATTAACGGCCATCATCAACAGGTCAATCTGGCCGCGCGTGAAGTCAATATAGATAAATTACCCAAGGAAGCGCAAAACTGGGAAAACAGCCATCTGCGCTACACCCACGGGTACGGCGCGGTAATGTCGCCGGCGGCTCAAGATGCGGGTATTCCTATCGTTTGGTATTTACGCGATTTGAACATGACATCGGACGTGGGTTTTTCGGTGACCTATCCAGATATTTATTACGGTCTGGAAAAGTATCGTTACGCCATCGTGCCGAACACTTTGACGGTCAAGGATATTTCAGGATCTGTTCCGGGCGAGTCGCTGGATTATAAGGGCAACTCCGGCATACCCATCCCATCTTATTTTAGAAAGATGCTGTTTGCGTTTTATCTGAAAGACGAAAAAATCTTTTTCTCGCCCAATATTTCCATGCAAAGCAAAGTATTGCTACGCCGCAATATCGACGAAAGAATTACTGCGTTGACGCCGTTTTTGCATCTGGATAAAGATCCTTATTTGGTGGTGACTAAAGATCGGTTTTACTGGATTCAGGATGCGTACACCTTGTCCAATTTTTATCCGGTATCCAAGCCGTCTGCCGACGACTATCTCGATGGTAAACATAAGTTTAATTACATCCGTAACTCGGTAAAAATCGTGGTCGATGCCTACGACGGCAGCGTCGATTACTATATTTCCGACCCAAAAGACCCGATTATCAACGCCTATAATCGGGCGTATCCCGGCGTTTTCAAAAAACTCCAGGAAATGCCGGACGAGTTATTGCGGCACCTGCGTTATCCGCGTGATTTGTATTACATGCAGATGAAAATTTACGCCAAATATCATCAAAACAGTCCAGAGCTGTTTTACGAGCAAGCCGAAACCTGGCAGTTTGCCTCGGTGGATGGTCAGCCGGTGTTGCCGTATTTCATCACCATGGATTTCGATCATTGTAATGATCTGGAAGAATTTGTGATGATTAACCCCATGACGCCGGTGCATCGCGATAATTTAAGCATGGTCGGCATTGCCGGTACTGTCGATGAAACCAGTTGCGATAATGGCTACAAGCCTGGCATCACGATTTTTAAATTTCCTAAGGCGGTGCAGGTCAATGGGCCGTCGCAAGTCAACGCGTTAATCGATCAAAATCCGGAGATTGCCGCGCAATTTACCTTGTGGAACCAGCAGGGCTCTGAAGTCAAAAAGGGCCGCATGGTGATCTTGACCATGGGTAGTTCAATTCTGTACGTGCAGCCTATCTATATGCTGGCGACCAAAACCAAAATGCCGGAGTTGGCGCGGGTGATCGTGTCGATAGGCAATCAGGTGGTGATGGACAAGACTTTACAGGCGGCTTTTGCCCACCTGAAAGACTCGTTTATCAAGGGTGCAAACAGTTCAAGCTCAGGTATATCGGCGGCCGAAGGCAAATAGCCATTCGGCACCGCTACCTATTTAAAGCTTAATGCAGCAGCATGGAACATAGATGATCTTCCAGTTCCATGCGCTTGGCCAGTTGTTCGCCAAGCTTGGATAAATCCTTGGCCAGATTATCGGTTTTGAAGTTGCGCTTGCCATCGTCGTATGCATCGCTAAACGATACCGCCGATGCGGTGGTGTTGGAAAATGCCGGATAGATCTGTTCGGCAACCGACAATGCCAGGTCTTGAGGTTGCTTTTCGGCAAGTAGATGTTCGTAAATACCGAAGTGGCCTAGCGAGACATAATCGATCAAAAGCTGCGAAAACTCCGATAGCACAGGCCTGATGCTGTTTGTGCTGGCGAAGGGTTTCATCTTGGCAATCTCGCAATACAGCGACCATACGGCGCTGCGTTCTTCTTGCAGCGTTTCAACTAAATGCCGGTTGCTTGGGTTTTCTGTAAGTACTGAATTAAATTCGGTCACGGCACGTCTCCCTTTGAAAATTGACGAGCCTTAAATTTATGTGAATTGTTAAGAATATTCAACAATTGATTATTTTATAAAGAGATTTTTATTTAAAACTGTGACTGACTCTGCACCATCAGTGTTTATCTTCCTGGCTTTAGCCTGCGAAGCCAAGCCATTAATTCAGGCGTGTGGCTTAAAAAAGCCACCAGAAAAACAGCCATTTGCCATGTATCGAAATGCAGAAACCGTGTTGGTGATCAGCGGTGTCGGTAAAATTGCCATGGCGGCGGCCGTTGGTTTTACGCTGGCGCAGTTTGCCCAAGTGACGCAGCCTGTCATGTTAAATCTCGGTATCGCCGGGCATTGCAATCAGAGCATTGGCAGTTGTTTTCTGGCGGATAAACTAATCGATACCGATACGCTGCGGCGTTTTTATCCGCAAATTCCGTTTGATCAGCCATTTCAGACGCTGCCGCTCAAAACCGTATCCAAGCCCGACACCCATTATGCCGACGACTATTTGTGCGATATGGAAGCCGCGGCGTTTTACGAAATAGCCGTTAAATTCAGTTCTGCGGAATTAATTCATAGCGTGAAGCTGGTCTCGGATAATCAGGGTTCCGGGTTGGCACATATCAACGAGGCGGCAGTAATGGCCTGGATGCAGGCGCAGGTGGCAAGCGTGGAAAAATTAATTTCGGTTTTAATGGGCTTGAGACTATCGTTGCCAGTGTTTGATAATCAACAATATGAACAATTGCTGGGGCAGTTTCATTTCAGCGTGACCAATGCGGTCAGGTTGCAAGCCTTGCTGAATCAGTGGCGTTTATTAAGCACTGATGCGCCGCTGGATTTTGCACAGGCCCATGCTAAAAGCGCCAGAGAATTGTTAATCTGGCTAGAGACTCAGATCGAGAAAAAGCCGTTTTACTTATGAGGATGCCTGAATAGGCCGATAGAAATGAGACGGGGTAAAAAACAGGGCGCCGGAAACATCAGGCGCCCTGCCGCATAACCGTTACAGCAATTTTTTCAAACCTTCTGTGCCTGCTTTTGCTTTAGCCAAATGTTCTTTGGATTCTTGCAAGTTAGCAGCTTTGGCAGAAGTGATAGCAGCTTTCAAGTGGCCTCTAACTTTTGAGTTTTCTCTAGAAACTTTGTCGTTGGCATTGATTTCTTCAGAAATGTCAGCTGCTTTTTTGATCAGGGCTGCAACTTCAGCGTCTTCAGCGCCATTGTTAATCGCGGTCTCTGCAGTAGCAATGCGCTCCAGAACCATATTGATGTTATCAAGAGGTTTGTAGGTGGTTCTGCCGGCTTCTGCAACTGCAGCAGTTGAAAAAGAACCCATTGCAGCAGCTAAAGAGAACGCGATAACAGCACTTTTTAAAATTTTCATGTATTGAACCTCACAGTTATTTTTATAAGAACATATAGCCGCTAACCCAAACGCTTTAACCACTACATGTTGGGCCAGGATGATAGCACAGTTCAATCGGTTTGATAGTCAGTTTATTAGCGGTTTTTATGGTTTTTTGGCGGGCTAAAAAATGCCGTCGCGGCCTTATTCCACGCTGACTAGCAGCTTATCCAGCCAAGCCGTGGGCAGCAGTCTTTTCAGCCATGCAAATAAATGAGTTGGTACGGTGACCGGGTAACGAATTTTTGGCCGATTCGACTCTAATGCATGAGCGACTTTTGCGGCCACGGCGGTCGCCGGAAGCGTAAACGGTGCCGCAGCGCCTTGCTTTTGCAAGCGGGCTTCCATAGCCTGATAGGTTTGCTTATGAAAACTATGTTCCGAATCGATATATTTTTGGTACAGCGCGAAGGCATTTTGCCGAAAACGGCTTTCGATGGGCCCAGGCTCGATCAACACAATATGGATACCGCTGCCGCGCAGTTCCAGGCGCAAGGTGTCTGCCAAGCCTTCCAGCGCAAATTTGCTGGCGTTATAGGCGCCGCGAAATTTCATGGCGACAAAACCGAGCACCGAACTATTATAAATGACGCGACCGTGGCCTTGTTTGCGCATCATAGGCAACAGCAGATTGGTTAGTTCGTGCGTACCAAACAGATTGGTTTCAAATTGATGCCGCAATACCTCGCGAGTCAGGTCTTCCACCGCACCCGGTTGACCAAAGGCGCCATTATTAAATAGCGCATCGATTTTGCCATCGGTCAAAGCAATCAGTTCGGCGACTGCTTGTTGAATGCTGTGCGAGTCAGCCAAATCCAGTTGCAGGCAGGCAAAACCCTCTGCGCGCAAACGATCAACATCCGCCAACTTGCGTGCCGAGCAAATCACATTGTGGCCCCGATCTTTTAAAAACAGCGCTGTGTGGTAACCAATGCCTGACGAGCAGCCAGTGATAAAGATGGTTTTGGCTGCAATCATGGTTGGTTTAGTTCAGATTCGTTAAATACAAAGGTTTTGCCGCTGCTGCAGTTGATTAAAAAGCTTAACTGATCAATCTTGCTTTTTGCCGTTAGCTCGTCAGCTTCGATGCGTTGACAGTCCCCGTGCGACAGTGCTTTTTGGGCGGCCAGACGGCGGAATTTTTCCACATCCGGCAAGCGACTCTCAAAAGATTTTAAAGATGCGGGTAGTTTTTCCGGGTCGTACGCCGGAATCGCAAACGCCGAAAACTGCATGGGATTTTGTTTGATCAGAGTTTGGGTCAATTCACTTTGCGCCCTGGCATCTTGTTTGGTCTTGGCTATGGCGTCCACTTTGGCTTGTTGTTCGGCTTGCTGCTGGGCAGTCTGCTGCTTTTTCAGCTCGGCTTCAGCGGCTTGCTGGCGTTCGACCGCGTTAAGGTCAACGCTACTGCCGGTTTTGGTGTTCATCTGCACTGCTTTATGCTCTGTGGTGCAGGGCGATGATTGATAATTGGTGTGTCCGGTGGCATCGGTACATTTATAAACGCCCGCCCAAGTGTCAAAAGACAGGCAGAGGCCTAAAACCCAGAAGAGATTTTTCATTGTGTTCCCGTTGGTTAAACGCTACTGTAAAACTATTACCCAGCTGGTCGTGACTGCAAATAAGTTTTTTAAATTGGTCGATGTTCGTACTTCATAGCTCTAACAAAACTGAAAATCTGCTGGAGCATCTAGCGGCAGTAATCAGTACTGCGCCATTATCCTCGCCTTTTGCGGCAGAAATATTTCTCATCCAAAGTCAGGGGATGGAACGCTGGCTGTCTCAACAAATGGCCGGGCGCTTTAACGTCTGTGGACATTTTAAGTATTTGTTCCCAGGCAAATTTTTTAGCCAAATTGCCGAAAAACTGCATACCGAGTTGCACGATCCCAACTTTGACCGACATTTAATGCTGTGGCGTTTCGAAGCATTATTACGCGATCTTGATGTCGAAGTGTATCAGGCTTTACAACAATATCTAGTCGGCGAAAACCGCGAACGCAAACGCTATCAACTGGCAGCGCAATTAGCGCGGATTTTTGACCAATACCAAATGCTAAGACCGGATTTGCTGACGGCCTGGCAGGAAAACCGGCAGCTATACCATAGCGAAGCCGAAATATGGCAAGCGGCGCTGTGGCGGCAAATTGTCGCCAGGAGCGGTAGCGGGCATCGCGGGCAGCATTGGCTAAAAGTTATCGAGACCTTGAGCAAGGCCGGCCCAGGCCAATTTCAAGCCGTTTTGCCTGAGCGCGTATCGGTGTTTGGGGTCAACAGCTTGCCGCCCCTGATGCTGGGTTATCTGCAGGCGCTGTCACTACACTGCGATGTGCATCTTTATCTATTAAATCCGGTGCAAGCCTACTGGGCGGATCTGCCCGGTAAACGCTTGTTGGCGCAACTGCAAGCATTTGACGGCCACCCGCTGTTAGTCAGGCTGGGGCAGCAAGGCCGGGAATTTCAGCAAATGCTATTGGAGCAAGTCGAGTTTGCCTTCGAGCCCAGTAGCTTCGAGGCCGGTGACAGCCAAACCAATCTGCAGCAACTGCAAAACGATATTCTCGCCAATCAACAGCCGCAATTAATTCTGCCGGTGGACGCTTCGCTCAGCATCCACGCCTGCCATTCCCGACTACGGGAAGTGCAGGTGCTAAAAAATCAATTGCTGGAAACCTTGGAAACACAAACCGATCTGGATTTGCGCGACATTGTGGTAATGGCACCGGATATTCAAGCCTATGCGCCGTTTATCAGCGCGGTGTTCGACGACATTCAACACGCCATCGCCGACCGTTCTTTGAAAATCAGCAATACCGGTCTGGATGCTTTGCTGCGATTTTTACAACTGTCGCAAAGCCGTTTTGGCTGGCAGACGGTGCTGGATTTGCTTGAGCAACCGCTGGTTTATGCCAGTTTCGGTTTGAACCAAACGGATCTGGAATTGATCCGTTACTGGCTGGACGATACCCATGTGCGTTGGGGTAAATCCGCCGCCGACAAACAAGCGCAAGGCCTGCCGCCCTTGCAACAGAACACCTGGCAAGCCAGCCTGGAGCGCTTGTTTATGGGCTATGCCGTGGCCGACGACAACGAGTTTGTCGATGGTGTGTTGCCCTACCCCAATATCGAGGGCCAGTCAGCGCAAGCCTTGGGCGGCTTAAACGCGTTTTTGCAATTGTTGTTTCAGGCCAGCGCAGACTTGGCCAGCCCTAAAACCTTAGCCAACTGGCAGCAATGTCTGGTCGACTACGCGGATAAATTGCTGCTGAGCGCCGAACCCGCAGAGCGGCAGCCGCTTAACGAATTACTGGCCGAACTAACCGAGATTGCCCAAATTCATCAACAAGACTTGAGCTTGGTGGTCATCGTCGCCTGGCTGGAAGGCCGAATGGACGAAACCAAGTCCGGCAACGGTTTTCTGCGTGGTCAATTAACTTTCTGCTCAATGCTGCCCATGCGCTCGATTCCCTGTCAGGTCATCGCTTTGCTGGGCATGAACGATGGCGAGTTTCCCAAAATAGAGCGGCATCCCACCTTTGATTTACTTGCCGAACATCCGCGCTTGGGCGACCGCTCCAGTCGGGCGGATGATCGCTATCAGTTTTTGGAGATTCTGTTATCGGCGCGCCAGCAATTGATCCTGACCTATATTGGCCAATCGCTGCGCGATAACAGCGAGATTCCGCCTTCGCCTATCGTCAGCGAATTACTGGAAGTGCTAAGCGATGGTTATGGTCTTAAAAACTTGGTTGTCCATCATCCGCTGCATCCTTTCAGTCCGCGCTATTTTCGCGGCGATGATCCGGCGCTGTTTAGTTATGCGCGGCACGACCGCGACACCGCGCAACGCATACGCGCCGAAAAACAGCAGCCTGCGCCTTGGTGGCAATGCGAACTGGACGCCGAACCGATCGAGGTGATCGAAATTGCCGAATTGCTGAGTTTTTACCAGCATCCGCAGCGCTATTTTTTGCAGCAACAATTAGGTGTGCAACTGCCACGCTTGCAAGTCGATGCCGAGGAGCGCGAGCCGTTTGCGCTTAATACGCTGGACGATTATCAAATCGCTCAGCAATGGCTGGATGCGCAGTTGCATGATCGCGCGTTTTCGCTGGAAAAACTGCAAGCCCAAGGCCGCTGGCCCGCCGCCGCTTTAGGCGAAATAGCCTGGCGGCAGCGCGAGCCTTTGATCACGCAATTTGCCGAACTAATCGCCAGCAAAAATCCTGGCGAACCATTGCCCAGCGTGGCTGTTGACTTGCATATAGGCGATTACCGGCTGGTGGGCAAGTTGGGCAATCAGTATCAAAACGCCGGTTTGATCTATCGATTTAGCCGGTTAAAAGGTCGGGATTTTATCGCTGCCTGGCTGCAGCATTTGCTGATCAATCAAATTAAAGTGCAAGCGACTTATCTGCTGAGCGCGGACGAGGATTTGCTGTTTGCACCCGGTGCGCAGCCGGAACGTTTACTGCAAATGCTAGAAGTATTCATACAAGGTCGGCGGCGACCAGACGCGTTTTTTAGCGATGCGGCCTTAACTTATCTGCAACAAACAAATCCCGACAATGCCCTGGCTGCGGTGCTTAAACAAGTGATGGAAAGCATAGAAAAAGGCCATGAACCGGAAATGGCGCAATTATTTGCCCACGCCGATTTAAACACGATACTTAATCAAGACTTTGCCGATTGGTGTCAGCAATGGCTGCAACCGGTCTGGAGTGCAGCGCATGGCGAGTAAAGCTTTTGATGCCATCGCTAGCGAGCTGCAAACCGGCATCAATCTGATCGAGGCCAGTGCCGGTACCGGCAAGACCTACACCATCGCGATGCTGGTACTGCGTTTTGTGGTAGAGCAGCAACTGGATATTAAACAATTATTGGTGGTGACTTTTACCAAAGCCGCCAGCGAAGAATTGAAGGACAGGATTCGGCTAAGGCTGACCGAGGCCAGACAGGCGTTGCTCAAACCCCAAGCAGACGCCGATCCGGCTATCCGCAAATGGCTGGCGGGCTTGGAGATGGATGTCGATACTGTGCGGCAGCGTCTGGATTTGGCTTTGCTGGACATCGATCAAGCGGCGATTTTTACCATCCACGGTTTTTGTCAGCGGGTGTTGGCAGAACATGCTTTGGAAAGCGGCCAGTTGTTCGATTGCGAGCTGAGCGGCGATGTCTCTGATCTTAAACTGCATTGCGCCGACGATTTTTGGCGGCGGCAAATTTATACGCGTCCTGCCTGGCAAGTGGTGTTATTAAACAGCGGCTATGCCACGCCAGATGCGCTGCTTGCCAGCATACGCGGCGTGGCTTTGCAGCAACGGGTTTATCCTGCCGACGATGACGTTGATGCCAGTTTAAACCGCTTGCCCGGACTAATATCCGCCGCAGCGAACGCTTTGCCTGCGTTACGCAGTAAGCTGGAAGCGGCTTTTGCGGGTGGTTTGTTTACCGCGACCTTTGAGCGTGACTTTCCCGTGCGAGCCGAAGCCTTGCACTCCTGGCTGGCGGATCAAAACGCCGAGTTGCCGGAGATAGACTGGCTAAGCACTGCCGGTTTGCTGGGCGGATTGAATGGCAGCAAGTTTAGAGTCAGCAAAGCCAAACCCTTACCCAGCGCCGAGCAGAAGCAGATATATCTGGATAGTCTGGCAATCGATTGCAGCAGCTTTGAAGCACTGTCCGCAGCGTTGCGGCAATTGCAGGTGACCTTCCGCGCCGCCTTGCTCAGCAGTTTGCGCGAGGAGTTGGATAAACGCCTGCAACAAAACAATGTATTGTCGTTTGATGACTTGATTACCCGTTTGGCCGCTGCGCTGCAAGGCGAGAATGGTCCGCTGCTGATCAAGGAGTTACGCCAACGTTTCAGGGCGGCCTTGATCGATGAATTTCAGGATACCGATGTCAATCAATGGCGGATTTTTTCCGGCATATTTGCCGATGCTAGCCAGTATTTGTATCTAATCGGCGACCCCAAGCAGGCGATCTACAAATTTCGCGGCGCGGATATTTTTTCTTATTTTGCCGCGCAAAGCCAAGCGCAGCAGCATTACACCTTGCTGCATAACTGGCGCTCGCATCCTGACTTGGTGGCTGGCGTTAATCGTTTGTTTGACCGTGAGCAGCCATTTTTATTCGATAAGCTGGAGTTCACGCCGGTACAGGCTGGTCGCAGTGTTAACGATGGGCGGATCGGCGATACCGCGCCTTTGGTGCTGTGGCAACTGCAGGAAAATCCGGGCAATCAGGAGCACTGGACATCGCGTGGCGGCAGTTCCAATGAGGTTAGCGATTTTATCCGCAACGCCGTAGTTGCCGAGATTTTAGGCTTATTGACAGATGCCAAAATTGTTGAGAAAGATCAGCCCGAACGCGGCTTGCAACCGCGCGATATTGCCATTTTGGTTAGAAGCAATAACGCTGCGGCTCGTTATCAACAAGCTTTTTTGGCCGCGGGGATTCCGGCGGTGCTGAACAGCAAGCAATCGGTATTTGCCTCACCACAGGCGTTTGAGCTGTATTGCGTGTTGCAGGCCGTGGCGCAGCCCGGCCAAATAGGGGCATTAAAACAGGCGCTGACAGTGGGTTGGTTTAATCTGGATGGTCAGCAGTTTTACCGCTTAAGTCTGGATGAAGCGGCGCTGGATGGCTGCTTGAATCGGTTTCAGGATTATCTGCAATGCTGGCAACGCCAAGGCTTGATGGCGATGATGCAGCAATTGCTGCGACGGGAGCAGGTGGAGCTGCATTTGTCGGGTTTGCCGCAAGCCGAGCGCGCCTTGACCAATATTCATCATCTTATCGAGTGCGTACAGCAAGCGGCGATAGACGAACATTTAGCCATCAATAAAACACTTGACTGGCTGCGACGAGCGATTCAGCAAGCCCAGCGCGATAGCGGCGACGAGCGCCAATTGCGCTTGGAAAGCGATGAAGACGCGGTGAAAATCGTGACTTTGCATAGCGCCAAAGGTCTGGAGTATCCTTTGGTATTCTGTCCAGACCTATGGAAGCGTAGCGACCGTTTAAAAACCGAGCAGCAGCTAGTGCAATGCCACGAAGCGGGCGAAATGATTGCGGATTTGGGCTCGGAACGCTTTAACGAACGCCGCGAGCAAGCCGTGTTTGAAGAACTGGCCGAGGATTTGCGCTTGCTTTATGTAGCCGTCACCCGCGCCAAATACCGCTGCTATATCAATTGGGCGGATGTGCGCACCAAAGACAAGGCCAACGACTCGGCGTTTGCCTATTTGTTTGAATTTGCCGCCGACGATTTCACCGCCCAACAAGATAAACTGCAAGCCTTGGCTAAGCAAGCGCCGCAAAGCATTGCGTATAGATTATTACCGGCAACGACAAGCGCAATCGGTAGCTATCAAGCCCATACCGAACTAAGCGCCTTAGTAAGCCGACAGCGCCGCCGCAGCTTGTATAGCGTCTGGCAGATGAGCAGCTATACCGCATTAGCGGCTTTGACGTTGGAAGATGCGCCGGAACTGCCGACCGACAAAGCCGAAGAAGCTGTCGATAGCCAAGTGGCGGACGACGGCTTGCCACGCGGTGCGCATACTGGCAACGTCATTCATAGTCTGTTAGAAACCGTCAGCTTTCAAACGCTGGCTGCTGGCAGCGACATTAACCGACAACGCGATCAAGCTTGTTTACGGTATGGTTTGCGTATCGAGCAACCGGAATTGCTGGATGGTTTACTGCAAAACGCGGTGGTTGCGCCATTGAGCGACGATGGGGATTTTTGCCTGAAAAATCTGCCTGCCGAGCGCTGCATCAAGGAAATGCCGTTTTACCTGGCCATGCCCAATATCATCGACACGGCACACATCAACCGCATCCTGGCGGATTGTCCGTCTTACCAGCCATTAACCGCCAAGCAAATCAGCGGTTATTTGACCGGGTTTATCGATTTGGTGTGCGAATACGCCGGTAGGTTTTATGTGATGGATTACAAAACCAACACCTTGCCGGATTACAGTCAGCCCAGCTTGTTACAGGCCATGCGCGAGCATAACTATGGCTTGCAGTATTGGCTGTACAGCGTGGTGCTGGATGCTTATCTGCAGCAGCGCTTGCCGGGGTATCGGTATGCTGAGCATTTTGGCGGGGTTAAGTATTTGTTTGTGCGGGGGATGCGGGGTGGTGATGGGGTGTTTGCGGATTTGCCGGACGAGGCTGTGATTAGATCTTTGGGCAATGTGTTTTTTGGGTGAGTGGTTGATTTGTTAACCTGCTGAGTTTCCTCATTCCCACGCAGCGCTTGGGAATGAGATATAGCCGAAGTATCTTGCCTGTCGGTGTGACTACCGACTTCTAAGCAATCGGGCGCAACACCAACACTAAATCTATCAAACCAGCCAAACCCTCCGCTATACTCCCCACCAAATCTAAAACACCCCAAACCCCATGCAACAATACCTAAACCTCCTGGCCGACATCCACACTAAGGGCATCGACAAAAGCGACCGTACCGGCACTGGCACCCGCTCGCTGTTCGGTCGGCAGATACGCTATGATCTGGCCGATGGCTTTCCGCTGCTGACTACCAAAAAACTGCATTTCAAATCCATCGCTTACGAATTGCTGTGGTTTTTACGCGGCGATACCAATATCAAATATCTAAAAGATCACGGCGTCAGCATTTGGGATGAATGGGCCACGCCGGAAGGCGAGTTGGGGCCGGTTTACGGCGCGCAGTGGCGGAACTGGTTGGGGCCGCATGGCGAGAGTTACGATCAGATCCAAATCCTGGTAGACGGTTTAAAAAACAAACCCGATTCGCGTCGGCATATCGTCAGCGGCTGGAATGTGGCATTTTTGCCGAATGAAAGCATAGGCCCACGCGAGAATGCGGCCGCGGGCCGGATGGCTTTGCCGCCTTGCCATGTCTTGTATCAATTCTATGTGGCCAACGGTAAGTTGTCTTGCATGATGACTCAACGCAGTGCCGATTGTTTTTTAGGTGTGCCGTATAACCAAGCCAGCGTGGCTTTACTGACGCATATGCTGGCGCAGCAATGTGGCTTGGCGGTCGGTGAATTGATTATGTCGTTTGGCGATGTGCATATATACCGCAATCATTTTGAGCAGGTAGAACTGCAATTAAGTCGCCAGCCGTTGATGCCGCCAACCTTGCAGATTAAACGTCTGCCGGAGTCGATTTTTGCTTACGATTTTGCGGATTTTGAATTGATCGATTACCAGGCGCATCGACATATTGCCGGGGCGGTGTCGGTGTGAGGTTGGCCCTCTTCAGGCGAAGAGGGCGGATTGGAAAGAACCTCTAGTAATTCAAGCCCCTTCTCCCCCAGGGAGAAGGTTGGGATGAGGGGATAAAATCAGTCAACTTCCTAACCCCAGCCCTCGCCCTGAGGGAGTGGACGCTAAGCTAAATAGAGCCCTACTTATTGCCGGCCTTGATATGGGTAACTGCTTCCTCGGCCGCTTTGGTGGCGACGTCGGCATGACCCAGTTTGCCGTGCTCGATAGCGCTTTCCAAGGATTTTACGCCAGCGTCGAGATGGGTTTTAGAGTCGCCTTTGGCGACTTCCGCACCTTTTTTGGCATGGGTTAACGCCGCCTCCGCATGTTCTACCAAAATCGGGCTATGACCGGCTTTGCCGTGGGTGACGGCTTGATTGGCATGCTCCAGCGCTGCCGCCGCATGTTCTTCTGCGAATACGCCGGTGCTGGCAAATAACAATCCACTGATAACAATAGCTGTAAATCTTTTCATAAAAACCCCCGTTGAACGTTTATTATGGTTTTTGGCACCTCTAGCGGTGCTAGCTAATGACTTAATGTGCGGTAAATTGGTTCCAAACCAGGATTAAATTTTTGCAGCAAACAGCGGCTAAGTAGCTTTGACAGTGCCCCGACCAGCGCATGAATTGATAAAATAAGTTATGAATAATCAAAAACGTGCGCTTATCTTTCAGCGATTGGCTAAGGCGATACCCAATCCGACTACTGAGCTGAACTACACCACGCCGTTCGAGTTATTGATTGCCGTGGTGTTATCGGCGCAAGCGACTGATAAGGGCGTGAATAAGGCCACCACCAAATTGTTTCCGGTGGCGAATACGCCGCAGGCGATTTTGGGCTTGGGCTTGGATGGTTTGAAGGAGTACATTAAAACCATCGGTTTGTTTAACAGTAAAGCGGCAAATGTCATAAAACTTTGCCAAACTTTACTGGAAAAGCACGGCGGCGAAGTGCCGCGGGAACGCGATGCACTGGAAGCCCTGGCGGGCGTTGGGCGCAAGACCGCCAATGTGATTTTGAATACGGCTTTCGATCAGCCGACTATTGCGGTGGATACGCATATTTTTCGGGTTGCCAATCGGATTGGCCTGGCACCGGGCAAGAATGTCCTGGAAGTGGAACGGGGCTTGGATAAAACCGTGCCC
>CAIOHN010000189.1 GCA_903858105.1 uncultured Pseudomonadota bacterium | reverse complement strand
TAACCTAAATTTGGACAAAATTCGTTTTTGATTGGCAATCAAGCCATTGATTTACAAGCAACTATTTCCAAGCGCATCTTAAGTAAAGAATATGTGCAAGGCGGTTGATCGCGGCATGGTTATACAAGGTGTGCGCTTGTTGGAAAAACGCGGCGGCAAATCGGGCGAGTGGAAAACAGAAACTTCCGATACTCAAAACAAATAATTAACAACTTATGCGCGAATTAGCAGAAAAAGAACTCTACCAGGCATTAGCTTTTGCCAAAAATCAGGACGAGGATAGCGGCCGTAAAATCCTGGAGCAGTTTCAACGTGAGCAGCCCGCTTTAGCCCAAAGTATATTTGGCGTATTTTCTGCCGTGATTGCGCAAAAAGATCAGCATGTGGCCCACCTGTTTATGGATCTTTGCTTTGATGTGATTTGTGTTTTTAAACACGCATTTGGCACCTTGCCCAATCAGCAAAGCATGGGTTTTGAATGGCTGGAAAAAAGTGCCGCTTTGTTGGATACCGAGATGCAGTCTTTTATGACGCAGCCGATGGACAGCAAAATCCGCAATAAGCTGCAAAATCGCTTTACGGAACGGCTGGTCGAGAGCGATAACCAAACTGGCTTGGTGGACTTTATGAACGCTTCAATCGATGAATTGGCGATTGAGGCACCAACAAGTTCTAAAGAGGCGATACAGATGGCAAAGACGATGATCTTTGTGGTCATACAATTGTTTGGCGCCGTGTACGATCAGGCAAACAACGCCAAGCAATAACAAACACAGGGTGGCGGCTATTTAAAATGCAGTCGCCGGTTGGGAGTGGCTAGGGTGAGAGGGTTTGAATAACTGATTTAATCCCCTCATCCCAGCCTTCTCCTTGGGGGAGAAGGGATTTTTGTTACAAAATTTGTTTGGTAACAGCCAGTTTAAGAATATAGACCACGCTAAATAGCGCCACGCCAAAAGCTATCCAACGGCGTTGGCCTTGCGATTTTAAGGTCATGATGCCCGAGCCGATAAACACCAGCATAAACAACACTTTCATCACTATCCAGCCATAATTGTCGGCCCAGTTGCCTTGGAAAACTAAGACAATACCGGTCAACAGCAAGCCTGTCGCCAGGGCATGGGGCAAAATCTTCATCCATTTTTCGGCCAGTTTTTCCGGCATTTTTTCAGCCAAATAAACCCGCCAGAGAAAAATGCCCACCACTGTAGCGACGAATAGAAGATGTAAGTGTTTCATAGTGCTGTCCCCAAAAAGTAAGTGTTATTAGCAACGCATGTTGCCAGCGGAAATGTAAGCGTAAATCCATAAGCTATTGCGCGCAAAATTTACTATACGCGAGTTAAACCGGCCCAAACTTGCTTATTTTTCCGATTTTTTGTCAGGCTCGCGGTTGATGATCTTTTCATCGATAGTCTTATGTAGCAAGCGTATCAATTCTGCAGAACCATCGGTGTCAGTTTCCAAGCCCTCCGATTTAGCCAGTGCGGCATCAACCACCACGCCGCCACCTTCTTGTTTTAAAGTAATGGTGTAGTCGGCTTCGTCAAAGCTGTTATTCATTAATGCGTTTAGCAAGCCGATTTGCTTGCCACCGGTGTCCGGGTCATAACGCACTTTAAAGCGGTTGTCGTCCGGGCTTTTATCCAGAACTTCAATGTCGCTGATTTTTAGTGCGGTAGCCACCATTTCCCAAGCGCGATCAGTGCGGGTTTTTAATGTGAGTACGGGTTTGCCGCCATCATCAGTAAACGCCATCAAATTGGCCAGAGCCGACTTTGGCTTCATGTCGTCAGCAGCGACAGCCGGTTGCGGGTTGGTATGTTCTATCGGCAAAACCGGCGGCAATTCCAGGTGGTGGGTGTCGCGGTATTTTTCGGGTGCATCTGCACACGCCGCCAGCGCTAAACACGGTAAAAGGTAAGGCAACTTTCTAAGCATAAGCATCACTCGCAAAAATAGCGTCTATGTTCCAACACAGGGAAAGACAGGCGCATTTTATCCAGACGATTTTTATCGATTTCAGCGCTGACAAAGCCGGGGCCGGTTTTGTAGCAATCCAGCACTACGCCCCAAGGATCTATCACCATGCTGTGACCAAAGGTTTGCCTGCCGTTCATATGAAAGCCGCCTTGGTTAGGCGCGATCACGTAGCAGAGGTTTTCGATGGCGCGGGCGCGCAGCAGTACTTCCCAGTGCGCAGCACCGGTCTTGGCGGTAAACGCTGATGGGATGACCAATATGTCCAGGCCTTGCCGTGTCATGGGTCTGAAAAACTCTGGAAAGCGCAGGTCGTAGCACACTGCTACGCCTAGTCTGCCGAAAGGGGTGTCGATGACGCAAGCGGCGTCGCCCGCTTCGACAGAATCCGATTCACGGTATTCTTCGGCGGTATCCGGCACACTGACGTCGAACAAATGCACTTTGTCGTAACGGGCGACGCGCTCGCCTTGTTCGTTATAAATCAAGCAAGCTGCGCGGACTTTATTTGCTGCGGTCGCCAATATCGGCATGGTGCCGCCGATCACCCACACGCCATATTTTTTGGCGGTAGCGGCTAGAAAATCCTGAATCGGGCCTTTGCCGTCCACTTCGCCGACTTTTACCTTGTCGTACTCGTTCATGCCCATGATGGCAAAATTTTCCGGCAAGGCGACTAGTTTGGCACCGGCTTTGACGGCTTCTGCGATCTGTTTTTCAGCTTCGAGTAAATTGGCGCTGACTTGCGGCCCGGACGCCATCTGGATGGCTGCACATATTGACATCATGTATCCCTGATTGATTGTGTTTGATAAAACCAGCTGAGAAGAATGATTATTGGCGAGACGGAAACCTTATTTGCTTGGCGAATCCAGCCAGCCACCGGTTAAACCGCGCCAGGCTTTTTGCACCAAACCGTCCTGATCATGCAAAGGCGTGACCTCGACATTTCCCCATGGCCCGGCAATTTTGTATTGCGAACCAAAAAAATAACCTTCTTTATAATCGTCGGTTACTACCTGAGTAATAACAGCGGCGATGCCTCCCACGATTGTACCAGCAATGGGCAGCGCACCGGAACTCTTAGGCACCACCGCCACCCGGTGATCCATGGTCTTTTTCACCAGGTCGGCAGTACCCGCCAAACTGAGTTTGGCCGCCACCGCATCGATCAGCAAGTCGTCGGTATAGGCCGAGCCATTGTTGATAGTAAAGGTGCCGGTAATCTGGTCAAAGGCCAGGCCTTGTCGATACACGTCGCTAAAATCCAGGCTCAAGCGTTTGGCCCATTGTTCCATGGAGATTAAGCCCAGCAGGCGACCAAAGCCCGGCTCTATGCTGGAGATACGGCCATCGCTAAGCTTGACCTGCATTTGGCCGTTGAGATGAGACATCGAAAATTGCTGTGGCGCGCCGCTCCAACCGCCGCTGAAACTGATGTTGGCATGAGTGCCTCTGATGTCATCGGTAAAGCCCAGTTGCGATAAAAACAAACCAAAACCGTTCATATTCAGCTTGCCGGAAAGCAGTGTGCTACTGCCGGAGGCGGACTTGACCCAGTCGGCGCTAAAGTCGATGGTGCCGGCCACGCTGGCCAGTTGCACGTTGTCGAAATGGATGCCGCTGAGTAGCCGATCGGTATGCAGTTTCAGGTTACCCAAGTCTACGCCGCGCCAGAGCAATTGCTTACTGTCGATCTCGATCAAGGGCAAATCGGTGACGACTTCATCAGCAGCATCGACATTCAGATTGTCCATTGCCGATAAATTAAGATAATCCAGTTGCAGCTTGATCGGGGTATTGCCGCTGCGTTGATCGGGTACGCTGAGTTTGCCGCGCGCCATCGCGGTATCGAGTGTACCTTGCCATGTTTGATTTAAGTGTTGCAGTCGGCATTGCAGTGCGCCCATGTTCTGACCTTGCCAGATCAGTTGTTTGGTATCCAGAACAATTTCCTGCAAGGACGGCAGACGACGCTGATTTTCACTGTCGGCAAACGCGCCGATGGCTTCTGATAATTTGAATTGCGGTTGGCGTATTTCCAGTTTTAAACCCGCTTGTTTAAAGAAATTGGCTTCTTCCGGGCCATAAACCAGATGCCCGGAATACAGCTGATTTTGCTTGCTGTCGATCAGCAATGCTGCGTTCAAATGGCTACCATAATGAATATGTAGCGGCAAATAGGGGCTGTTATCGAATTGAAAACGCAAATTCAGGGCTTGCTCCTGATCAGCAGCTTTGGTCAGCAGTTCTTCATGCGCACTGATGGTCACGCCTTTTAAATTGCTATCAATCGTTAGCGTTGTGGGTTGACGGGCATCGTAAGGCAGGTTGAGTTGCGCCTGATAATTAAGGCTGCCGTCTGCTACCTCATTTTTCAGGAAGCTGAATTGCTTTTCCAGACGATTTATATCAGTCATGCCGTCGATCACTACGCGGGTAGACTGTTGGTCACTTTGCAGTTGGGCGTGGATCGGATATCCCAGGGTACTGGCTTCCAGGCGATTACTGCTGACGCGGTCCTCGGTAAAATGCAGAATGCCGCTGATACCGTCTATACCCAACTCAACCGCTTTAACCTGCAGGTGGGCTTTGTCCAGATGTGCATCCACTTTTACAGTGGTGGGCAGGGTTTCGTAATAGGCAATTTTTAAATCAAGATCGACCTGGGTATTGCCGTCCAGTGCCAGGGTTTTGGCTAAGGGGTCCACTTTGGCGCGCAGCGGGGTTTTTTGCATAAACTGCACAGTGTGCGGTAGCGAACTCTGTACCTGGCCCAGCACATACACATAATCACTATTGGCCAGGTCTGGAATAGAGACTACGGCTTGATTAATATCGACATTCTCGCTATGGCCGCTGCCGATAGCCACCTGCAAATCCTTACCCAGGAATTGCACATCGGCATGCACGGTGCGTAAGTGCGGCCACAAGGCATTAAACTGGATTTCGCCGTCATCAATCGCAAACACTGTTTCAAAACGGCCCTGGCCATTGGTGAACGGAAAATCGGCCAGTTTGCCGGTCAGTACCATTTCTCCCTTATCGATGCGGCCACCCACAAAGGCGTCATCCAGCCAGGCTACCGCATCCTTGCCCATGATCTTGGCCGGCAAATACAGTGGTACTTTACTGATGTCTTTAAATTTACCAAAGCGGGTACGCATATCGATAACCGCGCTGTCGCCATTTTTGGGCACACTCAGCGCCAGGCTGGTCTGGGTTTGGAAGTCAGCGCTATCCAGGTTCAAATCATCGCTGAAAACTTGCCATTGGTCGGCCGTTTGTCGCCAGTTCACGCGGCCATTCAGGCGCGGCACATCCAGACCACTTCTAAACATTTGCGGGGCGTTAAATTTGACATTTTTGCTATCAAAACTCAGTACCCCGCCTTGGTCGCTGGCGGTAATAGAGCCGCTAAGCTGCTGTAACTGCGGTATCTCGCCCTGGGCATCGTTGCCAAGCCCCACAAAGCGACCATCTAATGCAAAGTGTTGAAATTGGCTATCAGTGTAAAACCCCAGATCCTGCAAATTGCCATGCGGATTGAGTTGCAGCCATTGGCCGCCATCAATATCAGCGGGCAAAAACGGCGGCACCAAGTTTGCCACGGCTTGTAAGTTCAATTGTTTGACGATACCACCTAGATTACCCTGCGCATCGTGTTGCAGATAAAACTCCCCGGCCGGCCAACGCTGACGATTAACGACCACATTGATGTCGTAGCCGCTCCAGCGCTGTTTGCCATCCTGAGCAGTCCAGCCCAGATTGCCTTCAAATATATCCAGTTGCAAGGTTTTGCCCTGCTGTTTGGCGATTTTGATTTGTTGGGCTTGCAGATAACCGTTGATCTGATAGGGCATGGCATCGCGCCATTGGCTCCAGATTCTAACGTCGCCAGCACCGGATTCCAGTCGCAAGCCCAGTGGTAACTCGGTCATTACCCAGGCCGGTCCCTGCAAGTTAACGCCCTCGACATAGAGTTGGCCGCTAATAGTGTCGGGCTGGAAGATATTGCCGTCAATCAACGCCGAGATGCGCAGACTATCGCCGTATTGCTCCGGCAACTGGCTAAGCAGATGAATTTCGTGGCGCTGATTCAGGTAATGATTTTTGATGACGAAATCCAGTTGCTGGATGGTCACCGGCGCCGTCTGGCGCTTAAGATCTTGCCAGGTAAGTTGGCTTTGCAGGATTTCGTACTTGCCGCCCTGCATCAGCCACAAAGGTTGATCATCGCTACTGTGCAGGCCTTTAATGCTCAGGCTGCCGTCCAGGTTACGCAGTACATCCAGTTTGGCGCCCACCAGCGTTACCCAGCTTGAGGCCATGGCATCCTGGGTCAGCAGCAACTCCAGCAAATCGATGCCGATACGCACTTCCTTGAGCTGGATGGCCGGTTTGGCAGCGGCATCGGCTGCTTCGATGGCGATTTCCTTAAGTAGCAATTCCGGGCTGAAGCCGCGCATTTTGGCGCTCATGCGGCCAATATGCAGCGGAATACCGCTTTTCTGACGAATTTCCCGTTCCAGCGCGACCCGATAGTCGGCAATATCGATCAAAAAAATCCGTACCGCGCTCAAAACCAGGGCCGCCGCAATTAGCGACCAAAACAGTAAATGGCGGGTGGCTCGGGTAAGGTGGTGAATAACCAAAATGGCAGCCTATAGCAGTACCACGTCGTAGTGCTCTTGGTTGTATTCGGATTCGGCGCGGATCTTGATACCTACTTTCAAAAATACTTCCAATTCGGCCAACATGTCGGCTTCTTCGTCCAATAGCATTTCGACCACTTGTTCTGACGCCAGCACCAGGATCTGCTGGACGTTGTATTGCCTGACCACCCGAATAATCTCCCGAAAAATTTCCAGACAGATCGATTCCGGGGTTTTCATGACGCCGCGGCCACCGCAAGTCGAGCAAGGTTCGCACAAAATGTGTTCCAGACTCTCGCGGGTGCGTTTGCGGGTCATTTCCACCAAGCCTAACGCCGATACTTCGGTGATTTTGGTTTTGGCGTGATCCTTGTCCAGGTTGCGTTGCAGCGCGGTCAACACTTGCTTTTTGTGATCCTCGCTCTGCATATCGATGAAATCGATAATGATGATGCCGCCCAGATTGCGCAGCCGCAATTGTCGGGAAATAGTCTGCGCCGCTTCCAGATTGGTCTTGAAGATGGTTTCTTCCAGATTGCGACCGCCGACATAACCGCCGGTGTTGACGTCCACAGTGGTCATCGACTCGGTCTGGTCAAACACCAAATGGCCGCCGGACTTAAGCTTGACCTTGCGATCCAGTGCCTTGCTGATCTCGTCTTCGACGTTATAAATGTCAAATACCGGCCGCTCGCCCGAGTAATGTTCGATGACCGAGACGATTTCCGGCACAAAGGTTTCGGCAAACTCGATCAGTCGCAAAAAGGTTTCTTTGGAATCGACGCGGATTTTTTCGATGCCGTCTTTATACAAATCCCGCAAAGTACGCACACTAAGCGGTAAATCTTCGTGAATCAGCGATTTTACTTTGGCTTTTTTGCTTTTATCCAGGATGGATTCCCAGAGTTTGTGCAAAAACGTCATGTCCGAATACAAGATCACATCTTCCACGCACTCGGCAGCGGTGCGGGCGATAAAACCGCCCGGTACGGAATTTTTGACCTGATAGGCTTCGATACAAGCCCGCAGCCGGGTACGTTCAGACTCGCATTCGATGCGTTGCGATACCCCGGAATTGCCGGCATACGGCATATAAACCTGATAGCGAGACGGGATAGATATATCGGTGGTGAGTCTGGCGCCTTTGTTGCCGAGCGGATCTTTGGTGACTTGCACCACCAACTTCTGGCCTTCTACCAGATAATGCTCAATATTTTCCGAGGCTTTTTCAGCCAATTCCATGCTGCTGAAATCGGATAAATGCAAAAACGCGGCTTTTTCCAGGCCAATGTCCACAAAAGCCGCCTGCATACCGGGCAATACCCGACACACTTCGCCTCTATATATATTGCCGACCAGGCCTTTTTGCCGCACCCGCTCAATAATCAGCTCTTGCAGTACGCCATTTTCGATCACCGCCACCCGGGTTTCCGGCGGTGTGACATTTATTAATATTTCTTCACTCATTGGATTACGTCTATGCCAGCTAGGCTTAATAATTGCGCGGTTTCAAACAGTGGTAAGCCCATCACCCCGGAAAAACTGCCGACCATCGATTCGATAAACACGCTGCCCAGGCCTTGAATAGCATAGGCACCGGCTTTGTCAGTTGGTTCCCCAGTCTGCCAGTAAGCCACAATTTCTTGATGACTCAAAGGCCGAAACCGCACTTCGCTAATGCTTAAAGCTTGCCAATGCTGCTCGCCGCGCAAGGATACTGCGCTATAGACCTGGTGGCTGCGGCCGGATAAATGGCTCAGCATTTCGATAGCATGCTGCAAATCGTCCGGCTTACCCAGAATGCGGCCATCGCAAATCACGCTGGTGTCGGCGGCCAGTACAGGTAAGTTTCCACCTACTTTGCTATGGCACAGGGCCGATTTTTCGGCGGCGACGCGTTCGACATAGGCCGTCGGTGTTTCGCCCGGTAACGGCGTTTCGTCGATATCGACCGCCATGATACTGTGCTGGATGCCAATCTGCTTAAGCAATTCGCTACGCCGTGGCGAGGCGGAGGCGAGGATGAGTTGTGGATGCATGCGGTTAACGATGATAAGGGTGATTGTTGAGCAGACTCCAGGCCCGGTAGATTTGTTCAGCGACGACGACTCTAACCAAAGGATGCGGAAAGGTCAGCGGTGACAAACTCCAAGATTCCTGCGCCATCTCTCTGACTTGCTGCGATAAACCTTCGGGGCCGCCTATCATCAGCGCCACCGGTTGGCCATTGCCCAGCCAGCGCTTCAGGGCTTGCGATAATTGCGGCGTACTCCAGGGTTTGCCGGGAATATCCAGTGTCACCACATGCGCTCTGGCCGGTAACGCGGCTATCATGCGTTCTCCTTCGTCCTTGGTAATCCGGGCAATGTCGCCGCTACGGCGTTTGTCCGGCGCAATTTCCTTTAAAACCAGCTCGCATTCGCGCGGTAGTCGTTTAGCGTATTCATTATAGCCTTGCTGAACCCAGTCGGGCATTTTGTTGCCGACCGCGATGAGATGTATTTGCATGGCGTGGAGGATACACATTAGGCCGTGGACTGGCAATGCGCGCACTCCGTCAAACTAGATTGAACTACCGGCGAATTCGGCTAATTTCTATCTGTAAAATAAAGCTTAGCTAGTCATTTTTGCCTAACTGGCTTTAGAATGGTCAGAATTTGGTTGAAAACAACAATTTCATTTGGTTCATATCAACAATTTTCAATGGCCATATTAAGCGCACTGCTGTGGACGCCCGCACTGGGGGTGATTTTTCTGCTACCGATTTCCGGACAAAACGCTAGTCTTATCAGGTGGATAAGCAATGGCGTAACCGGTTTGGCCTTATTGCTCGCTTGCTGGCTATTGATCGGCTTCGATGCTGGCAACAGCGCCATGCAGTTTAGCGAGTACTATCCGCTTAATCCTAAATTGGGTAGCGCCTACGCCTTGGGGGTCGATGGATTGTCGATGCCGATGCTGGTGCTGGCTACCTTATTGACCAGTATTTCTCTGCTGGCTTCCTTATCCCTGTCCGACAGCGTCAAGGGCTATCACATTTCCATTCTGCTGCTGGAGTTTGGCATGCTGGGTGTATTTATGGCGCAGGATTGGGCACTGTTTTACATCTTTTGGGAAGTAACCCTGATTCCGCTGTTCTTCCTGATCGACCGCTGGGGCGGCAAGCGTCGCCATGCTGCCAGTTTAAATTTTGTGTTGTACACCATGGGCGGCTCCGTATTCATGCTGCTCAGTTTATTGGCGATTAGTCAGTACGATTTGGAAAACCAGGGCTCGCTAATGGCCTCCATGGGGCAGGCTGCGCAAAACATGCCAGTGATGGAACAAGTTTTGGTGCTGCTGGGTTTTCTGATTGGCTTTGGCGTAAAAATGCCGATATTTCCATTGCATGGCTGGTTACCGCTGGCGCACGTTGAAGCGCCAAGTCCCATCAGTATTTTGCTGTCCGGCATTTTGTTAAAAATGGGCGCTTATGGTTTGCTGCGCTGCGTGGTGATGTTGCCGGTGGCGGCCAAATTAATTCAGCCCTTGCTGGTATTTTTGGCTTTGTTCGGCATGATTTACGGCGGCTTGCTGGCTTGGCGACAACGCGATTTAAAAGCCATGGTGGCTTACTCGTCCTTAAGCCATATGGGTGTGGTCTTGCTGGGTATCGCCGCACTGAACCATACCGGCTTTACCGGCGCGATTTTGCAAATGACCGCCCACGGCCTGATCGCCGGTGCACTATTTTTACTGGTCGGCTTGCTGTACGAGCGCACCCATACCCGCAACATCCAGGATTACAGTTCGCTGGTGCAAACCATGCCGCGCTTCGCGGCCTTTACTACGTTAACTTTATTGGCGGCGATGGGCTTGCCCGGTTCGGTAGGTTTTATCGCCGAACTGCACACCCTGATCGGCGGCTTTCAGCAATGGGGCGGCTTGATGGTGT
>CAIOHN010000188.1 GCA_903858105.1 uncultured Pseudomonadota bacterium | reverse complement strand
GCGACAAACTGGCTGGCCTCGCTGATGGTTTTCTCCATCACCTCGATCAATCGGGATATATCCACACCCATTTCCACAAACTCATGCCGCAACGCTGCAATCGCATGTGCATTGAGGTTATGCTTTAAAAACAAGACCTGATCCTGAAACGCCGATAACACCGGTTGCATGCGGGTTTCCGCTGTCTGCAAGGCTTTAAGCAAACGCGCATATTGCTGACGGGATTTTTTAAGTTGCTGCTGGCTACGCGCCTTTAGCGCCCGGTTGCTGTACAAAGATAACTCGGCTTCCCATTCCGCGAACAGCGCTTCGCTAATCTCTTCCACCGCTTGTATCCGCTGGCTGACTTGGTCGGCTTTGCCGCGACATAAATCATAGCGCCGTTTGAGTTGCAGGTAGCGTTGTTCCAATGAGCTATCGTGCAAATTGACGATGCTTTTAAATTTATCCAGCGCATCGACAAATTGATCCCGACTATCCTTCAAGCTATCGCAGGCTTGATCGACTTGCATAACCACGATGTCACGCTTTTGGTGGCCCAGCAACGACTCACGGCCCTGGTAGTAGGCTTTGCGTAAACGCTTGTTCAAAATGGATTTTAGAAAATTAATCATGGCGAGACAGAAAACGGTCTTTATTAATCACGGTAATTTTGTAATCGGCGTGGTTTGTAAAATGCAGGAAAGCGGCATCGACGATACCTTGTTGCTGTAATACTGGCAGTGTAGCAGCGTCGGCAATCGAGGCGGATTTAACCAGCAGCAATTCGTCAGCACCGATTTGCCCTGCCAGCCAGGCCGCCAGGCTATCGGAGCTAATATCCCAACTGGCGGATACGCCGCCGCTGTCCAACTGATCGACTTGCGGCGACCAGATCAAAACACGATGGATTTGCCATGCAGAACGCATGCTTTCAAGTTTATCGACTATAGCAAATCCAGGTTGCAAGCTATGCATCAACAAAGCCATTTGCTGCATCGCCAGAATCGCCATACGGTGCGCGGCAACATCATCAAACCGGCAAAGGCCTTGGGCGATGCGCACTTGCTCCGCAAACATGCCGCCGCCGGGTACAATCACAACCCGATCAGCATAACGGCCAACTGCTGATAGACAATCGAACATAACAGCCGCGTCCAGCAAACTACCGCCCAGTTTTATCACACAACTCATACGCTGAACTGCTGTAATAATTGCAGTAAGGCTGCGGCTTTATCAAAACACTCCTGATATTCTTCCTCCAGCACCGAATCGTTGACGATACCGCCGCCAGCCCAAAACCGGATCGTGCCGTGATTATGTACCAAGGTGCGGATGGCAATATTGGTATCCATATTGCCGTCAAAACCAATATACCCTATCGCGCCGCAATAGACACCGCGTCGATGTGGCTCCAGTTCTTCGATAATCTCCATCGCCCGAATTTTCGGCGCGCCGGTAATCGAGCCACCCGGAAAACAGCTGCGCAGCAAATCTACGGCATGTTGATCCGGCGCCAGTTGTCCGGTCACGGTGCTGACCAGATGATGCACGGTGGCGTAGCTTTCCAAAGCAAATAAATTCGGCACCCGCACCGAACCGTCGACACAGCTTTTGCCAATGTCGTTACGCAGCAAATCCACGATCATCACGTTTTCCGCCCGATCTTTGCTGCTGGACAATAAATCGTCGATTTGCGCCTGATCGTCTTCCGCAAGGGCTTTGCGGGGACGTGTACCTTTGATGGGTTTGGTTTCTACGGCACCGTCCGTCAGCTTTAAAAAGCGTTCCGGCGACGAACTAAGAATCTGTGCATCCGGAAAATTAAGATAAGCGCTAAATGGTGCTGCATTGATCTGCCGCAACACTTGATAGGCTTGCCAGGGCTGGCCTTGACAAGGGCTGACAAAACGCTGGGTCAGATTGATCTGATAGCAATCGCCTTCTTTTAAATAGCGCTTGATGCGCGCAAATGCCGTGGCGTAAGCAGGCCTATCCATATTGGCGCGCGGCGCTTGCAGCACTTTAAATGGTTCTGTTGCTACGGGGGTGTTGATAACGCTGAACTCAGCGACCAGCCGTTGCCGTTCGCTCTCCGAAACTTCATAACTAACCAGCCAACTTTGCTGTTGTTGGTGATCGACAATCACCGCCCAGCGATAAATACCCACCGCCATCTCGGCCAGTTGTTCGGCAGCGTCGGCGATGACCGGCAGGCGTTCGATGCGCCGCGCCAAATCGTAAGCAAAATAGCCTATTGCCCCGCCATTGAACGGCAAGCCATCCGCGCTAGCCAGTGGCGCACCCAATTGCTGTTTTAATAACTCAAACGGATCAGCCTCGCTTAGCGTGACCACGCCGTCACGTTCGATACGGGTAATATTGCCGTGGGTTTGCAAGGTAGCCACTGGCGCATAGGCCATAATATCAAAGCGATCTTGCCGGCTATGCGGTTGCGCGCTGTCCAGAAACACCGCCCAGGGCAGATCTGCCAGCGGTGCAAATAATTGCGCACTGTCTTGAAAATAAGGCAGCGATTGTTTAATGGGGTTTGCTAAAGGCATTAGGAGGATGCGAATAAACGGCCAAAATGTGCCGCAGAGACATGATTTGCGATAGCTTGATTTTATACCAGCCAGCAGCTTTAACCAAACCCGCCGGCAAGATAAGCGACTGCGGCGGCTGGCGCGCAATCGCCGGCATCTAAATTCTGACTTTTACCTGCTGTTTGGAATAACGCTGAAAAATCGACATAGCCGATATTTAAGTCATGGGCAATCTCGCGCAGCAAAAACCGGCCGACCCCCGCGCCAACCACAACCAGCCCGGAGTATTCATCGGCCCGCTGGATTTGCCGCTGACAGGCCTGCCTGATTTTCTGTTTTTGCCTGGCTTTTAGTTGCTCGGCGAAGTCCAGCCACAATGGCATGTCGCTTGGATAGAATTCATAACCCGTCAGACGCGACAAACGCAATGCGCTGGCTTTAGGTGTTTTTTCAGCGCCATCAGCTGTGTCCGATTGATCGTGGGCTTCGTTCAAGTCGCCGGTTAAGCGATAAACGTCGGCCATGGTCGCAAAATGCTCGGCCATCAAGCCCATGTGCTGGCCTTTAAATTCGGCGTCCTGAGCTATTGCCATCACAGAAGTTCTGACAATGCCGGTATACACCAGTTCGCCCGACACCAGCCTTTGATAATCGGTAAAACCCTGCACCTTGAGCTGGCTATTTTCTATCAGCAAAATATCGGTGGTCGTGCTGCCTATATCCACAAACAAGGCATTCGCTTGGCGTTTGGCGACCAGTTGTACGCTGGCCAGCCAGTTGGCGGAGGCTATAGCCATGTAAATGGCTGGCCGGATTTGCGCCACTGCCAGAAAGCCGCGTTGCCCAGCAAAAACAGACACTTGCTCTCTATCGAAATGTTCGCAAACCGCCTCGACGATGGCATTGACGCCCTGCTCGCGGCTGCTAAAACAATCGGCAAGTTCGCCGGTCATGGTCAGCGCGTGCCGACAGTGCTGCAGATCAAATTGACTGCTTAACTCGGTTAGAGTGCGCTGCAAATAATCCACGCCTTTCCAAAGCGGACAAGCCCGCTGAGCAGTTTGCAGGATGCGGCCGGATTCGTCTAACACCGCCAGTTTGACGTGGGCGCCGCCAATATCCCAGCCTGCGATCTGTTTATATCTGTGTCTACTCAATTAATTGTTACCTGGATAGTTTGATTGCGACTGGCTTGGCAGGTCGGATCGCTGTGGCGCAGACCTAACACCTGTTCGGCAACATTGATACCCGTCGCCGGATGGATGCCGACATAAGAGCTGGTCAAGCGCGGGTTTATTTCTAATACCAAGGGGCCTTGCGCTTGGGTTTGAATAATATCGATACCAATATAGCCCCACAAACCCGGCAGCGCTGCGGCAATGTTGTTGATTAAGTTTTTATATAAATCCAAATGGTCAGATTGCACATTAACCAGACAAGCCTGCAAGCTAAAGCAGCCCTGTTTTAAAACGATTTGCTGATGATTATAGGCCAGCAGCCAAGCCCGGCCACGCTTAAACAAGCAAGACAGGCTGGCGGCCTGACCATTAATAAAGGGTTGCAGCAGATAATTATCCGGCTTAGTTAATTTAGCGACGGCAACCGGTAACTGCGCCGCGCTAGTCACAAAACTATCCAGACAGCCGACACCATCGGCAATTTTAACCACAATATCGCCCGTCATGCCCGCGCAACCATCGCTAAGCAAGCGGGTTTCCACAACTGGAATCTGATATTTTTTTAGCCTTTGGTAGGTGGCGTATTTGTCGGCACACACCGCCAGCGTTGCATTATCGGACAGCAACACTTCGACATTCGCCGCGACAGCGATTTCTGACAGCTTTTGCAGAATATTTTCGCTTTCCGGGGCAATCGGCCAGAATAAATCCACTGTCGCCAGTAAGTCCGGTAACAGGGTAAAAATATCCTGCCCTGCATCTACGCAGACCAGTTCGTCCGCAGACAGCAAGGCGGGTTTATCGCAACGCGTGTCCAGTGGCACGCACAGATGAATATCCGCCAGGCACTTTAGTTCGGTCAGCAAAGCTTGTAACATCATGCCGCCTTCCGCTGCCAACGAAGCCGGTAATGACTGACCAGCCAAGCCGCCACCAGTGATATATTCAAATACCAGAATTTTCAACTATCCAACTCGTTCATTACTATGCAGATTATTCCAGTGATTGATTTAAAGGGCGGCTTGGTAGTGCATGCTACTGGAGGCAACCGCAGCAACTATCGACCGGTACACCAAGCTTCTCGATTATGCCGTAGTAGCGCGATAACTGAAGTATTGGCAAG
>CAIOHN010000187.1 GCA_903858105.1 uncultured Pseudomonadota bacterium | reverse complement strand
TTTCTTACCGGATGGGCATGATGTGGTTTATCTTTTCCGAAGTGATGTTCTTCGCGGTGTTCTTCGGTGCACTGTGGTACGCACGTAACATTTCCATTCCGCATCTTGGTGAGACCGGCCTGCTTAGCGGTCCAGGTCGTTCAACTCATGACGTGTTATGGCCAGCGTTTGAAGCAGTCTGGCCAACAAACGGCCCAGGCAAAGTAGGCGGCGATTTTGAGCCTATGGGTGCTTTTGGTTTACCATTTATAAACACCTTGCTGCTGTTGTCTAGCGGCGTGACTTGCACCTGGGCGCATCATGGCTTGTTGGCAAAAAATCGCGATCAACTGATCAAAGGTTTGGCAGCTACTGTTGGCTTGGGCTTCCTGTTCGTCGCTTGCCAAGCCACTGAGTATTACGAAGCCTATCATGAAATGGGTTTGACTTTGGGCTCAGGCATTTACGGTTCAACCTTTTTTATGTTGACCGGTTTTCACGGTTTCCACGTTTGTGTCGGTGCGATTATCTTGTCAGTAGTGCTATTCAGAAGCTGGAAAGGTCATTTCACTCCCGAAAACCACTTCGCTTTTGAAGCGGCGGCATGGTACTGGCATTTTGTTGACGTAGTCTGGTTGGGTTTGTTCGTGTTTGTTTACTTGCTGTAAAGCCGAATTTAGCCAAGAAAAAAGCGCGGTCGTTACAGATCGCGCTTTTTTTTTGTCAGGTGTTAAGGTTGTTGGTTGCCGGATTGTGAAGTTTGTTCGGCCTGAATGCGGGCGCCGATGCCGTGCGGTTGCAGCAAGCCAGTAGCATAAGCAAGGAACAATAAAACAAATAAGCCAAGCGATAGGCTGATACGCACAGTCAGTGCCTTGGCGGTCTTGACTGAGTCATCGTCTTGCTTGTGTTTGACGATATGAAACAGCGCAGAACCCAGGCTAATGACGATGGCCAAAAATGCAATGATGGTAAGTGTTTTAATAAGCATGGCGACGATGACAAATAAAAATCACCATTCTCGGCGATTCGGGTACGCTTGCCAATAGCGCGTAGCCAACCAGGACGTATAAGTTATGATTAAATTTGGGGTATCGGGTTTTGAATTCAGGTGTTCGCTAATGGCACTGGTTGGTTACCTGGTGCTGTTAGGGCTGTTATGTAGTCTGGGTTTTTGGCAGTTGGATAGGGCAGAGCAGAAGCAGGTGTTAGTGACTCAACAGCTGCAAGCAACTGTATCAGAGGCGTTGGACTTGAACTCGCAGACTGCTATAGACGTAGACTTGCTGCGCTATCGATCGGCACTGTTGAATGGTCATTATGATAATCAGCATCAGATATTGGTCGATAATCAAATACTGGACGGTAAAGCCGGGTATTTTGTATTAACGCCGTTTCGGCCCGATAGCGGCCAGCCCGCCGTGTTGGTTAATCGTGGTTGGGTTGCTTTGGGTGTTTCGCGTGAGGTCATGCCAGACATTGCTATTAATGCCCCAGTTCAGCAAATTAAAGGTAGGATTAATCATTTTCCGCTGCCGGGGATGGTACTAAAAGGGTCGGAAATCCCCGGCGAGTCTTGGCCGGTCAGAGTGCAAGTCATTGATAACACATTGTTGGCGGCCAAGTTGGGCTACGCCCTGGCTAACTATCAAATAGAGCTGGATGCCACGCAAACCGAGGGCTACCAGAGGCGATGGCAGATTGCGGTCGCAATCCCGCCTGAAAAACATCGGGCCTATGCAGTACAATGGTTCGGATTAGCGCTGACATTGACAGCCCTTTTTATTTGGATCAGTAGTCGAAAAAAACACCGTGGATAAACAATTCAAGAAAAATCGAATCACCATATTGGTGATTTTTGCCATGTCTATCGTGCCCTTCAGCATAGCCTGGTATTTGGCAGAAAACCCCGAAAAAGTCAGGTTAGGTACTAATAACGGCGACTTGATAAATCCGCCGCAAGTCACCGAAGCTACTGAATTTACTGGCTACGACGCATTTTCAAGCCAAAATTTGCACGAACTGAAAGGCCATTGGGTATTGCTCAACCCGATACCCAAAGAATGCGGCGAAACCTGTCGCGATGGCTTATATAAAACCAACCAGCTTAGTTTGATGATGGGGAAAGATATTGCGCGGATTCGGCGCTTGGCGGTGTTGGCCGATAAAACCACGCAACTGCCAGCCGAATGGCGCGATGATGCGCGCCTATTAAAAGTCTTGCCGGCTGATTCCTTACAAGCAAAGCTCAGCAAATTGATCGGCCAACCGCTGCCTGAAGGTGCATTGATCATTATGGATCCTCTGGGAAACTTAATGATGAAATACCCGGCTGGCTACGACCCCTATAAAGTTAGAAATGACTTAAGCAAGTTACTCAGAATTTCACAAATCGGTTAGACACATGTTTAGAAAATTAAGCCTTTGCTGCGCGATATTGGCGCTGCTTGTTATCGTCGTCGGCGCTTACGTCAGATTGACTCACGCCGGGCTCGGTTGCCCGGATTGGCCAGGTTGTTATGGCAAAGCCATTGTTAGCGACAGCGTAGAATTTAAAACCGATGCTGCAGCCCAGTTTCCCAATTACGCTGTAGACGCAGTAAAGGCCTGGAAGGAAATGATTCACCGGTATCTGGCCGGCGGCCTGGCGGTATTGGTTTTGGTCTGGTTTGGCCTGGCCTGGCGGGAAAAACAACGCGGCACTGCGGTCGCACTCACGGCTTTGGTATTGCTATTGATCCTCTCCCAGGCTGGCCTGGGGATGTGGGCAGTGACCTCCGGCACCCGGCCGGGCGTGGTGACAGCGCATTTATTACTGGGGTTTATCACCTTCTGGAGCATAAGCTGGAGCTATTTACGGCTAAATCCTGTAGCCGAATTAAGACCGGCGACGTCGGGCCCTAGATTATTTACCGGCTTGGCGATACTGGTATTGTTGGCGCAGATCGTCTTGGGTGGCTGGGTCAGCAGTAACTACGCCGGTTTGGCCTGTAGTGACTTTCCGCGCTGTAACGGTAGCTGGCTGCCTTTTGCCGACTATTTAAGTATTTTGGATGTGTTTAGAGATAGCGGTTTGTCTGCTGACGCCAAAATCGCCATCCAGGCATTGCATAGGGTATTTGCGGCATTTACTTTTATCGTGCTGAGTGGCTTGATGCTATCGGCTACCTCTGATCGCTACCCAAAACCAGTCCGCCTGGCCGGTAATGTTTTGAGTTTGATTTTGCTGCTGCAAATCGGTTTGGGCGTACTGAGCGTCAAGCACCAACTGCCTTTGGCGTTGGCGGTTGCCCATAATGCGGTTGCCGCGCTGTTGATGCTGCCGTTATTGGCGATTTTGTTTTACAGCCGTTATCGTACCAGCGACGACACAGAGACTTTGCTTGTCGAAGTCGAAGCTTACACTGCAGAAGAACCGCAAGCGGAACTGTCAGTTGAAGCGCCGGTAACTCAGGATTCTTTATTCCTGCGTCTGACCAGCCAGCTTAAAAAGACCCGTAGCGGTTTGGGCGGAGTGTTGGGTAGTTTGGCTTTCGGTCAAAAAGCCGTCACCAAAGAGTTATTAGCAGATCTTGAAGCCCAGCTGTTGATGGCCGACATGGGCATGGAAACCACTACGCAAATTATCAAAAAACTTACCGATAGTTTGGAGCGCGATCAACTCAGCGACGGCGAGGTGTTAACGCAAACCCTGAAACAAAATCTGCTGGAAATGCTGGAACCTTGCAGTCTGCCCTTGCAGATTCCCAAGCAGGATAGTCCGTTTGTGATTCTGGTGGTGGGCGTTAATGGCGCTGGCAAGACGACCTCAATCGGCAAATTAGCCAAACGCTTGCAGCAGCATGGCCACAGCGTCATGTTGGCTGCTGGTGATACCTTTAGGGCTGCCGCTGTCGAGCAGTTGCAAACCTGGGGTGAGCGCAATAATGTCCAAGTTGTCGCGCAACATACTGGCGCAGATTCAGCGTCAGTCATTTTCGATGCTTTGCAATCGGCTAAAGCCAAAGGCGTTGATGTGTTGATCGCCGATACCGCCGGTCGCTTGCACACCAAAGCCAATTTGATGGACGAGTTGAAGAAAATTAAGCGCATCATGACTAAACTTGATGCAGCCGCACCGCATGAAGTGTTATTGATTCTGGATGCTGGCACCGGTCAAAATGCCTTATCCCAAGCTAAATTGTTCAATGAAACGGTGGAGTTGACTGGCCTGGCGCTGACCAAGCTCGACGGTACTGCCAAAGGCGGTATCATTTTCGCGCTTGCCAATCAGTTGCAGATTCCGATTCGGTTTATCGGCGTGGGTGAGCATATCGATGACTTGCAAGACTTCAATGCCAAAAACTTTGTTGATGCCTTATTTGTAAAAGATTGATGTTATGTTGAAATTTGAACACGTATGCAAACGCTATCCCGATGCCGGTGAGGCTTTGACCGACGTCAGCTTTCATTTGCAGCGTGGCGAAATGGCGTTTTTGACTGGCCGCTCCGGTGCTGGCAAAAGTACCCTGTTAAAACTGATTGCCATGATGGAGCAGTGCACACGCGGTACTGTCAGCTTGGACGGGCAGGATATTAGTCGGATCAGCGAACGTAAAATTCCGTATATGCGGCGTAATTTGGGTTTGATTTTTCAGGATTACAAATTGCTGAACGACAGGACAGTGTTTGACAATGTGGCTTTGCCCTTGGTGGTCTCAGGCTATAACCACCAGGAAGTGGCGCGGCGGGTGCGGGCTTCACTGGACAAAGTCGGTTTGTTAGGTAAAGAACGCAAGCATCCTTTGGCGCTGTC
Organism: uncultured Pseudomonadota bacterium; assembly: GCA_903858105.1. Taxonomy (GTDB): domain Bacteria; phylum Pseudomonadota; class Gammaproteobacteria; order Methylococcales; family Methylomonadaceae; genus Methylomonas. The sequence continues at coordinate 6,591 of CAIOHN010000187.1, read as the reverse complement.
CGGCGGCGAACAACAACGCGTTGGCATTGCCCGCGCCATCGTCAATAAACCCAAGCTGATTTTAGCCGACGAGCCGACTGGCAACCTTGATCCGGATCTATCTGCCGAAGTGATGTTTATGTTCGAGCAATTTAAACAGGTTGGGGTAACGGTACTGATCGCCAGCCACGATCTAGAGTTGATCAATCATCTGGGCCATCGAGTGTTGACGCTTGATAAAGGCCATTTGATCGCGAGTTGAAGATGAAAAAAAATCTTAACCACCGCAAAAATGCCGGAAACCGGCTGGTGGAGTTATTTAACGCCTACCTGTTAAATCATGCGCATGGTTTGTTTTCCAGCCTGGGCCGCTTGACCCGGACGCCGTTTACCTCGGCGATGACGGTATTGGTGTTGGCGATTGCCATTTCCCTGGCCAGCAGCTTTTACATCGTGGTTGCCAATATTCAGCAGTTGACGGGCAATCTGGAGTCCAGCAATCAAATGTCGCTATTCCTGCACGATAATGTCACCGATGCCGCCGGTCAGAAACTGGCTGAGCAATTGCAGCAAAATCCCAGTGTTGGAGCGGTTAAATTCATCACCAAAAAACAGGCCTTGGACGAGTTTAAAGCCAATAGCGGTTTTAGCGATGCCTTGAATGCTTTGGAACGTAATCCCCTGCCTAGCGTGATTCAGGTGCTGCCGAAAAATGCCTTGGAAAGTAGCGAAGACATCGAAAAATTGATGTCAGACTTCAAACAATTTCCGCAAGTCGATTTTGTGCAGGTCGATATGCAATGGGTGGCTCGTTTGCAAACCATCATGCTGATTGCCAGCCGTGGTGTGACGCTGGTCAGTGTACTGTTGGGCTTTGCCGTGACGTTTATTACCGGTAATACCATCAGGTTGGAATTGCAGAGTCGCCAAAATGAAGTGTTTATTTCTAAATTGGTGGGTGCCACTCATTCGTTTATTCAGCGACCATTTTTGTATACCGGGTTTTGGCTGGGCTTTATAGCCGGTTTTCTGGGCTGGCTGATTGTCACCGTAATGCTGTTGATTTTGGAAACGCCAGTAGAAAAATTGTCCACCTTGTACAACAGCTCGTTTGACTTGTTGTTCCTAAGTTTTTCTGAATTTATTTTACTGTTGATGATTTCATCGGTGTTGGCAGTAGTCGGTTCCTGGGTGGTATTGAACTACCAGTTACGTCAACTCAAACCCCAATAACACAGATGACCTTCTGGGAAACCAAAACCCTGGCGCAAATGAGCACCGACGAATGGGAGTCGCTGTGTGATAACTGCGGCAAATGCTGTTTGCACAAACTGGAAGACGAAGATACCGGCGAACTGGCCTTTACCAGTGTGGCCTGCGATTTAATCGATCTGGAGACCTGCCGCTGCACCCGTTATAGCGAACGCTGTAACTTGGTGCCAGAATGTCTCGATTTGAAACAGCATGATTTTGCGGAATACAACTGGTTGCCAGCCACCTGCGCCTATCGATTATTGACCGACGGTAAACCTCTACCCAATTGGCATCCGTTGATTAGCGGTAGCAGCGAGTCGGTTAAAACGGCGGGTGTGTCTATCAGCAGTTATGCCATCAAAGAATCGCAAGTAACGGATCTGGAAGACCATATCATCGAATGGTTGCAGCCCTGATTGACGACTGAGCCGCCGGCAAGCAATTTCCGGCGGCGTCAGGTGTGAGAAATCCTGGCCTGGTCAATTCAGAAGGGAACTTCTAAAAAATCCCCTCTCCCTGTGGAAGAGGGTTGGGGTGAGGGAGATAAAAAGCTGATTTTAAACCTCTCATCCCAGCCCTTATTTCGAGCGGATTTATCAGCCCTTGCCAGGTAGCATACCTACCGTGCCAGGTTTGATTCTTTTGCAGGTGACGACAACGTCTTCTTGACGGCACTTGGCTTCTTGAGGGTTGGCGCAGCTATCGCACGTGGTGTTGCCAGCACTTTTTACTTCCTCGACATGCCAGCCATAACCTTGGGTTTGGCAGAATTTTTTACTAAATCTATCGATATTGTAGTTTTTTGCGGCAATTTCCTTGGCTTTGGACTCTGTTTGGCAGTGCTCAGGGGCCAAGGTGTTAGCCATGATGTCGCGATAGATGTATTCGGTTGCTTGAACTGGGCTGGCTAATAATAATGAGGCGAACAGGGTGCCGATAAAAGTTATTTTCATCATATTATTCCTCACGATTGGCGATAACGCGGATATTCATTAATCGGTTTTCTTCGGCAATTTGGTCTTTGATGGGGGCGAACTTCTCGTTCTCACTCATCTTTACGGCCAGAATGGCGCCAACGACAACAGCCGTAACCAACACCACATACAACACGAAGTTATCTTTTTCTTGTTTTACTTCTGTCATGGTTTTAACCTCTTGAGATATTTAATCGACCAGCGCCGAGCCGAATTTGATATTAAAAGTCTGTCTACCCAACACCAGGGCCGGCACTGATTTGACGCCAACTAATCTTGTTTCCGCATAAAATTTGCTCGGTTGCCCGCGCGCACGGTTTAACGGGATTTTAGAGTGTTTGTAGTCATCAGTCAGACTTTGCTCTACACCTCCACATAAGAAGGAGTCGGCCTGATAGAAAGGTGCTTGCGGCATTTTCGACTCCTTACAATGGTAGCGAATCGAAACAATAAAAGAAACTGCGGGGCTTGTCAAACAAATATCGTATCAATACTAGGCGATTGCTGCAGTTAAGGCAAATTGAGTGGGTGATTAAGCCAAGCTTATTTCGACTAATCGGCGTAACAAGAGGCGACGCATTTAATTAACATGGCTTACCCTGGCAGTTGCACAAACCCATGTTCATCCAACGGAAAAAACGGATTGCAGCACACTTCCCATAAAAAACCGTCCGGGTCGGCAAAGTAGCCTCTAAAGCCGCCCCAAGCGGCTTTTTCGCCAGCACGAATCAGTTTGCCACCAGCGGCAACGGCTTCTTGCAGGGTTGCTTCAACCTCAAGTTCGGAGGCGACGTTGTGGGCGAGAGCGAACCCGGCAAACCCAGATCCAGTTGCTGAAACATTGGCATCGTCGGCCAGTGCTTCTCTGGCAAACAGGGCAAAGGCGATACTGCCGACCTGAAAGAAAGCGACTTCTTCCTGACTGCTCGATGATTCTTGCCAACCCAAGGCTTGGTAAAAACCCCGGCTACGGGCAAGGTCGTTTACTCCAAGGGTGACAAAGCTGATGGTTTGGCGCATGACACCATCTCCGGTTTGGCTTGGTCTTAAAACAATCGCGCTTCAATAGCGCGGAAAAAACATGCCGCCCATCAAACCGCTGGTAACGCTGAAAATCACGGCCAGAATGATGATGGCCGGGATGGATGCCAAAGCCCATTTCACCATCAACACCACAATGGAGAAAAATGGCATCTGTAAATCTACTACGATGACTTTTTTGGCGTCGTCGGAATCGCTCATGGTTTTGCCTGTTGCTGAGTAAATTGGCTGCTGAGTATCAGTCATTATTTAGCGGGTTAAGTTCAGCAAACGCCGCGGTTTCATGCCATTCAAATTCGGCTTGATCCAAATGATAATCAGCGATGGTAGACAATGGGCCGTCTATTTGCGAGGTGTCGTAACTCATAAGACTTATCCGTTGAATTGGACCGACCGTCAGCTCGCAATTTGGAAATCTGGTCAGTTGCGCCAGCACATTCTGTTTTGGCCAAGCGGCAGCATACAATCCAATGGTTACATGCGGCGTGTAGCTTTTATTGCTATAGCCGGGATTCGATACATGCAAACAACGGCGCAAAGCCGAAATGCTGTTGCTGCTGTCGCTGACATGAAAAAACGCCGCAGACGAAAAACTGGCCAAGGCACACATTTTGATCTGAAACGGCTTAAGCTTGGCCCGATTTAGCGCCCGAAGCTGGGCTTGCAAATTTTTAATCCCAAACTCGTCTGGACGGCTGGGATTGTGACTCGGAAAACCGCAGATCCCCAGCGTGACATGCGCCTGGCGCTGATAGTCAGCATGCAGGAAGTCGGCGAGATGCTGTTGGGCAGCACACACTTTTTGACGTACCGCTGGCTGATCGACATCGATTGCCCAAACCGCAAATCGTCGTCTGCCCAAATGCCACTCGCTAAAATCCCGGCGGACGCTTTGGATGGTATGGTTGCCATCGAAACAGTCTAAATTACCAGGTGCAAAGGGGCTTAGGTGATTAGCGTTTATCAAAATTATGGCAGCAAATAGTCATTTTTTAAGCGCACATAATGCCTGGCCGAATATTCCAGAAAGGCTTTTTCGTCGTCGCTTAAGGCCCGCATTTGCTTGGCCGGTGCGCCGACATACAAATAGCCGCTTTCCAGCTTTTTACCCGGCGGTACCAGCGCGCCAGCTCCCAGCATCACGTAATCGCCTAACTCGGCATCGTCCATCACAATCGCGCCGATGCCGATCAGACAATAATCACCTATGCTGCAAGCATGCACCACCGCGCGATGGCCGATGGTGACGCCTTTGCCGATGTTTAAAGGGTGACCTTTTGGAGAGTAATCCCCAGCATGCGAGACATGCAAAACCGCACCATCCTGCACATTGCTGCCCGCGCCGATCTGGATGGCTTCGACATCGCCGCGCACCACCGCAGTCGGCCAGATCGAGACGTCGTCGGCAAGCCGTACCGCACCAATAACTATCGCGGCCTCATCAATATAAACATTGTTACCCAGTTCCGGTTGTTTGGTTTTATAAGCTCTAATTGCCACAGCAACTCCATATTTTTGCCATACTTGATGCGACGATATTACGCAATATCGGCAATCTTCTCCAGCCCAACGAGGTAGTCATGGCACTGATGGATGGCATTAAACGGCAACTGCGTTCGGTTATCGAATGGGAAAATCCCGACCCGGATTTGCTGTTGGCGCAATGGACCGAAAACGGCGACGAAATCAAAAATGCCTCCAAACTGATCGTCGGGCCGGGGCAGGGTTGTATTTTTGTGTATCAGGGGCAGGTTAAAGCCATCATAGAACAGCAATGCATGATCGATTTGCAAACCGATAACGTGCCGTTTTGGACCACGATCAGAAAATTTATGCAGTTTTTTCAGAGCGAGCACAAGGTCGGCATCTACTTTTTTAAAACCACCAAAATACTCGATCAAAAATGGGGCACCAGTTCGCCCATCAAATATCAGGACCCTAAATATCATTTCCCGGTGGCGCTAAAGGCTTATGGCAACTACAGCTACCAGATAGCCGATGCCAACGATTTTTTTATAAACATCGTCGGTAGCCACAACCAGATGCGGGTCGAGGAGTTTCGTTCGATACTTTCGGCGCGGATTATCAACCCCATTTCCGATTATCTGGCCGAATGTCAGTACAGCTTTGCCGACATCGATGCCAATCGCGACGAAATCGCCCGTGGCATTGCCATCAAGCTAGCTATCGTATTTCGCAAACTGGGTTTCAGCATCAGCGATTTTCGCATCGAAGGCACTGATTTTGACGAAGACACCCTGCGCCGTGTCAACCGGATTGCCGATTTGACTGCAGAAGCCCAAGCCGCCCAAGCCGTAGGATTGGATTATGCCAAGGTGCAACAATTGGACGCGCTACGAGAGGCTGCCCGCAATGAAGGCGGCGCGGCCGGCCTGGGTGTGGGTATGGGCGCCGGTATTGGTTTGGGGCAGGGCATGGCCCAATCCATGGCGGGTGCAGTTAATCCTGTTGCGGACAACAATCAAATCGTCGCCAAATTAACCGAACTAAAGCAGCTATTTGACGCCCAATTAATCACCGACGCTGAATACGCCGCCAAAAAGCAGCAAATACTGGATAAGTTTTAACATGGCCAACTGCACCCGCTGCTCGGCACCGCTGCCCGCCAATACCCAAATATGCAGCTACTGCGGGGTGCGTAACGATATAGATTTGCTAGGCAAGCACGATTACCAAGTCATTGATGCGACCAGCCCGCGGGTCTGCCCGACATGCGAACACAGCCTGCAAACTATCTCCTTAGACAGCGCGCAAGCCTTGCATATAGACCGCTGCGCCACTTGCTTTGGCTTGTTCTTTGATCCGGGCGAAATCGAAAGCTTACTGGATAGCGCCGTGGCGCCGGTGGTGACCGTCAATCTGGCCTTGTTGAGCAACATCAATCTTGATCGCTATGCCAAGGATGCGACGGTTAAGTATTTAAAGTGTCCGGTTTGCCAGGTTTTGATGAACCGGGTGATCTACGGTTATCGCAGCGGCGTGGTGATTAATCAATGCAAGAGCCACGGGGTTTGGCTGGACGGCGGCCAAATCAGCCATTTACTGGAATGGAAAAAAGCCGGTGGACAGCTATTAAATCAGCAAAAAATCGCCGCGAAACAAGCCCAAGCCAGTTCTGATCAGGCCAAAAAAGCCTTTCGCAAAGACTATACTGCGCCGCGCGAATATACCTTTGGCGACGGGCGTATCGATGGCGATCTGGTAGAGGCTTTAGCGAGTGTGGTTTTCAAGATTTTTGAATAAAGCCGGCTTTGGGTTTTTAGAGGCTCTCCCTGCATAACACAGCTCTTTCTCCCGCTGTAGGTGCGAATTTATTCGCACA
>CAIOHN010000186.1 GCA_903858105.1 uncultured Pseudomonadota bacterium | reverse complement strand
TGGGCTACAAGGGTTATGTCATCAAAGAGTACTTCGCCAATTACTTTTTGCATATGTCGGATGTGACCTTTGATATGGAACACAACCGCATGGAAGTTCATGAAAAAAATGCCGAGCCTTGGCGGGTTACCTTAATCGATACCGGCACAGACACCCTGACCGGTGGCAGATTAAGACGGGTTAAAGACTACATTGGCGATGAAACCTTTTGTTTTACCTACGGTGACGGTTTGGCAGATGTGAACATCCATACTTTGATCGAGTTTCATCGGACTCACGGCAAAGCGGCTACCCTTACGGCAATACAGCCCCCAGGGCGTTATGGAGCAGTCAATATTAATGACAATGCCGTCATTGATTTTCAAGAAAAGCCTGCCGGCGATGGCGCTTGGGTTAATGGCGGTTTTTTTGTGTTGGAGCCATCGGTGCTGGATTACATTGAAGGCGATCTGGTAAGTTGGGAATCGCAACCCTTGCAGCAACTAGCGTCTGAAAACCAATTGGCCGCCTATCGGCATCAAGGATTCTGGCTGGCGATGGATACCCTGCGTGACAAAACCCAATTGGAAGAATTGTGGGGTAGAAATCCACCCTGGAAGGTGTGGCCTTGAATGCGTCGTTCTGGCAAGGCAAACGCGTCTTGCTAACCGGTCATACCGGGTTCAAAGGTAGCTGGCTATCGCTTTGGCTGCAGTCTTTAGGCGCGCAAGTGGTGGGATATGCGCTGGCACCGCCGACCAAAACAAGCCTGTTTGAAGCTGCGAATGTCGGCCGGGATATGACAAGTGTAATTGCCGATATCCGGGATCTGCAAAATCTGCGCGCGGTATTTGCTAAACATCAGCCGGAGATTGTTTTTCACATGGCTGCACAAGCGCTAGTGCGATTTTCCTACAGCGAACCGGTCGAGACTTATTCGACCAACGTCATGGGCACAGTGAATCTACTTGAAGCGGTGCGATTGTCAAATTGTGTTAAAGCCGTGATAAACGTCACCAGTGACAAGTGCTATGAAAATCGTGAATGGGCCTGGGGTTATCGCGAAAACGAGGCGATGGGCGGATATGATCCTTACAGCAACAGCAAAGGCTGCGCAGAGTTAGTCACGGCTGCTTACCGCAATTCATATTTTCACCCCGAGAACTATAATCAACATGGCGTGGCGCTGGCATCTGCCAGAGCAGGTAATGTTATCGGCGGCGGCGATTGGGCGGAGGATAGGCTTATTCCAGATATTATGCGTGCCATAAGTCAGGGGCAACCAGTAAACATCCGCAATCCGCACGCCATTCGACCTTGGCAACACGTCCTGGAACCTTTATCGGGTTATTTGCTGCTTGCTGAAAAGCTATATCAAGACGGCCCGGCCTTTGCCGAAGGCTGGAATTTCGGGCCGCGCGATGACGATGCTAAACCGGTCCAATGGGTCGTAGAAAAGTTGACCAGCGCTTGGGGCGAGGGCGCAAGTTGGTTAATCGACAGCGCCGAGCATCCGCACGAGGCGCATTACCTAAAGCTTGATTGCTCAAAGGCTAAGGCCATATTGCATTGGCAACCGCGTTGGCAGCTTCAGGATACGCTAAATGCTATCGTCGATTGGCAGCAAGCTTACCGGGGAGGCACTGACATGCGGCTTGTCACGCTTGAACAGATTTCTCGATACTGTGCGGACTAGGTCCTGATATCGGTACAAAGTAACTTAAACGACAATCGTTGTTAAGAGATCGGGCTAGCTTATGCATATCGTCATTCTGACTTTAGCGGATCTTACAGGCACATATCCATTAACTGGCTACGCAAAATATCACGCCGTATTTTTAGCAAACAAACAAAATAAGTATCGTGAACAATCCTAAAATCTTAGTCGGTTTTACTATTTCCCTCCACATGCTTGGCATAAAATGGAGCGTTATTTGAACCTGCACGAAACTCTCTTGCCTGGCGTAATGGTGGCGGAGAGTACCCAATTTATCGACGAGCGCGGTGCGTTTGCGAGACTTTTTTGCGAGCAGGCCTTAAGTGAAATTATAGGTGGCCGGCATATCGTGCAGATTAACCATTCGCGAACTAGTCGCGTTGGTGCGGTGCGAGGCATGCATTACCAAAACCCGCCTTATGCGGAAATGAAGCTAATTCGCTGCTTAAAAGGGCGTATTTGGGATGTTGCGTTGGATCTGCGCGCGGGATCTCCTACTTTTTTACAGTGGCATGCCGAGGAGTTAAGCCCGGACAATCGACGCATGATGGTTATTCCCGAGGGCTGCGCCCATGGCTTCCAGGTTCTGGAAGCCGATAGCGAGTTACTTTACTTGCATACTCAGTTCTACACCCCTGCCGCCGAAAGTGGGGTGGCGTATAATGATGCTCGATTAGATATTCAATGGCCGTTGCCGGTCGTTGATTTGTCCAAGCGTGATCTTAATCATGCACCTATCCCTGCCGATTTTTCTGGAATTGTTT
>CAIOHN010000185.1 GCA_903858105.1 uncultured Pseudomonadota bacterium | reverse complement strand
TCTGCTCCCGTTTACTGGTGAAGAGGCGTTCGAGGCGTTCGTAGATTTCCTGAATCAAATCGACCAGATTGATTTTTTCGACCTGCTTTTTGGAGGGCCGCGCGTATTCGGAAAAATCGTCCACCATCCGCTTCATCGCCTCAACCTGCTGGACGATGGTGCGGGTACCGCGTTGTAAAAACTCGGCGGAACCGTCTTGCAACTCTTTGGATAACTTGTGTTGCAAGCGTTCGGCTGATAGCTGGATCGGCGTCAGCGGGTTTTTGATTTCGTGCGCCAGTCGCCTGGCTACTTCGCCCCAGGCCGCATTTTTTTGGGCCTGGATCAAATCGGTGACGTCATCAAACACCACCACCGCGCCGGTACGGGCGCCGTGCTGGGAAAATAGCGGGGTGCCGCGACATAACAGCTCTTGGCGGCCGTTGGGGCCGAGAAATACGATGCGTTGTTCCCATATGTCGTCGGCTTTTTCCAATAAGCTTTGGATCGCGCTTAAAACGTCGGCCAATTCCGGGTGGGTGGTTGCCAGCGTCGGTAAAGTCTCGCCGACAAAGTGACTGACTGGAATGTGCAAAATTCGGTAGGCGGCCTGATTGGCGGTGCGGATATAAAACGCCGCGTCCAAGCTGATCACGCCGGCGGTGAGATTGGCCAGAATGGTTTCCAGATAGGCGCGTTGGTTTTCGACTTCCAAGCCGGCGATGCGGGTTTCATCGCGGGAGCGAGCAATCCGGCGGGTCATCTGGTTGAAGGATTCGACTAAAAAGCCCAAATCATCCTGGTTCATTACCGGCAGTTGTTGCTGGTAGTCGCCGTCAGCCACGGCTTGCGTACCTTTAACCAATTCTTTGACCGGGGCGACGATGTTTCGGATGCTGATAAACGCCACCCAGATCGCCGCCAACAGGCTTAACAACAAGACCAGCAGCAAAATCAGCGAGAAGCTGGTTTTTAACGAATCGCGCAGGAACGTCATTTCCTGATAACGAATAAAGGCAAACTCGATGGAGTCAGCCAAGTCGGTTACTCTTACCGGAATGGGGTAGAGCACTTGTAAAAATCGGCTTTGATCGGCTTCGATGGCGACGATGATCCGTACCAGCATTTCATCGTGATCGCCTGGATCGAAGGCAAAATATTCCTTGTTTTGCTTGAGTTGCAGCCAGATTTGCTCGTCAGGTAAATGCGGCAAAATATCGCTGGGATTAACGCTGCTGGAGGCTAAAATCCGACCTTGGTTGGAAAACACCGCAATTTCCAAAGCGCCAGAGTCTGACCATAAAGACCCCACTTCCAAGGCAATCAGGGCTTCCGATTTGTTCCTCAGTTGATCTGCCATTTGTTTGGTTTGCTTGATATGCCAGTTCATGCGCTGATTCATTGCGGACTGGCTCAGCTCCAGCGCATCGTCCATCGCGCGGTCGATTTCGACGTTAAACCAGCTGTCGATGCCTTGATGCAGGAACTGTACGGAAAAATAAAACACAATCGCTGCCGGCGCGAGTGCCAGCAGCACAAACAGCGAAACCATGCGGGTGGTTAATTTTGAACCGGCTTCTTTCTTTTTTAACTCACGCACTAAGGACCAGGCATTCACCACCACCAAACCCAGCAGGATCACCGAACCCAGCGTATTGATCACCAGCAGCCAGGAATACATCTCGCCCAACTCGGACGATTCTTGCGTAGCGCTGCTCATCAGTTGCAGCGACAGCAGCACGAAGCTGAACAGGATGATGATAGAGGCGCTGGCCGGGAGTTTTATTTTTGAATAGGCCATGTGTGCCACGTGCTAGAAAGAAACCAACGGTGATCGAGATACGCCACCGGCCGTAACGGGATAGGCAAAAACTCGCGGTTGAACTGCGTTTGTACTGCCAGGATATAAGGCTTGCCAGCTTGCAGTAGATTAGCCGGAATCGGGCTGTTATCGTGTACCGAGGCCATGTAATTCAAGGCGGCGCTCAAGGTCAGAAACATTTCGCTGTGGTCGTAGGGGCTTTGTACGGCGTATTGATTCAACAGGGCGTGAAATTGCAAGCTATACGCCAGTTTGCGCTTAAAAATGACGCTATCCCACAATACGCCGGGTTGGCGCAGCTCAAACACTACATTCCAGGCTAACGGCACACCCTTATGCAAGGCTTCTTTGGCCATTGGGCTGAGCTGATATTCGATATGCGCCTCGGCATAGTAGCCAGCAGCAGCATGCCGTAACTCTGCGGATTCTATGCTGGCGGCGTAATCAACCGCCTGAGCAGCCAACGGACACAGTTGCAGACAAAGTAAAAGCAAGCCAATCCTAAATGGATTTAGACAGCTTGGCATAGTAAAAACCGTCCATTTGCCGATCTCCGGTAATGATTTGTCGGCCATGTGGGCGCGGCATGCCCCAGTGAGCGGCGATGGGTATTTCGCTAGCGTCCCGGTGTTGGGCTAGAAATGCTGCAATTTGTTGCTCATTTTCCTGTTTCAATACCGAACAGGTGGCGTATAGCAAAATTCCGCCGGGCGCCAGCAATTGCCAGGCACTTTGCAGAATTTGCGCTTGCAGGGCTTGCAAGGCGGCTATGTCTGCTGCGCGGCGCAAAAATTTGATGTCTGGATGGCGACGGATGACGCCGAGACCGGAGCAGGGGGCGTCCAGCAAAATACGATCAAAACGTCGGTCCTCGGCCCAACTCTCAGGGTGGCAGGCGTCAGCAGCCAGGGTAGCGGCGACCAGGTTCAGGCGGCGCAAATTATCTTCAACTCTCAGCAAGCGCGTTTGGTCTACGTCAATCGCTAACAATCCGGCTAACGCCGGTTGCCGTTCCAGAATGGCGGCGGTCTTGCCGCCCGGTGCAGCGCATAAATCAAGCACCTGCTGGCCGACTTGTACATCCAATAGCTCAGCGGCTAATTGCGCGGCTATATCCTGCACCGAGACGCGGCCCTGGCTAAATCCTGGCAATTGTTCAACAGCCAGTGCTTGATCAAGGCGGATTGCAGTATCGCAACAATCGATGGCTTGGGCGGCGATACCTTGTGCGGTTAGTTGTTCAAGATAAGCGCTGCGACTGCCTTGCAGCAGATTGACGCGCAAAGTCATGGGTGGCTGCTGATCGTTGGCGTGCAGTATTTTTTCGTAATGATCTGGCCAGTCATGTTTTAGCAAGGCCAGCATCCACTCTGGGTGGTTGTATTGGGCCTGATTATCTGCCGTGCACGCTTGTTGCAAGGCTTCGGCGTCGCGCAAATAATTTCGCAAGACGGCGTTTACTAAGGATCTGGCCCAGGGTTTGTGGCTGGTGGCGGCAACGGTTTCCGAGACCGCCGCATGCGATTTGACGCGCATGTGCTGCAATTGATAAAGCCCAACCAGTAACAGGGCTTTAATGTCGCCATCTTTTTGCTTGAGCGGTTTGGTCAGTAGCTTGCCTAAAACAAAATCCAGCGCGTAATAATGCCGGATCACACCGTAGCACAAGGCTTGCACAAAGGCGCGGTCTTTACTGTCGCTGAGCTTGGGAAGGCCGTGATCCAGCGCGGCAGTCAATGATTGGCCGTCATCGCTGAGGACGCGGGCCAGGATTTGTGCTGCGCAGCCGCGAAGATTCATAATCCCAGTACTACGCGGTCGGAGGGGTGCGCGTTCAAGAAGTCTTTGCCGTTAATAGGTTTGCCGCCGGGGAGTTGTACTTCCAATAGCCTTAATACGCCGTCACCGGTACTGATGTCTAGCGCGTGATCAGCACAGCTCACTGTGCCGGGCGGTAGTTCGGCGGCTTTGTGCAATAGTTCGCTGCGCCAAATACGCATCACTTGGCCCTTGTATAGGGTTTGTGCGACCGGCCAGGCGTTAAGTCCACGTATTTTTCGATCCAGCGCTAAGGCGCTGTCTTGCCAATCCAATATTGCTTCCTGTTTTTCTAGTTTGTTGGCGTAGGTAACCAGCGCTTCGTCTTGCGGCTCAGGGTGTTGGGTGCCTTGGGCAATTTGATCGACCACTTTCACCAGGCCGGCAGCGCCCAAAACCGCCAATTGGTCATGCAGGCTGCTGGAGGTGGCGTCGCTAGTGATGGGGCATTCTATTTTGTAGAGCATATCGCCTGCATCCAGTTTTTTGACCACGTTCATAATGGTGATGCCGGTTTTGTCGTCGCCTGCCATCAACGCCCGGTGAATAGGCGCCGCACCGCGCCAGCGCGGTAACAACGAGCCGTGGACGTTAATGCAACCTTGTTTAGGAATATCCAGTACCGCTTGCGGCAGAATCAGGCCATAAGCCACTACGACCAGCAAGTCCGCGTTTAAGTCGGCCAACTCTTGAATCGCTTGCGCTGATTTGAAGTTTTCCGGTTGGTAAACCGGAATATCAGCCGTTAGCGCCAATTGCTTAACCGGACTGGCTGTTAATTTACGGCCACGACCGGCGGGTCTGTCCGGTTGGGTATACACGGCGCAGACCTGACGCCCCGACTCCAGCAAAGCCTGCAAGGTGGGTACCGCAAAATCCGGCGTACCGGCGAACACTATTTTCATGGTTTGTCCTTAATGGCCTTGGGCCTTGTGGATTTTTTCCAGCTTTGTCCTGATGCGATTGCGTTTAAACGGCGACAGATAATCCACAAATAATTTGCCTTCCAGATGATCCATTTCATGCTGAATGCACACCGCCAGCAATTCACTGGCTTCCAGTTCAAAGCTTTCGCCGTCGCGGTTCAAGGCTTTGATTTTGATATGCTCGGCACGGCTGACGGGCTCGAAAAAACCGGGCACCGACAAGCAGCCATCCTCAGATTCTTCCACGCCGTCACTTGCGATGATTTCCGGGTTGATCAGGCAGATGGGTTCATCCTTGTTTTCACTGACATCCATGACGATGATACGCTTATGCACATTAATCTGGGTCGCGGCCAAGCCGACGCCCTTGGCGGCGTACATGGTTTCTATCATGTCATCGACCAATGTTCTGATGCCGTCATCGACTACGTTTACCTCGGCAGCGACTGTACGCAGGCGCTTGTCAGGAAACTCCAGAATCGTAAGAATACTCACCCATTTCTCCAATCACTAAATGCAATAGCGGGATTTTATCTGAAATTGCGGCGAGTTTGAACGTGAAGTCTAACTGCTTGCGATAGATACAGTCGGCACAATAGCCCAAAGGCTTATTTGCGGATGGGCTTAAAGGCTAAACGCATGTCTGGTATTCTAGTCAAATTAATCTAGACTTTGCGGCATGTCTAGTATGAGAGTGTTTCGATGCGAGTCGAAACATAAGTTTTCCAGGTCATGACGTTACGGCTTGGCGACTTTAAGTCGATTTTGAACGGTTTTAAAGCCTTTGGCAGGATACATTATGTTTTTTCGCGCGATACTGGGAATATTGGTTCCGTTGTTGTTTACCGCTATGGCTTGGGCTGACGAGCTGCAAATCAATCCCAATCATCCCGAACAGTACACCGTGGTTAAAGGCGATACGTTGTGGGATATTTCCGGGAAGTTTTTGCAAAAACCCTGGCAATGGCCTGAGTTGTGGCACAACAATCCGCAAATTAAAGATCCGCACTGGATTTATCCAGGAGACACTTTGTATTTTTCGTATGTCAACGGTCAGCCGCGTTTGAGCTTTTCGCCTGACGGTAACGAAGAGAAAATACTGCCGCGGGTGCGCGAATCGTCTATTGAACAATCGATCAAGATGATTCCCAGTGACGCGATTGTCCAGTTTTTGAATTCGCCTAAAGTGGTTACAGCCGACGAGTTGCAGCATGCGCCTTATGTGATCGGGTTTGTTGGCGAGCACTTGATAGCTGGTGCTGGCGACGGTGTTTACGTGCGGGCTATCGAAGATCCGCAAGGGCTTGGCTATACGATTTACCGGCAGGGAAAGCCCTATGTTAGCCCTGTTACCAAAGAAATTTTGGGCTACGAGGCAGAATACATCGCCGATACCACTTTACAAGAACCCGGCGATCCAGCCACCTTGGTGATTAACAAATCAGACAAGCAAGTGACGCGCGGCGATCGGCTGATGCTGACCGCTGAAGGCGAAATGGCACTTAATTATTTTCCCAGACCACCGCAAACCCAGATCGTTGGCAGCATTATTCAGGTGAAAGGCGGCGTGTCGCAGATCGGTCAGCATGACGTCGTGGTGATCGATAAAGGCACTGCGGATGGCCTGGAAGTTGGCCACACTCTGGATGTATACCGTAGGGGTCGCATGGTGTTGGATCGTTATCAGTCGCCGGAAGGGGTGGCTGTGAAGATGCCTGACGAATTGGCAGGCGTGTTGATGGTGTTCAGACCTTTCGAGCGCGTCAGCTATGCCTTGGTGATGAAAGCCAGCGCCGCCATGCACACGCTGGATAGAGTGCAAACGCCTTAGTGTTGCGGATGGTGGGCTGCAATTCGGGCAGGCTTAAGCTATTTAGTGTTAAGCCTTGAGCGGGATGGAAACAAGTCCAAATCCTAACATCAAATATTGGTTGGCGATGCTGCGGATTCCCGGCGTCGGCAGCCAAGCCATCCAGCGTTTGCTGACCCATTTTGCACCAGAACAGGTATTTTCTGCTTCTCGCGCCAGTTTGGCCGGTTTGGGTTTTAGCGAAAAACTGATCGATGCTTTGCAACATCCCGACTGGCCGCGCGTAGAAGAAGACTTGATCTGGCTGGCGCAGCCAGGAAATTATGCCATCACCCTAAGCGACGCGTACTATCCCGCGCAATTAAAAGAAATCAGCAATCCACCGCCGGTATTGTTCGTCAAAGGCAATCCCGCCTTATTGCATACCCCGCAGATTGCCATGGTGGGTAGTCGCAATCCTTCGTCGGTAGGGATCGATATTGCGATTCAATTTGCGCAGGCTATAGCCGAGGTCGGATTTACCGTGACCAGCGGTTTGGCGCTGGGTATCGATGCCGCCAGTCACCAGGGTGCCTTGAATGTAAACGGTCATACTATTGCGGTCGCCGGTACTGGTTTAGATCGAGTCTATCCGGCTTGTCATAAGCAGTTGGCGATGCAAATAGTCGAGCGCGGTGCTTTGGTTTCGGAGTTCCCGCCCGGTACCACAGCCAAAGCCAATCATTTTCCCAGACGAAATAGAATCATCAGCGGCTTGTGTGTGGGCTTGCTGGTGGTTGAGGCGGCCCAGCAAAGTGGTTCGTTGATTACCGCGCGCTTGGCGCTGGAACAAAACCGCGAAGTTTTTGCAATTCCCGGCTCGATTCACAACCCTTTGGCGCGTGGATGCAATGCGCTGATCAGGCAAGGAGCCAAATTGGTGGAAACTGCGCAGGATATTTTTGAAGAATTAGGTCAATACTATCAACAGGATATAATATATCAGCCGGAAGTTGAGCAGACTGTGCTTGACCTGGAGCAGCAAAATCTATTGAAATTGATTCCGTATAGCCCCACAACGGTTGATACTCTGGTACAAGAAAGTGGCTGGTCGGTGGAAGAAGTTTCCTCGATGCTATTGGTGCTGGAACTGCAGGGCTACATTACCGGACTTGCCGGTGGTGGCTACCTCCGAGTCAAATAAAGGTTCTAATGAAAGAAGATATTTTCGATGTGCTCATTTATCTGTTTGAAAACTATCTGGATGGCGACAGCGATAACTATCCGGATACCTCCGTGATTGCCAGCGAGTTGCTGGATGCCGGTTTTCAACAGCCTGATGTCAACAAAGCCTTCGATTGGCTGGAATCTTTAGCCGAGATTGAGAGCATTACGCCTGCAGTTTCATCGTCGTTCCGTATTTATAGCGGTCAGGAAGTGGCTGTATTTGATTTGGAATGCCGTAATTTCCTGATGTTTTTAGAGCATGGCGGTATATTGACGCCGATCAATCGCGAAATCGCCATCGATCGGGCCATGGCCTTAAAAGACGAAAACATTACCCTGGATAAATTGAAATGGATTGTGTTGATGGTGTTATTGAGTCAGCCGGGCGACAGTGCGGCTTTCTCCAGAATGGAAGATATCGTTTACGACTTGATACCGACCTCTTTACACTGATTTTTTACGGATAGCATGAGCAAAAGTTTAGTCATTGTAGAATCGCCGGCAAAATGCAAAACCATCGAGAAATACCTTGGTAAAGATTTTCAGGTGCTTGCCTCTTATGGACACGTACGTGACCTGATACCTAAAGAAGGCGCGGTCGACCCGGAAAACGGCTTTGCCATGAAATACCAGGTGATAGACCGCAATCAGCGGCACCTGCAGGAAATAGGTAAAGCCATCAAAAACGCCGATACCCTGTATCTGGCGACTGACCCTGATCGCGAAGGTGAAGCGATTTCCTGGCATGTTTTTGAGCATCTCAAGGAAAAAAAGCTGCTGAAAGACAAAGAAGTGTTGCGGGTTGTGTTTCATGAAATCACCAAAAAAGCCGTCACCGAAGCTATCGCGCACCCCACAGAATTATCCCATAATCTAGTCAACGCCCAGCAGGCGCGGCGGGCTTTGGATTATTTGGTTGGTTTTAATTTATCGCCGCTGCTGTGGAAAAAAATTCGCAGAGGCTTGTCGGCAGGTCGGGTACAAAGTCCGGCATTGCGGATGATAGTCGAACGCGAATTGGAAATTGAAGCCTTCAAATCGCGCGAGTATTGGTCGCATACTGCCGAAGCCAGTGCCCAAGGCCAGCCGTTCAAGGCCAAATTAACCCATTTCAACGGCGAAAAACTCAATCAATTCAGCTTTACCGATGAAGCCCAGGCGACCCAGGTCAAGCAAAGCTTGCTGGATGCGGCTGATGGGCAACTCGTCGTTGCCAAGCTGGAGAAAAAACAACGTAGCAAGAATCCGGCGCCGCCGTTTATCACCTCGACCTTGCAGCAGGAAGCCGCGCGCAAATTGGGCTTTACCACCAAACGAACCATGATGGTGGCACAGCAGCTATACGAAGGTATCGATCTGGGCGGTGAAACCGTTGGTTTGATTTCTTACATGCGTACCGATTCGGTGAATCTGGCCGAAGAAGCGATAGCTGATATTCGGGCATTAATCGCCGAAAAATACGGTGCCAACGATGTGCCCAAAGAGCCTCGGCAGTTTAAAACCAAATCCAAAAATGCCCAGGAAGCGCATGAGGCCATCCGGCCAACTTCAGTGCGTCGCTTGCCCGAGCAGGTAAAAAATCGGCTCAGCGCCGAGCAATTCAAGCTATACGATCTGATCTGGAAGCGTACCGTGGCTTGTCAGATGGTGCATGCTACATTGAATCTGGTAGCAGTGGATTTGAATTGCGGCAGCGATAAACATGTATTCCGCGCGACCGGTTCCACGGTAACTAATCCGGGTTTCATGAAAGTGTATCTGGAAGGCGTGGACGACAGCAAAGAAGCCGCTGACGATCAGGACAGCCTGTTGCCGCCAATGGAAGAAGGTCGGCCCGTGGTGTTAAATGAGATTGCGGCAAACCAGCATTTCACCGAGCCACCGCCGCGTTATAGCGAGGCCAGTCTGGTTAAAGACCTGGAAGAACACGGTATCGGTCGGCCCTCGACCTACGCCACCATTATTTCGACACTGCAAAATCGCGAATATGTGACGTTGGAGAGCAAGCGATTTTATCCGACTGATGTGGGCAGGATCGTCAATAAATTCTTGACCGAGCACTTTACCAAATACGTCGATTACAGCTTTACCGCCAATCTGGAAGACGATCTGGATGCCGTGTCACGCGGCGAGAAGGATTGGATTCCGTTGATGAACGATTTTTGGCGGCCATTCACGCAGCTGATCAGCGAAAAAGAAGAAAGTGTGCAGCGCAAGGATGTGACCCAGGAAAGTATCGACGAAAAATGCCCGGAATGCGCCAGTCCGTTGTCGATTCGATTAGGTAGAAATGGCCGATTTATCGGCTGTACCAACTATCCGACCTGCTCGTATACCCGTAATTTGGGCGATGATAATGCGGGGGCAAGCTCGGCAGAGCCTGAAGTGGTGGAAGGGCGGGTATGTCCCAAGTGCGAGTCGACACTTGTTATAAAAACCGGTAAGTATGGCAAGTTTGTCGGCTGCAGTGCCTATCCCAAATGCAAGCATATCGAGCCTTTGGAAAAGCCTCAGGATACTGGCGTTGAATGTCCGCAGTGTAAAAATGGCGCGATTCTTAAGCGTAAGGCGCGTAGTGGCAAGATTTTTTACTCGTGTTCGGAATATCCAAAATGCGATTACGCCTTGTGGGATGCGCCTGTCAAAGAAAGTTGTCCCGATTGCAGTTGGCCCATTTTGACCTTAAAAACCACCAAACGCCGCGGAACGGAAAAAGTGTGTCCGCAAAAAGACTGCAAATACGCGACGCCGTACGAGGGTGATCCCGACGACGTTAACGGGCCGCAATAGGCTTGCAATTGTCATTAGCGGGGCAAGCTGACCGTTTGCCCCACGTTAATCAAGTATTTGGCAATAGATCCGGCGGGTAATTCCAGCATGTATCTGGCCGGCAGTTTGGAGTCGTAAATTCGGCACGGGTCTTTGCGGCAGGGTGGCAAGTCTTTCAGCATAGAGACTATGTTACCGTCGCCTGATAAGAACAGCACGTCCAGGGCCAACAGGGTATTTTTCATCCAGATGCCGCGCCGGGCTATGTCCGGGTTGATAAAAAGCATGCCTTGATTTTCTGCCAGTTCCTGGCGAAACATTAATCCGCGCTCACGTTCCGGCTCGTTAGCGGCAACGGCGACGTAGATAGTACGTTGTTGATTTACAAACGTGATTGGCTGCGTAAAGTCGTCAAATGCACTCGCAAAAGCAACTCCGCATTGGCTTGTTGTTAGTAAAGTCAGGCCAAGGATTAGGCTGGAAAATCGAGTATGCATACTGGTTGCCGGTAATATAAAGTTGTTTTTAAGGACTTGGCTGATTATAATGCCGCGTTCAATTATCAAGCGAGCGTGGCGAAATTGGTAGACGCGCTGGATTTAGGTTCCAGTGGTAACCCCGTGGGAGTTCGAGTCTCCCCGCTCGCACCATTTCCTGCGTTATTCGTAACGATACGACCTTAAGTTCCCCAGATTTAAACATCGCCGGCAGGTCTCCCAAACTATAAAACCGACTTCTTTAATTTTTTGAGGTAATGCAATGCAAGTTTCTGTCGAGAAGACATCAGAATTAAGCCGAAAAATGACTGTCACTATTCCTGATGCAGTCGTCAAGGAAAAAATGGAAACTCGCTTTAAAAGTCTTGCTCGCGAAGTCAAAGTAGATGGCTTTCGTCCAGGCAAGGTACCCACCAGTATGGTTAAAAAGCTTTACGGTGATCGGGTTAGAAACGAAGTAACCGGCGATTTGATCCAATCGACTTATTTTGAAGCTTTGCAGCAACAAGATTTAAATCCGGCCGGTCATCCGCACATTCAGCCGAATGAAAAGCCTGAAGGCTTTGAATATGTCGCTGAGTTTGAAGTTTACCCCGAGATCGTGCTTGACGGTGTTAGTGGACTGACAGTCGAGCGCCCAACTGCGGTTGTGGTAGACGCTGATGTTGACAATATGATCGAAAAATTGCGTCAGCAAAAGAAAACCTGGAATGTAGTCGAGCGCGCTTCGCAAGAAACTGACCGCGTGACCATTCACTTTTCAGGTGTTGCCGATGGCGAAAATTTCACCGACGGCAAAGTCGAAAATTATCAAGTCGAAATTGGCGGCAAACAAATGATTCCGGG
>CAIOHN010000184.1 GCA_903858105.1 uncultured Pseudomonadota bacterium | reverse complement strand
TACATGTGGCCAGCAGACATCGATGACGCGGCGCATCCGCTCCAAACCCTCGGACTGCTCATTCAGATGGTAAGCCAGTGCGCCGCAGCACATGTCAATCGGCTCAAGGCTGATACCGAGACGATCTAACACTTTGGCCGCGGCCGCATTGATACGCGGAGCCAAGGCGGGTTGCACGCAACCTTGCAGAATTAACATCCGCCGCCGCTGTTTCACGGAAGGCCAGCTTTCACAGGTTTGCCTAGGCGGCAATTTGGCCTGCAAGTGTTGCGGCAACAACGGACGTAATCGTTGCCCGATAGCAGCCAGCCGTGCAAAGCGGCGTGGCTCAGACAGGTTCGACAACAGCAAACGCCGCACTAAGCGTTCGCGCCATAACCGAACCACGCGCTGCCCAACGATTTCTCGGCCAATATCCAGCAAACGGCTGTACTTCACCCCGGAGGGACAAGTCGTCTCACAAGACCGACAAGTCAAACAACGATCAAGATGCAGTTGCGTATCTGCCGTCGCAGCTTCTCCCTCCAGCAATTGCTTGATTAGATAAATGCGACCACGCGGCCCATCCAGTTCATCTCCGAGTAGCTGATACGTCGGGCAAGTGGCATTACAAAATCCGCAGTGGACACAACTCCGCAAAATGGCTTCGGCTTCCTGGCCGGCTTTGGTGTCCTTAATAAAATCGGCGAGTTGGGTTTGCATGGGAATCGATTACTGTTCAGCCGTGCAAGCGGCCTGGATTAAATAATTTTAAAGGATCAAAAGCCATGCGGATTTTCTGCTGTAAAGCCAGCAAAGCCGGATCCAGTCTGATCCATGCGTTTTTGTCCAGACCTCGAAAACTGGTTGCATAGCCACCGGCCTTGGCGGTTGCCGTATGGATGACATCGGCAGGTAGGTCGGTTTTTAGCCAGCGCAACGCGCCACCCCAATCCATAAACCAATTGCCGGATAAGGCCAATGGCGCGGCAGCGGGTGCCATGCTGATCCGCCATAAGTCACCGGGTTGCTGAAAAAATGCCAGCCGCTGCTCACGCAAATCCCACCAAAAAGTCTCCCCTTGTGGATCAATCTCGCCGCCAAGCTGCCGTGCCGCGGCCTGCACAGCGGCTTCGGCGCCAGACAAGCGTACTCTCAGCTGTTCGCCATCGTAGGCCAATGCCGATAGCGGCCAGGGTTGAGCCGCTATTGCACTCATCCTGGCCAACGCGTCTGTGACTGTCAGCGAATAGACCAAACTTAATTCCGCTTCGGGAGCTGGCAGCACTCTGAGTGAAACCTCAAGCAGCACGCCTAAACTTCCCATCGCACCTACCATCAATCGAGAGACATCAAATCCGGCTACGTTTTTCATCACCCGACCACCGAAGCTCAGTACTTCACCCTGACCGTTGACGATTTTACAACCCAGCATGAAATCGCGGGCACTGCCCGCAAAAGGCCGCCTTGGCCCCGAAAATCCACAAGCCAAGGTACCGCCCAGCGTGGCTTTTTCGCCGAAAGCAGGTGGTTCAAAGGCTAGCATTTGACCGTGTTGCGCTAATAGCGCCTTGATGTCATCGAGTGGGGTGCCGGATCTGGCGCTCAGTACCAATTCACTGGGTTCGTAGTCGATGACACCGCAATGATCGAACATGGATATCGGTGTTGCCGCTTGACAGTCTCCACCATAGAAGGCTTTGCTGTCACTGCCAACGATGCGGAGTGCTGTACCGGTAGCAGCGGCTTGTTGCACCTGCTGCAAGAGATCATCGGTTAAATCCTGATTGCGCATCAAAACCGCTCCAATTCAGGATGCGGCAATTGACCCTGATGAACGTGCATCTGCCCCAGTTCTGCACAACGATGCAATGTGGGGATGGCTTTGCCAGGATTGAGCAAACCAAGCGGATCGAAAGCGTGTTTCAGTCGATGGAATTGCTGCAGTTCTGCTGCCTGAAACTGCACGCACATCTGGCCGATTTTTTCGACACCGACGCCATGTTCGCCGGTAATCGTGCCGCCCACGGCAACACAAAGCTCTAATATTTTGCCTCCTAAAATCTCGGCAATCTCAAATTCGCCAGTTCTATTGCCATCATATAAGATCAGTGGATGCAGATTGCCATCGCCGGCATGAAACACGTTGACCACCGCTAGTTGATAGTGATCGGCTAACTCAGCGATTTGCTTTAATACGAAGGCGAGTTGTTTGCGCGGGATGGTGCCATCCATGCAATAGTAGTCGCTGGCGATACGTCCTACTGCCGGGAAGGCGGCCTTGCGTCCGGCCCAAAAGCGTTTACGCTGGGCATCGTCGCTGGCTTTGCGAATCTCGGTAGCGCCATGGTCGTGAAGAATAGACTGCGCGCGAGCGCCATCGGCCACAACTTGTTCGGGCATGCCATCCAGTTCACACAGCAGAATGGCGGCCGCATCAACCGGGTAACCAGCCTTCACAAAGGCTTCGGTCGCCTGGATAGCGGCATTGTCCATCATCTCCAAACCGGCCGGCAAAAGACCGCCCGCGATGATGGCGGCCACTGCCGCTCCGGCTTGTTCGACACTGGCAAATGCCGCAAGTAACACCTGCGTCTGGCATGGCATTGGCAACAACCGCACGGTGATTTCCACCACCACCCCCAGCAATCCTTCCGACCCTATCGCCAATGCCAGTAAATCGTAACCCGGCACATCCAGACCTGAACCGCCCAAGGTCAGTAACTCGCCATCCATCGTCACGAGTTTGATCTGCAAGACGTTATGCACGGTCAGGCCGTATTTTAAGCAATGCACACCCCCTGCATTTTCGGCGACATTACCGCCGATA
Source organism: uncultured Pseudomonadota bacterium (assembly GCA_903858105.1). Lineage (GTDB taxonomy): Bacteria > Pseudomonadota > Gammaproteobacteria > Methylococcales > Methylomonadaceae > Methylomonas. The sequence continues at coordinate 976 of CAIOHN010000184.1, read as the reverse complement.
CTGCAAGCGATTTGAGAGGAAGGGTCAGGCGCGTAGTAAAGCCCGTATGCTTTAGCCGCTTCGGAAATAGCCAGATTGCGCACACCGGGCTGCAAGGTCGCGGTGCGGTTGAGCGGATCAATAGCCAAAATCCGCTTCATTTTACTCAGCCCCAGTACAATGCCACCCTCAACCGGTAAAGCACCACCAGCCAAGCCGGTACCCGCCCCTCTCGCCACCACCGGAATACTGTAGGCCACGCAAAGCTTCAGCACGGCCTGCACCTGTTCTGCCGTTTCCGGCAACACTACCAATCCAGGCAAATGGCGATAAGCGGACAAGGCGTCGCATTCGTACACGCGCAAGCTCGCCTGATCGGCAATCACATTGTTGCAACCCACCAGGTTCTGGCACTGTTGGATAAAAGGGCGTGGCAAAGTCACAATGAATTCAAACTTGTAATTACTCTACGTATATTTCCGACCAAAACCCAAAACAATGCGTATCAGGATTTTGCGCGGAAAATGGATATTTCAATGGCAATCAACAGCGTTTGGACGGTTGAAATGGCCATAACAAGAACGCTTCAAACCATTGGGAAAAGTCCATATCAGTGGCCTGTTGCTCCACTAGTTTAAACCAAACCATTTCGCGTATAACGAAACCAGCACTGATCTCTGAGTCGAACATCTTCTCTAAAAGCTCTTTAAACACATTACCTTATTTACCTTTGCGAATGCAAAGCCACTCGGCAATTATCTGGGTTACTATCGCCACAGAACTATGCATACCCGCATAACCAAAAACTACTCCAGCATCAATGCCGTCTTGCTGAAGTCTATTCAAGGTCTTTTTTATGGCTATGTTTGCGTTAGTAGTTGAAAGAATATCGAAGTCGTCATCCCGGCATGGATTGCCGGGATCCAGGACACAAGGATGTGAAAAGCCCTCGCCATCCCTGGCTTCTGGACTCCGGCAATCCCTGCCGGAGCGACAT
>CAIOHN010000183.1 GCA_903858105.1 uncultured Pseudomonadota bacterium | reverse complement strand
GACGCCCACATGAGCTTTAAAGCCGGCGGCGGTCAAGCGACCAGCAAAGGCAGCTATGGCTTGTATGCCCTGGTATTTTTTGCCGGTCTTTACATCCTGTATTTGTCCAACGCTGGCTTTAAACGTAAAGTCGACGAACTGATCGGTAAAGCCAAAGAAGTTTAAGCATTATCGACCGCATGACTCGTTATTCTGGCTGTGCTGTGCGGCAGAATAACGAGCCGCATAGCGCCCAGTTTTTTGTCCGGCACCAGGTTTTAAATTTGCAGCTAAGGCCGTCAAACAGGCTCTCGCTGATCGACTCGCGGCAAGGTCAAAACGGCTTCCAAACCACCGTTTGGCAGATTATTCAAGCTTAAATTCCCACCATGTACCTGGGCAATATCCTGTGCAATGCTTAAACCCAGTCCAGTACCGCCGGTATCGCGATTGCGTGAAGATTCTAGTCGGTAATACGGCAGCAATACATTTTCCAATTGATCGCTTGGAATACCGGCACCCTGATCCACAATCCGCAGCGTACAACAGTCAGCACTGTCTTCCACCAACAAACTGGCACACTGCCCATATTTGAGGGCATTATCGACCAGATTGGTAATGCAGCGCTTTAACGCTGTCGGCTTGCCCAGATAAGGCGATTGCATGGTGCCGTGAATATCAATTGCGCCACCCATCTCTTGTGCATCTGCCTGAATGCTTTCCAGCAACGTCATCATGTCCACCGGTTGAAAGGGTTCTTGCTGATCGACGCCGCGCATGAAATCCAGGGTAACCATAACCATGCTTTCCATCTCATCGAGATCATGCTGAAACCGCGCCTGAATATCGCTGTTGCCGAGCAATTCCGTGCGCAGTCGCAAACGGGTAATGGGGGTTTTCAAGTCATGCGAAATCGCCGCTAACAGTTGAGTTCTATCCTTGATGTGTCTTATCAAACGCGCCTGCATGCTGTTAAAGGCGCGCGTCGCACGCATAACCTCAATCGGGCCGCCATCCTCGTCGAGCGGCGGGATATGTATGTCGCGCCCCAGTTCTTCGGCGGCGTTCGCCAGCGCCTGTAGCGGGCGACTGACCCAGTTCACTGCCACAAATGAAAAGGCCGAAATGACGATTAGCACAATCAGATGATGTAACCACAATGGCGGTTCTTCTTCGCCCAGGCTGGTCAAGTCAGTTTCCATCGCCAGCGCGGTGCCGTCGCGCAGTTGCACATTGAGCGACAACTTCTGCGGCGAGGTTTCGTTGATGACGATGCTGACGGGCGGCTGGTCTGCCAATAAAACGTGTAGCGTGCTGCTAAAGATTTTAATTCTGGGATTGTAATGTTCGCCGTTGCGATGGCTGGCCGCGGAAGGCTTAGACGGCAATATCCGCAACATGGGGCCGTTAAACTGCGCAGCAATGGCTTGTTTGGTTTCGGGCGTTAACGCCGACATCAAACGTATCAGATCGGCCACCCGTTGCGCCGCCTGTATTTGGCCGGTCTGGATGGCGCTTTTGTGGTGCTGGTATTGGTGGATGCTGCGGTTAAAGGCTTGCGCCATGAATAAACCCAGCAACAGAATGCTGAACATGCGACCAAACAGGGTGCGCGGCATCCAGGCGCTCACGGTTGCATGCCCACTTCGGTAGACAAAATATAGCCTTCGCTGCGCACCGTCTTGATAATCACGGGTTCCTTGGCGTTATCGCCCAGGCGCTGGCGTAGGCGGCTGATTTGCACATCAATGCTGCGGTCGAACGGATCTGCCTCCTTGCCCAGGGTCAAATCCAGCAATTGCTCGCGGCTCAAGATACGATTGGCATGGTCCAGAAATACTTTGAGCAAGCGGTATTCGGCACCGCTCAATGCCACGACCAAACCGTCTTTGGTGAGCAAATTTCGGCTGACGGTATCCAGTTGCCAGTGGGCAAAATACAGGTGACGGCTGTTGATCGGCTCCGGGGTATCGGGCGATGCCTGCACCCGCCGCAACACGCTTTTGATCCGCGCCAGCAATTCACGCGGGTTAAACGGTTTGGGCATATAGTCGTCTGCCCCCATTTCCAGACCGACGATGCGATCGGTTTCATCGCCGCGCGCCGTCAACATGATCACAGGAATATTGGAGTGGGCGCGCAAATTGCGGCATAACACCAGACCATCATCGCCTGGCAGCATTAAGTCCAGCACGATCAAATCGATAGCCTGTTCGGCCAGAAAACTTTGCATCTCCAGGCCATTCGCCGCTAACGACACGCGGTAGCCGTTTTTACGTAAATAATCCCCCAATAGATTGCGCAATTCCGTGTCGTCATCGACCACCAGCAAATGAGTTTCGGGCATATTTGTCTCTGAATGTGACTAAAAGTGGCCGCGAGGGCTTGTCGTCATAGTTTGTTACAAAAAGCAGGTTTTGTGAAATATGCCCGATACATTCGGATGATGTAATGCTCTGGCCTGAGAAAAGGCAAGCTGTCTTTCATCAGCGATAACTGCTGAGAAAACTATTAAAAACAATCGTTGCAGGGAAAAATATAATGATAAACAAACTATTAGTAATCGCACTGATCTCGGCTTTACCTGTGCTTGCCAGCGCAGAAGACAAAACTACCGCCGCGGAAAAACCGGCTCCAAAAGAACACCATATGCAAAACAGCAATCCGTCGCCGAAGCAGGAACAGGCACCGGGGCATACGATGCATAACGACAATCCGTCGCCAAAAGCTGCCGAGCCAAAGCCAGAGCATGTAATGAGAAACAATTGAACTGAGCTTTAGTTAGCGCAGTTTGAACCTCATGGGTGGGTATAGGCCATACTCACCCAACCTTGGTACGTCTGTAGCTGGAGATTGCTAGAAATACATTCGACAGCGATAGTGGTTCCATCAGCCAGAGCTAGCCGATTGATAGCTGCCTCTGGCGTTTTTTTGGGCGAGACCTAATTTAATTCAAGCTTTAGTTGCCGCAAATTGTAAGCACAATTGCGCGTCACCAATGCCGCTGCAAAACCATTCTCTACCGTAAGCTCATGCGTTTTCCAGCCCGTGACCGGGGCGTATTCCTCTGGAATGTCTAGTAATTGCCCGCCTTTTTCCAGACCAAGTTCACAGCGCTCGACACCCAAGGCAATGCCTCGCCCCACCGCTTTCACAAATGCCTCTTTCTTAGTCCAAAGCCGGTAAAATGCCTGAATTTGAGCATCTGCCGATAATTGCTGCCAGGCTTGATATTCCCGATCAGAAAAACAGCGTGCGGCCAGACCGTTCAGATTACGCTGCGGTTTGATCGCTTCAATATCGACGCCAAGGTCGGCAATATTGCCAATCGCGATTAATAAGGCATTGCCGGTATGCGACAGATTGAAATGCAAACCGCCGCCGATCAGCGCCGGTTTACCGTGTTCGCCGGTTGCAAATTGCAAACTGGCCGGGTCGACACTTAAATAAGCCGCCAGCGTCTGCCGCAATAAACCGCGCACCGCGATAAAGCGGACACGGGCTAGCGGCGAGCTGAACGATCCTGCTTTTGAGCGCTCGCTATCGGCTAACAAGCCGCCAAGTTGCTGCAACTCAGCGGCCGACAGCTGCAAACTTGCTTGCCAGACATCGACAAAATACTGATTCACAATTTGTTCATTCCTGTATAAACACGGGTAGCCTAGCGATAATTCCAAGCAAAACCCTTGGTTTTCCTTGACGAAAAGAGCCAAAAACAGTAGCTTATCCAACCTTTTTTGTAAAATTAGTATTTCCCGACTTGATTAGTTTTTTGAGGATGTAAAATTGGAACTCAGTGGCGGACATATACTTGTCCAATGTCTTAAAGATGAAGGTGTTGAATTTATATTTGGCTATCCGGGTGGCTCTGTCTTGCACATCTATGATGCCATTTTCCATCAAGACGAGGTAAAACACATCCTGGTGCGGCACGAGCAAGGTGCGACGCACTCGGCCGACGCCTATGCGCGGGCAACCGGCAAGCCAGGCGTGGTGCTGGTCACCTCCGGCCCAGGTGCGACGAATGCTGTCACCGGCATTGCCACGGCGTATATGGATTCGATTCCGATGGTGATCATTTCCGGTCAGGTGCCGTCGCCGGTGATTGGTAGCGATGCTTTCCAGGAAGTCGATACCGTCGGCATTACTCGCCCCTGCGTCAAACATAACTTCCTGGTCAAGGACGTCAATGATTTGGCCGAGACGATTAAAAAAGCCTTCTACGTGGCGACCACCGGCCGCCCCGGCCCTGTGCTTGTCGACGTGCCTAAGGACATCACTGACCCAAACATCAAAGTACCTTACAAGTACCCGAAAAAAGTCAGCATGCGCTCTTACAACCCTGTCGTCACCGGACATAAGGGCCAGATCAAGCGCGCGGTAGAAATGCTTTTGACTGCCCAGCGGCCGATCATTTACTCCGGCGGTGGCGTGATTTTGGGCGAAGGCCACAAAGAGCTTACCGAGCTGACCCAATTGCTAGGCTATCCGATTACCAACACCTTGATGGGTTTGGGTGGCTATCCGGCGACTGACAAGCAGTTTATCGGCATGCTGGGCATGCACGGCACCTATGAAGCCAATCTGGCCATGCACGAAAGTGACGTGATTCTGGCTGTCGGCGCGCGTTTCGATGACAGGGTTACTGGCAAACTCACCGAGTTCTGCCCTTACGCCAAAATTATTCATATCGACGTTGATCCGGCCTCGATTTCTAAAACCGTGAAAGTTGATGTGCCGATTGTGGGTGAAGTCAAACCGGTATTAGAGCAAATGATAGAACTGGTGAAAGACAGTAAAATCAAGCCGTCCAAAGCGGCGCTGGAATCCTGGTGGAAGCTGATCCAAAGCTGGCGCGATGTTAATTGCCTGGAATACGACCGTAACAGCAGCATTATCAAACCGCAGTATGTGGTTGAGCAGTTGTATCAGGTCACCAAAGGCGATGCTTACATCACGTCCGATGTCGGTCAGCATCAAATGTACGCGGCCCAGTATTATCATTTTGACAAACCCAGACGCTGGATTAACTCCGGTGGCCTGGGCACGATGGGTTTTGGCTTGCCAGCCGCCATCGGCGTCAAGTTGGCGTTCCCGGATGCCGACGTCGCCTGTATTACCGGCGAAGCCAGCATCCAGATGTGTATTCAGGAACTATCCACCGCTTTGCAATACAATGCGCCGGTCAAGATCATCAACCTGAACAACCGCTACATGGGTATGGTGCGGCAGTGGCAGGAATTTTCTTACCAAAGCCGTTATTCGCAATCGTACATGGACACCATTCCCGACTTCGTCAAACTGGCCGAAGCCTATGGTCATGTCGGCATTCAGGTCGAAAAACCCGAAGACGTGCGTGGCGCGCTGGAACACGCTTTTTCCTTGAAAGATAGAACTGTGTTTCTGGACTTTCTTACAGACAGAACCGAAAACGTTTACCCGATGATTGAAGCAGGCAAAGGCCATCACGACATGAAATTAAGAGTCGCGCCCGGCACCCCGGTAGACAGGGAGTTGTCATAATGAGGCATATTATTTCTATTCTGATTGAGAACGAGTCCGGCGCCCTGTCGCGCGTGTCGGGTTTATTCTCGGCCCGTGGTTACAATATCGAATCATTGACCGTAGCGCCGACCGAAGACCCCAGCCTGTCGCGGATGACGCTGGTCACCAGCGGTAGCGATGAAATCATCGAGCAAATCACCAAGCAGCTAAATAAGTTGATTGATGTGGTGAAGTTGATCGATTTGGCCGAGTCTGCGCATATCGAACGCGAACTGATGCTGGTTAAAATCAAAACCAATCACGACACCCGCGAAGAAGTGAAACGCATGGTCGATATTTTCCGCGGCAAGATCATCGATGTAACCCCGCACAGCTTTGTGGTGGAAATGACCGGCCAACCCAACAAACTGGATGCCTTCATTCACGGCTTTGAGGAAGGCTGCATCATCGAAGTGGTGCGCTCCGGCCCAACCGGCATCTCCCGCGGCGAAAAAGGCTTACACCTCTAACTTTTATTATTTACCTAGCAACGAGAAAACCTATGCAAGTTTATTACGACAAAGACGCCGACCTTTCTGTAATCAGAGGCAAAAAAGTAGCCATCATCGGTTACGGTTCGCAAGGTCACGCTCACGCCAACAACCTGAAAGATTCCGGCGTTGACGTGGTAGTGGGTTTGCGAGCCAACTCAGCGTCTGTCGCCAAAGCGACCGCTTCCGGCCTGACCGTAAAAGACGTTCCAGAAGCTGTTGCCGGCGCTGACGTCATCATGATTCTGACCCCGGACGAGTTCCAATCACAACTGTATAAAAACGAAATCGAGCCCAACATCAAACAAGGTGCGGCGCTGGCTTTCGCTCACGGCTTTGCGATTCTGTATAACCAGGTTGTGCCACGCGCCGATTTGGACGTAATCATGATTGCCCCTAAAGCACCCGGCCACACTGTGCGTTCCGAGTTTGTTAAAGGCGGCGGTATTCCTGATTTGATCGCTATCCACCAAGATGCGTCCGGCCAGGCTAAAGCGATTTGCTTGTCTTACGCCTCGGCTATCGGCGGCGGTCGTTCCGGCATTATCGAAACCACATTCCGCGACGAAACTGAAACCGATTTGTTCGGCGAACAAGCGGTATTGTGCGGTGGCGCAGTAGAACTGGTTAAAGCCGGTTTTGAAACGCTGACAGAAGCGGGCTATCCACCTGAAATGGCTTACTTCGAGTGCTTGCACGAATTGAAATTGATCGTAGATTTGATGTACGAAGGCGGCATAGCCAACATGAACTACTCAATTTCTAACAATGCCGAATACGGCGAATACGTCACCGGCCCACGCGTCATCAACGAAGAAAGCCGTTGGGCGATGAAACAAGCCCTGGAAAACATCCAACAAGGCAAATACGCCAAGCAATTTATCTTGGAAGGCCAAACCGGCTACCCGGAAATGACTGCCAGACGCCGCCTGAACGCCGAGCATCCAATCGAAGTCGTTGGCGCCAAACTGCGCGCCATGATGCCTTGGATCAAAGCAAATCAAATCGTTGATAAAAGCAAAAACTAAACAACAGTTCTAGCTGTCCATAAAAGCCCGTCTATTGACGGGCTTTTTTTTGGCGCTGTGTGGGTTAATAGTTTAAAAAGCCGCGAAGCGGAAAAACAGGTTTTAAGTTCCGTACTTACAAGCATCGCAGCTTTAGGCAAGGATAGTAGGGTCGAATTTATTCGGCTTAAAACTCGAACCGTGCGAATAAATTCGCACCTACAGCTAAAAACTTAACATCTGCTGCCTGACAAGAAGGGCGTAAAAAGGGATATTTTTCGTGAAACCGACTTAAAATGGGCCTTGGCGTAGCCTTGCTCATGTAATCAATTACACCTTATTTTCGCTTAAGCCACACCAAGTTAGCACTTGTAATATTGCCCCGTGTACAATGCAGCAACCTTAATCCAAAATCAAAACCATGATTCAGAAAAAGCCACTACCTCGTCACCGCGGCATTTATTTGTTGCCCAATCTGTTTACCACAGGCGCGATGTTTGCCGGATTTTATGCGATCACCTCAGCGATTAACGGTCGCTTTGAAACCGCAGCCATTGCCATGTTCGTGGCGATGGTTTTAGACGGACTGGATGGCCGGGTGGCTCGCTTGACCAACACCCAAAGCGAGTTCGGTGTGCAATACGACAGCCTGTCTGACATGGTGTCGTTCGGCGTCGCCCCTGCAGTGGTGATGTATTTATGGACTTTATCCAGCATGGGCCAGGCCGGCTTATTCGCTGCGTTTGTGCATATGGCTGGGGGCGCGTTACGACTGGCGCGTTTTAACACACAAGTAGAAGTGGCTGACAAACGCTATTTTCAAGGTCTGCCCAGTCCTGCTGCAGCCGCGATTCTGGCTGGTGGTTTGTGGTTTTGCGTAGAAAACGGCTATGACGTGGAAAATATCAAATATCTGGTATTGCTTACGACGATCAGCACCGGCTTGTTGATGGTCAGCAATTTCCGCTATTCCAGCTTTAAAGAGATCGATTTTAAAAATAAAGTGCCGTTTATCGTCGCCATTATCGCCATGCTGGTGATCAGCTTTGTGCTGGCGCAACCGCAGCGCATGTTGTTCCTGTTGTCAGTGGGTTACGCCGCCTCCGGCCCTATCGTAACCTTGGTAATGCGGAAACGTAAACTGCAAAGTCGTAAAACCTGAAATGCACCCACATAGCGGCAAACTGTTGATCGAGGCGCTGGATAAACTCTGGCGCCAATATCGCAAACAGCTAAAAGCTTGCCGCAAAAGTCAAAGCGAAGACAATATCCACGAATTGCGCGTCAGCACCCGCCGCTTGATTGCGTTGATTGAGTTACTGCACACGCTGCAACCACAGCCACTGTTACGCAGAATACGCAAAGCGTTGAAAAGTCAGCTAGACGGCTTTGATGAGCTACGCGATACGCAAGTCATGCTGTTTGAAGCGGCAAAGACCATACCGACGCTTCCAGAGTTGGCGGCTTTTCTGGCGTTTATGCATGGCCGCGAACAGCAGTTACTCCACGAAAATAAGGCGCATATTGCCAATATTTATCACGCCAAACTACCGCGCAAAATCAAAAAAGCCGCCAAACGCTTCAAAAGCGACAGCGCCGAATCTGATTTGAATACCGCCCTACCCGCGGCAATCGACGCGCTGTATGGCGTGGTTATGACACGCTATCAAGCCCTGGATTCGGCTGATCTTGCCAGTATTCACCACCTGCGCATCGCCGCAAAGAAATTTCGCTACAGCCTAACATCGATGCCGACTATATTGCTGGATACTCAAGTAGATTACTTGAAAAAACTGCAAAATTATTGCGCTCTATTGGGCGATATTCAAAACTCTTCGATACTTTTACAAACATTGGAAGCGTTTTTTAAAACCGAAATACCAGAAGACATACAGCGACATTACCAAGCCCAACAGCAGAGCCTGCTCGCTGCTTTCAAAGTTCATCAATCAGAGGTTTTGTCATTCAAAACCACCCTCGTCAAAGCTACAGAAATGACTTCAATTTCCGAATAATTTTCTTAAAATCCGGCCTTTGATTGAAATTGTAATCCCGAAAAAACTCAATGAAATCTGGACTGTGACTCGGTACTTCGTCGATCCCGAACGACTTTCTGAAAATCTTGGAAACCAGCATATTCGACGTCAACAGCCTTGAATCTCTCAGATACTTTTTGAACAAAATACCTGAACCCTCATTGCATAAATGAAATATCACAGCGTTATGACTG
>CAIOHN010000182.1 GCA_903858105.1 uncultured Pseudomonadota bacterium | reverse complement strand
TTAGCCACAGGCTTGATGTGGCGCGACAAACGCCATTTTGGCCGGTTTTCATCAGCATTTCCCCTGCTATTAATGGCAATAAGCAGCGGCTTACTCAGCGCAAAGGGTTATGCCCATGTGCATCAGTCTGATAAACGTTTTGAAGTCTTGCATGAAGAAGAAAGCACTTACGGCTGGGTCAGAGTAGTTGATGACCATCAATACGGCGTCCGCCTGCTGCTATCAGATGCCTCGGTATTAAGCGCCACATCACTGCTAAACGGCCAGACTTTACTGGATTATCAAACCTTTATTGGTTTACTGCCGGTGATTCGCCCCAATGCGTCAGATGCCTTGCTGATAGGCTTGGGCGGCGGCCACATAGCCCGCGATTTAAAGTCTAAAGGCTTACGCACCGATACCATCGAAATCGACCCGGTGGTTGCCGATGCCTCGTTAAAATATTTTAACTTTACGCCCACTGGCGCTTTCATCGTTGGCGACGCTCGCTATGAGGTTAAAAAACTGGATCAGCGTTACGACTTTATCATCCACGACTGCTTTACCGGCGGCTCCGAGCCGACTCATTTGTTGACGATTGAAATGCTGCAGGATCTGCGCGGCTTGCTGAAACAGAACGGCGTATTGGCGTTAAATTACGTCGGCTTTACCCGAGGCGAAGGCACTAAAGCCGTGGCTTCGGTTTATAAAACACTGAAACAGGTACTACCAAATGTCCGTGTATTTGTGACTGAAAAAACCGAAATGACGGATTTTATTTTCTTGGCATCTACTGACAGCCTGGAGTTGGATGCCAATAGCCGGGATAGTCGGACGCAATGGTTATTGGATCATCAATACACGCTCAGCGAAACAGACGGCGTTGTGATTACCGACGATTACAATCCTATGGAAAGCCTGCAGGTACGTAAATCGGAAACCTATCGGGATATATTCATGAAACGCGTGTCGCCCGATTTATTGCTGCTCTGATATTGGCGTAGACAGGTGACAGTCCGCCCAAGAATGAAACCCAACATTTTGATTTTGTTGGGTTATGCTACGTTAACCCAATCTACATTTTGGCTGTTACGACCATCTTCCATTACCGGAATACGACAAAAACCTTGCGGCTAAATTTACAGCAGCGCTTATAAATCCCCCAACACCGCCAAAGCTTCCTGAATATTACTAACCGCGTGGATCTGCAAATCCTTGATCACATCCTTCGGTTTATTGCTTTTAGGGATGACCGCGCGCTTAAAACCGTGTTTCGCCGCTTCGTTGAGGCGGGCATGCCCATTGGCCACAGGCCGGATCTCGCCGTTTAGACCCACTTCGCCAAAAAACACTGTGTCGTAAGGAATAACGCGGTCGCGCAAACTGGATACCACGCCGATCATAATCGCCAGATCGCTGCTGGTCTCAGTGACTTTAATCCCGCCCACCACATTGGCGTAAATCTCGTCATTGCCGGTAAAAATACCGCCGTGGCGCGACAACACCGCCAACAACATCGCCAGCCGGTTTTGATCCAAACCCACGGCCAGGCGGCGCGGATTGCCGTATTGGCTTTCGGTGACCAAGGCTTGAATCTCTACCAATAAGGGCCGGGTGCCTTCCCACAACACCGTCACCACGCTACCGGGCGACGGTTTTTCGGCTCTGGACAAAAACATCGCCGACGGGTTTTTCACTTCTTTAAGGCCGCTGCTTTCCATCGCAAAAAAGCCCAGCTCACCGACGCTGCCAAAGCGGTTTTTATCGGCGCGCAACACTCTAAAGCGCGAATCGTCGGTAGACGACAACACTACCTGGGCATCGACGATATGGCTTAGCGTCATCGGCCCGGCCAGTGATTGATCCTTGGTGACGTGACCGACCATAAAAAACGATACGCCGGTGCGTTTGGCGTATTGGGTCAGGTAGCTGGCGGTTTCCCGCACCTGCGACACCGAACCCGGCGCTGAATCCGAGTCGGCGGTGTACATCACCTGAATCGAATCGATAATCACCACTTGCGGCTTTTCTTCGTCCAGCACCTGACAGATCTGCTGTACCGAGGTCTCGGCCAGCATCTTCACCCCGGCGGTTTTCAGACCCAGCCGATGTGCACGTTCAGCGATTTGCTGCAAAGATTCCTCGCCCGACACATACAGCACCGATTGCTGTTGGCCAATGTGGGCGATAGCTTGCAGCAAAATGGTACTCTTGCCGGCTCCTGGCGCGCCACCGATCAACACCACGCTACCGGTTACGATTCCGCCCCCTAGCACCCGGTCAAATTCCGCCAGGCCAGTGGAAATGCGTTCGGCCTGCGCCAGATTAACTTCAGATAGCAAATGCACTTCGCTGCGACTGCCAGCATAACCGCTGTTATCCCGCCCGGCTTTGCCGCTGCCCAGTTTGACTTCTTTGATGCTGTTCCAGGCACCGCACTGATTGCACTGCCCGGACCAACCGGGAAAATCCGCACCGCATTCGGTGCAAACGTAGGCGGATTTTTGTTTTTTAGCCATGGCCTGAAATTAGTGAATTAGCGACTTAACCACAAGCCAGCAAGGTCGTAAGCAAGCTGTCGATGATGCTTGACGGCCAACAAGTAGACGGCATCGGCTAGCAAGTACACAAGCAAATAGTCTTCCAGGACATATTCGCGGATATTAGCGTAACTGGCAGCCAATTTTTCGATGCGATTCATCGCCTCTATCGATTCGCAGTCGTGCGCAGAAACAGGCTTGCCCATTTCTGGATAACGTTCAAGATTAGGAATCACCCGATCACCTAAAATATCCAGCAAGCTGTCATAGCCCTGCGGAAAATCGTTTTCGCACCAGAAATCTTCAATGGCGTGCAAATTACCCAGGAAATTGTCGGTAAAACGAACCTGCATGGTTTAATTTGAGGCTGGTTTTCGACTTAGTTTAATGTTGGTCAAGCTCTCGCGGGCATCGTGATGTCGCCCTGCTTGCACATCGGCCAATCCACGCTCAATTTCATCCAGCAATAGCAAATGGATGTGCGCTCGCTCCAGACGATGATAATGATCCAGTCTATCCGCACCAATCAGCGCGGCAATACCTTCGCCATTTTTGGTAATAATTTTTTCCTTGCCGCTCTGCACTTCAGTGACAAGCGCAGACAATTGACTACGGGCTTCGGAAAACGGCACTATATCGGCGACATTGATACTCATGACAACTCCATATTTTGCGCAAAATTTTGTACAGTATTACGCAGTTTTAACTAACCTGCAAAGCAACATTTTCTATCAAAATTGCGCGAATTAATCACCAACAAAGCTGTTGTAAAAGCCGATCAGTCCCTTCTCCCGCCGGGAGAAGGG
>CAIOHN010000181.1 GCA_903858105.1 uncultured Pseudomonadota bacterium | reverse complement strand
CGGCATGGATGCGGCATCGCTGGATAGGCTGGAACTGACGCCAGCGCGTATTGAAGCCATGATCGAAGGTTTGAAACAAGTCGCCGCTTTACCCGACCCAGTGGGTGAAATCAGCAATTTAAGTTATCGCCCCAGCGGTATTCAGGTTGGGCAAATGCGGGTGCCATTGGGTGTGATCGGGATTATTTACGAGTCTCGCCCCAACGTGACTGTCGATGCTGCGGCGCTGTGTCTAAAGGCTGGCAACGCCTGTATTTTGCGCGGTGGCTCGGAGTCGATTCATTCCAATAAAGCGATTGCCGCTTGCATCGCGCGAGGCTTGGCGGCAGCAGGTTTGCCACAACAAGCCGTGCAAGTCGTCGATACAACTGATCGTGCCGCGGTGGGTGAGTTGATCACCTTGAAGGAATATGTCGATGTCATCGTACCGCGTGGCGGCAAAAGTCTGATCGAGCGGATTAGCGCCGAGGCCACCATTCCGGTGATCAAACATCTGGATGGCATCTGCCACGTTTATATCGACAGTAAAGCTGATCTGGATAAGGCTGTGGCGATTGCCATGAATGCCAAAACGCATCGTTATGGCGTCTGCAATGCCATGGAAACTTTGCTGGTTGCCGAGAGCATCGCCGCCAAGGTATTGCCAGTATTAGCTGAGCAATACACGGCAAAAGGCGTTGAATTGCGAGGCTGCCTGAAAACCTGCTCGCTGGTGCAAAACGCGGTGCGCGCAACCGAAGAGGACTGGCATACCGAATATCTGGCGCCGATATTGTCGATCAAGATCGTCGCTGACATCGACGAAGCCATTACCCATATCAATACCTACAGCTCGGCGCATACCGAAGCCATAGTTACTGAAGATTACACGTTGGCGCGACGTTTTCTGCGCGAAGTGGACTCCAGTTCGGTGATGGTCAATGCCTCGACCCGGTTTGCCGATGGTTTTGAATACGGTCTGGGCGCTGAAATTGGCATCAGTACCGATAAATTGCATGCGCGCGGCCCGGTTGGATTGCACGGTCTGACGTCGTTGAAGTTCATCGTCTTGGGCGACGGGCAGATTCGTCAATAATGATCGGGATTTACGGCGGCACCTTTAACCCAGTGCATTACGGGCATTTGCGTACCGCGCTGGAAGTTAAAGAGTTATTCGAGCTGGAACAACTGCGTTTGATTCCCTGCCGCTTGCCCCCGCATCGCGACGAACCGGAAGTAGCGGCCCATCTGCGACTGCAAATGCTTGAGGCTGCAATTTTAGACACCTATGGTTTTAGTGTTGATAAGCGCGAACTGGATAGGGCGGGGCCATCTTATATGGTGGATACGCTGCATGCCTTACGCAACGAACTGGGCAACACGCCTTTGCTGCTGTTTATAGGTGCCGATGCGTTTGCCGGTCTGGAACGTTGGCACCAATGGCAGCGTTTATTCGATTACGCGCACATTGTGGTGATGACCAGGCCCGGTTATGCCGCAGAAACCTTATCTATATTTTTGCAACAGCGCTTATGTAGCGATAATACACAATTACGTCGGCAAGCGGCAGGCTGTCTGGTTTTTCAAGAAGTCACTGCCTTGGCAATTTCGGCCACCGCTATCCGCGAGTTAGTGGCGGCAGGGCGCAGCCCACAGTTTTTACTCCCCGACCGTGTCATTGACTTGATTCGGCGGCATCATTTATATCAAGTACCTATTCAAAACACAGGTCATAACACAGGAAATTGAATGCAAACAGAAGCATTACTCAAATTGGTCGAAACCGAACTCGACGACCGCAAAGGCCAAAACATCAAGGTTATCGATGTGCGCGGTAAAACCAGTATTACTGATTATATGGTAGTCGCCACCGGCACCTCGTCGCGCCACGCCAAGTCTTTGTGCGATTACATTGCCGAAAAAGTTAAAGAACAGGGTCAGCAGCCGCTGGGTCTGGAAGGCGACTATAGTTCCGACTGGATCTTATTGGATTTGGGTGATGTGATAGTACACGTTATGACCGGACAGGCGCGCGAGTTGTATCAACTGGAAAAACTATGGTCGGTGGCTGGCGACAAAACGCATAGCTAAGCCGCTGGGGTTATTCATCTTGATGGATGATGCTCAGAATTCGTGATTTTTCCTCAAGAAAATGCCTTGGCAGTCGATGACTTATGCGAGCGAGAGGAGGAATCATGAAAGCCTATAAAACTATTTTGCTGTTGATGATGTTGTCGGTTGTGGCGGGATGCGCCGCTGTCGGCGGCAAAAGCGCCGAGGCTCCGCCAGTGGAGAAAACCTTGCGCGCCAGCGGATTCAGCCGTTTCGACGACAGTTCCAGTGTGGCTAGCCAACGCTGGCTACAGGCCCAGCAGGCGGCAAAACTCGACGCCTATCGCGATTTGGCCGATTTGTTGTATCAAGAAAAGTTACCCAATCAAACCACCGTCGGTGCGCAAGTCATGCGCAATGAGGCCTATCGAGTCTATCTGGACGGTTATTTACGCGAAGCCCGCGCTACCGATTATCGGGCCGTCAAAGACAGCCTGAAAACCACATTGGAATTAAAACTTAGCCCGCGCTTCTATCGTTGTATGGCGGGGGATAAAGTGGCGGTAAATCAATGTCTGGAAGAGGATAATAAAATGGCGTTTACCCGCTTGGGCTATAAAGCGGCTAGCGTTACCTCTGCTAATCTTGGTTGTGGCGCACGCGATTGTAGTGACCAGTTTTATGTGCAGGGTTTTTCCAAACGGCCTAATGTCGTAGACGATACATTACTGGACGCCGGGCTTTACGACGTGGAATGGACAGCTAACACTGGCTTGCGCACGATATTTCAGTATTTGTTGATCAACGGATTTTACAGTGCCTTATAGAAGCTTGCTGTTATTGGTTTTTCTCGGTTTAGTCGCCGCTTGTAGCAGCGACTCCGGTAATCGTCGCGGCGATGAAAAAGCCGACAAAGTTTCCGAGCAACAAGTTTCGGTGCGCGGCAGTGCGCCTATCGGTGCCGGTGGTGTCGAAGATGCGCGCCGTGCGGCAATTGACGCTGCGGTCAGTAACGCCTCCCTGCAACTTAAACGCAACAACGGCTCGCCCTTGCTGATTAGCGACATTAAAGTGGTAGACGAATGGCAAGAAGCCAATACCTACCATGTGCAAGCGTTGGCGGTGTTATCCGATAAACAGCGTTGCGGTTCGCCTTATCGCAAAAAAATCGTCGCTACCGGTTTTCCGATCATGGGTACCGATCAGATCAGTGGCACTGAAAGTCAGGATTTATATAGTGGTATTCCTAGAGAAATCACCAATCAGTTGATGGAAACCGGCGACTTTATCGGCCGTAACCTGACCACCACCTCATTGTACAGTCGCCCGGATACTGCACCGGAAATTCGGTTTGCCGAGGGCACAGCGGAATCTGTCATCCTGAATGTGGCCAAACAAAATAATGCCCAGTTTGTGCTGTCTGGAGTCATTCGCGATTTTCGGCTGGAGTCTACAGAATATGTGCGCGGTAGCGGTGCCTTGGCTGATCTGAAATCTATGGTGCGGGATTTTGTCGCCCGGCGTAGCGTAGGCATAGATGTTTACGTGCACGATGGTTTTAGTGGGGCTTTGCTGTTTCAGCACCGTTACACCGATTCGATAGTCGGCGATGTGTCCCTGCCCAGCGGCTATACAGTGGGCAGTGACCGCTTTAATTCAACCCCGGCAGGCCATGCCATTAGCCAGATTATTCAACAAGCCGGCGAAGATATTCATCAAGTGTTCGGCTGCTATCCGTTTACCACCCGGGTGGTGCAGGTTGGCAATAATCGCATTGTGATCGCCGCTGGTGCCCAGGATAAAATCAAAATAGGCGACAAGTTTATGCTGTACTCGGCCTCTGCCGGCGGTGTTGCCGGCGTAGGTTTGGGGCAATCCCAAGGCATATTAAGCATAACCGATGTTAGCGCCAGTTCTGCAGTCGGTAGTCTCGACTCAAATGCACTGGTCGGATCAGTAAGGCCGGGCGATTGGGTTAAAAGTTTTCCTACGCCTTGATAGGCTCGTTCCGCAAGTCAAGCAAGCGTTCTATATCTTTAGCGAGTGTTGCCGGGGTTTCTATTGGCGCGTAGCGCTGATAAGCCTCCCCTTCGCGGTTGATCAAAAATTTACTGAAATTCCACTTGATGGCTTTTGAACCAAGGATGCCCGGCGCGGCGGATTTTAGGTACTCGAATAGCGGATGGGCGTTTTCGCCGTTGACATCGACCTTAGCAAACATGGGAAAGCTAACCCCATAATTCAATTCACAAAAGCTGGCGATGGCTTGGTCGTCACCCGGTTCCTGCTGACCAAATTGATTGCACGGAAAGCCCAATATCACCAAGCCCCGGCTTTTGTATGTCTGGTACAAGGCTTCCAAGCCCCGGTATTGCGGGGTAAAGCCGCAATGACTAGCGGTGTTGACGATAAGCACTACTTTGCCGCTATAGCTTTCTAAGCTTACGTTTTCACCTTGGATGTTGCTGGCCGAAAATTGGTATATCGAGTTCATACTGTTGCTGGTCCGGTTGGGCTGAGTGGCTGCTCAGAAGAAAAAATGGGGTAGCAATGTTGGGGTAACGGCGATTTCAAGTCGAGGACAAGATCGACCGTCAAAATTTATCCAAGCATACCGGTGATTCCGGTATTGTCAAAAACAATTGCAGAACCTGTTTGCTAGGACGTTTTCAGATTGATTAGCACTTGGGTTGAGTCTCCTGGGCGTTTAGCAAATGAGAGTCGGCGCTTACTAAAAACCCTAATGCATCGGTAATAACGCTGCATTAGGGTATGTTTATTCTATTCCAATGCGTTTAAAACTCTGCAAGCCTTTGTTGTAATTTGGCTTGTACCAAAGTCTCGTGGTGGCGAATCAAAGCCGAGTCGCTAGGCTTGGGCGGCAATTGGGCTTCAATCTCGCTACGCAGTTGCGTGAGAAAATGTCTCAGCAGTGTCGAGTCCTGCGGGATAGCCTGTTTAGAGCCAGTAACTGCTGGCGCGACTGCTTGTGGGCTGCTAGCGGTTGCAGTAATAGCGGTTTCGTTTTTGACTGCTGCGGTTTGGTGCAGCGTTTCGTAATGTCTGCGCAGCACTGAGTCGGTTGGATAAGGATTGCTCAGCTCGGTATTTTTGGTTTGTTCGGCGGCGATAGCATCGCTGCTTTGTACCGCAACTTCAGGGGCTTTAATCGGCTCTGCTACTGCAGCGACCGGGCTTACTGGCTCTGCCGCTACTGGTGCGGCGCTTACCACTTCGATTTGTGGCGCAGGCTCGCTAATGGTTGGCTCTACGCTTTTGACGACTGGCTCTACTACTTCCTGCGCCGCAGCTTGTGCTGGCGGATTAACGGGCTTTACTTCGGCTACAGTAGGTTGTTGTGATGCTGTACTTGCCGATTTTTGGGCAAATATATTAGGTATTTTCTTGTTTTTGATCGCCCAGGCCAGCAACAAGGCTGCGCCCAACAATATCAGAATTTCTATCATGACCTGTCCCCGTAAATTTTATTGTTATTAGCCCAACTG